>JAILMS010000009.1 GCA_024692385.1 Prevotella sp. | reverse complement strand
GAGATTACCAGTGGTGCCTTGCAGGACCTGAAGCGTGGTGTCGTAATTGGTACGAAGACCTATGGTAAGGGACTGGTTCAGATTCCTAACGTAGAGCTGCCTTATAATGCTAATTTGAAGTTGACCACCTCACGCTACTATCTGCCCAGTGGTCGTGGCATCAAGATGAAGGAGGGAATCACTCCTGACGTGGTGGTAAAACCTGACACGATGGCGAATATCACACTTTATCTAGACCGCTTAGACTCTACAGAGGTAATGTTCGACTATGTGGTGGACTATATATCGAAGCATCCTACGTTAGCACCTGCTGCTGATTTCCGTCTGACAGATGCTGACTATCAGGATTTCAAGCAGCGTGTCATCAATGCTGGCTTTACCTATGACCAGGTGAGCAAGAAGCAGTTTGATGAGTTGATTAGAACAGCAAAGTTCGAGGGCTACTACGAAGATGCCAAAGAGGAGTTTGAGGCATTGAAAAAGAAGATAGATCATCACGATCTAGGACGTGACCTGGATGCTCACCGTGAGGAGATTCAGCAGATGATAGAACAGGATATCGTTTCGGCATACTACTATCAGGCTGGACAGATGCAGGTGGGCCTGCGTACTGATAAGGCATTGCGTGAAGCTGAACGCATTTTGACCACTGCTGGTGAGTATGAAAAGCTGTTAGAAGGTGCACAAAAAACCGATAATGAGTAATTTATCGACAAAATCTTTCTTTGTATAGTTAAATAATTCAAAATCGGCAAACTTTTTTGGCAGAGGAGATACAAGTAACGAAATATTTTGTACCTTTGCATCGCACACAACTAGTAATTTTAATCTATATTTATCATTTTCCTCGGAGGGAAGCTGTCTGTGAAGATTGCTTCCCTGTTTTTTTCTAACGTGATAATTATCTTCTCGTTATAGTTATTTCATCAGCAATTCACTCAACTCGCGCATACCAGCTGAAGCACCCTTCTGAATCTGGGTGATGTGACGGCTGCCTGTATTGATAGGGTTGGGATCAATCAGATAAACAGGAACGCCGGGACGGACGTAGTGGATGAGTCCAGCGGCAGGATAGACTGCCAGCGAGGTGCCGATAATGATAAAGATGTCGGCATCCTGACAAGCTTCAGCAGCTACGGTTATCATAGGAACGGCCTCACCAAAGAAGACGATGAATGGGCGCAATAGCGATCCGTCACCAGCTTTAGTTCCTGGCGTTACTTCGCAGTTCTCAGGTGTCAGCAGTTGTTGATAGCGAGGATCGTCAGGGTCGTTGCTCGAACAGACCTTCATCAGTTCGCCATGCAGGTGGATCACCTTGGAAGACCCAGCCTGCTCGTGCAGATTATCTACATTCTGCGTAACAACCGTTACATCATACTGCTTCTCTAATTCTGCTACCAGGCGATGGCCCTCGTTGGGCTTCACTCCCCAGCACTTTTTGCGCAGCATGTTATAGAAGTTGGTAACGAGGGTAGGGTCGTTGAGCCAGCCCTCATGGGTGGCCACCTGCTGAACGGGATATTCTTCCCACAAACCGTCGGCATCGCGGAAGGTCTTCAGACCGCTTTCTACAGACATACCGGCACCAGTTAATACAACAATCTTTTTCATATGCTAATAGGTTTTTTGTTAATTTGATGCAAAGATACAAAAATAATTGTGATTTATGAATTAAAAATTATGAATTATTCGTATCTTTGGCTTCGCCGAAAATACTCCCGCTTGAAAATATCCAAATTAATTTGGTATTTTGCTCGCTTATTCGTATCTTTGCAGCCGATTTTAAGTAGATATACATTATTATATAAAGAAAAAACATGGATAAAGTAAGTTACGCATTAGGTATTGGTATCGGTCACCAGTTGGCAAACATGGGTGGCTCATCATTGAATATTGACGATTTTGCTCAGGCTGTCAAGGATGTCTTGGCTGGTAGTGAGCTGAAGATAAAGAGCAGCGAGGCCCAGCAGATTGTACAGGCTTTCTTTGCTGAGCAGGAAGAGAAGATTAACAAGCAGCGTCAGGAGGCCGGTAAGATGGCCAAGGAAGCTGGTGAGAAGTATCTGGCTGAGAATGCCAAGAAGGATGGCGTGATCACGCTGCCCAGCGGTCTGCAGTATCAGGTGCTGAAGGAAGGTAACGGTAAGAAGCCAAGTGCCAAGGATTCTGTAAAGTGTCATTATGAGGGCTTCCTTATCGATGGTACTGTATTCGATAGCAGCGTACAGCGTGGTGAGCCTGCCGTATTTGGTCTGCAGCAGGTGATTGCAGGTTGGACTGAGGGCCTGCAGCTGATGCAGGAGGGTGCTAAGTACCGTTTCTTCATCCCTTATCGCCTGGCTTATGGCGAGGGTGGTGCCGGTGCTTCTATTCCTCCCTTCGCAGCGCTCATCTTTGATGTAGAACTGATTGAGGTGATGTAAATTAAATACTAAACAATAAATATTAATTCAAAAATGAAGAAATTTACTTTTGCTGCTCTTGCAGTAGTTGCTGCTGTCATGATGAATTCATGCGGCAACGGAACTCCAAAGGCTAACCTGAAGAGTGACATCGACACTGTCAGCTATGCTATCGGTATGGCTCAGACTCAGGGTCTGAAGGATTATTTAGTAGGTCGTCTGGGCGTAGATACCGCCTACATCGACGAGTTTGTTAAGGGTCTGAACGAGGGTGCCAACGCTGGTGACGACAAGAAGAAGGCTGCTTACTATGCAGGTATTCAGATTGGTCAGCAGATTAGCAACCAGATGGTAAAGGGCATCAACCACGAGTTGTTTGGTGATGACTCTACCAAGACTATTTCACTGAAGAACTTCATGGCTGGTTTCGTAGCTGGTACTACTGGTAAGGGTGGTCTGATGACTGTTGACTCTGCTTCTATGAAGGCTCAGGAGATGATGCGTAGCATCAAGGCCAAGGTGCTGGAGAAGGAGTTCGGTGCCAACAAGAAGGCTGGTGAGGAATTCCTCGCCAAGAATGCAAAGGCTGAGGGTGTTGTTACTCTGCCCAGCGGCGTACAGTACAAGGTGCTGAAGGAAGGTAACGGTGCTATCCCTGCTGATACTTCTCGCGTAAAGGTACACTATGAGGGTCGTACCCTTGATGGTAAGGTATTTGATAGCAGCTACAAGCGCAATCAGCCTACTGACTTCCGTGCTAACCAGGTTATCAAGGGTTGGACTGAGGCTCTGACTCACATGCCTGCTGGTTCTACTTGGGAGGTTTATATTCCCCAGGAGCTGGCTTATGGTGAGCGTCAGCAGGGTACTGATATCAAGCCTTTCTCTGTGCTGATCTTCAAGATTGAGCTGTTGGAAGTAGACGCTAAGCCCGCTAAGAAGTAATGAAAAAACTAATCATAGTGGCACTCGCTCTCGTAGCGGGTGCCTCTTTGTCTACCATACAGGCAGGCAAAAAGAATAAAAAGGCTCCTAAGAATGCCGTCCAGCTGGTTAGTGGTAGCGACTCGCTGAGCTATGCTGCTGGTTATGTACTCGCTGACATTGTTCGTGACCGCTTCCTGGCAGGACTGGGCAAGGAGGTTGAGGGCTCTGCCGATTCATTGCAGTTGCATCTGGCCTATCAGGGCCTGTTCGATGCCCTGCGTGGTGATACTGTGCTCTTCAAGACTCAGAAGGCTGAGAGATTCCTGAACACTCGCGTTACAGATATCCGCAAGGCTAAGGAGGAGAAACTGAAGAAGGCTGGCATGGACTTCTTGAAGGAGAATGCCCAGAAGGAAGGCGTTATCACGCTGCCCAGCGGTCTGCAGTATAAGGTGCTGAAGCAGGGCGACGGTGCTATTGCCAAGGCTACCGATAAGGTGAAGGTGAAGTATGAGGGCCGTCTCATTGACGGTAAAGTCTTCGACTCTACCGATAAGCATGGCGGTGATCCTGTTACATTCTCGCCGAATCAGGTGATTAAGGGTTGGACAGAGGCTCTGTGCATGATGCCCGTAGGTTCTAAGTGGCAGCTGTACATTCCGCAGGAGCTGGCTTATGGCCCTCGTGGTGCTGGCGCAGATATTCCTCCCTATAGCACTCTAATCTTCGACGTTGAGGTGCTCGAAATCGAGGCTCCCAAGGAGGAGGTAAAGGCTCCCGAAGAGGTGAAGCCTGTTCAGAAGGCTAAACCTGCACCTGCCCCCAAGAAGAAAAACAAGAAGTAATATATGCAAGAAACAAGACAAAACAAGATTGCCCGTCTGCTCCAGAAAGAACTCTCGATGATCTTTCAGGAGCAGACGCGTGCCATGCATGGTGTGATGGTTAGTGTGACGCGAACAAAGATTTCTCCAGACCTGAGCATCTGTACGGCTTACCTGAGCATCTTCCCCTCTGAGCGTGGTGAGGAGCTCTTGCAGAACATCACTCGCAACGAGAAGCAGATACGTTATGAGTTGGGTACTCGTATCCGTCATCAGATGCGTATCGTTCCTGAGTTGCGCTTCTTTATCGATGACTCACTCGACTATATCGAGCGTATTGACGAACTGCTGAAGAAGTGAACTTTTGGAACAGCGAAATCCATCAAGCTTGCTTGTTTGGTTGAGTCGTGACAAAAGTCATATTGAACGAACTGAAATATGAACTTCCCATTCTACATCGCTAAGCGTTATCTCTTCTCCAAGAAGTCGACACACGCCATCAACATTATCAGCGGCATCTCTGTGATAGGTGTCGCTGTCGCTGCTATGGCGCTTGTTGTCACGCTGTCGGTGTTTAACGGATTCCATGATTTGGTGGCGTCGTTCTTTACGCAGATGGATCCCCAGCTGAAGGTGACGCCCATTAAAGGAAAGACGGCTTTAGCCAACGATCCTATCTTGACAAAGATTCGCCAATTGCCCGAGGTAGAGGTGGCTACAGAGTGTCTGGAAGACCAGGCATTGGCCGTCTATGGCAATCGCCAGATGATGGTAAAGATAAAGGGCGTAGAGGATAATTTCGACTCGCTGACGCATATCCGTGAGGTGCTGGAAGGTGATGGAGCCTTCGAACTTCATGCCGCAGACATGCATTATGGTATTCCTGGCTTAGGTATAGCTTATCAGTTGGGTTTGGGCTATACCTATCAGAATCCATTGAAGATTTATGCTCCGCGTCGTGAAGGACAGCTGAATCTGGCCAATCCTACCGATGGCTTCGTGGAGGATGATCTCTATTCTCCTGGTGTTGTCTTCTGCATCAAACAGTCAAAGTATGACAAACAGTATATTCTGACGTCGCTGGCATTTACCCGTCAGTTGTTTGACCAGCCCAACCGCTTGTCATCGTTAGAACTCCGCCTGCGTGCAGGAAGTGATTTTGAGGCGGTGAAAGAGAAGATGATACAGTTGGCAGATGGTCGCTACAACGTCCAAGACCGCTACGAGCAACAGGATGATACCTTCCGCATTATGAAAGTGGAGAAGTTGATGGCATACATCTTCCTTACTTTTATCCTCGTTATTGCCTGCTTTAATATCATCGGCTCCTTGTCTATGCTGATTATCGATAAGCGTAACGATGTCGTTACCCTGCGCAATCTGGGAGCCAGTGATCATCAGATTACACGTATCTTCCTCTTTGAAGGCCGTCTGATTTCATTTATGGGTGCTGTCATTGGCATCTTGTTGGGATTGCTGCTCTGCTGGCTGCAACAAGAGTTTGGGTTGGTACGACTGGGCAATAGCGAAGGTTCTTTTGTCGTTGATGCCTATCCTGTGAGTGTACACCCGTGGGATGTCATCCTTATTTTCCTGACAGTCATTGCCGTAGGATTCCTCAGCGTATGGTATCCCGTACGCTATTTCTCCCGTCGTTTGCTACGCTAACCGTTAACCGTTAACCTTTAACCGTTAACCAAGTGTAACGTTTTCCACCTCTATTGTCTCGTGGAGGAAGAGTTGGGCTTGTTCTTTGAATTTCTCAGGATTTTCTGTGGTCAGATAACGTGTCTGGCCGTGCTTCGTGCAGCGCTGCTCCATATCTGGATGGCGCTGAAAATACTGTTGTAGCGAGCTTGCTACATACTCTCCCTGCGAGATGATACGAATGCCACGGGGGATGTATTTATGAATCTTAGGCAGTAGGAGAGGGTAGTGTGTGCATCCGAGAATTATTGTGTCTATTTGCGGATCGAGACGTAACAGCTGGTCGATGCGCTTCTTGACGAAATAATCAGCACCTGGCGAGTCAGCTTCATTATACTCCACCAATGGTACCCAGAAAGGACAGGCGACACCGCTAACTTGAATATCAGGATACAATTTATGAATCTCCAGATTGTACGACTCACTCTTGATGGTTCCCTCTGTAGCGAAGATGCCGACGTGGCGGTTGTGTGTCAGGGTGCCAATGACTTCAGCAGTGGGACGGATAACACCTAAAACCCTGCGGCTTGGGTCAAGTTTAGGTAAGTCATTCTGTTGAATAGAGCGTAAAGCCTTTGCTGAGGCTGTATTACAGCCCAGAATAACCAGGTGACACCCCATTTCAAAGAGTTTCGTTACAGCCTGCCGTGTAAACTCATAGACTACTTCAAACGAGCGTGTACCATATGGCGTACGCGCATTATCGCCTAAGTACAGATAGTCGTACTCAGGAAGCAGCTGACGGATGCCATGCAGGATGGTTAGTCCGCCATATCCGCTGTCGAAGATGCCTATAGGGCCTGGTTTCTGGCTAAGCATTATTTCAGCAGTTGTTCTTTGACGATAGCTGTGATGTCCTCACCCATGGTAGGATTCAGCCAGAGAGCACCTTTCTCGTCGGTGTTAATGATGAAAGCATAGCCACGCTCGCGGCCAATGGCGTCAAGCACCTCTGTCAAGCGTACCCTGATAGATACCATAGCATCCTGTTCAGCCTGGCTCAGCAGACGTTGGCTTTCTTTCTTGAAAGCAACGTTCTTGTCAAGCATCTCCTGAAGTTCGCTCTGGCGCTTCTGCAGAATGGTCTTCGGATAGCTTTTCTGGCCATCCAGAAACTCCTCATACTTCTTGTTGAAGTCATCCTCTACGCGCTTTTGCTCAGCCTCATACTTCTGACGCAGTTCCGACATGCTGTTTTGCATCTTTGCATATTCTGGCATGCTCTGAAGCACAGTCGTATAACTCAGATAACCGAACTTTAGCTCGTTCTGTGCCATCGTAGGCATAGCTGTCAGCAGAGCCAAGAGTACTATAAATAATGTTTTTTTCATTCCTTTAAATAGATATAGATGAATTCTAACCATTTAGTATTATCGTGTGCAAAAATACATATTATTTTCCAAACAGCCAAATATTTCCTTATTTAGCACTAAAGATTTTTGACATAGTGGCTAAAACGTATTTGTGCAGACGCGAAAATACAAAAACTCCCGCTCATAAAAGGGCGGGAGTTGTTTATTCTGAAGTTCCAGTAATTAGATACCCAGCTTCTTCTTTACATCGGCAGTAACGTCGGTAGAGAGTGTGGTAGAGATATAGGGAATACCACCGGCGACGTCCATGATGTATACGTAGCTGCCAGCCTGACCGACAGCCTTGATGGCGTCAAGTACCTTAGCAGTGATGGCCTGCATCTTGTCTGACTGCTCCTTGGCCAATGCCTGCTGGTTGTCTTGATAGCTCTGCTGAATCTTCTGGTACATTTCCTGCAGTTCGGTCTGACGACGCTGCTTGATGTTATCGGGCAGAGTAGCCTGCTCCTTGTCGAAAGCCTCAGCCTTCTTCTGGAGCTCGTCCTGCATGCCCTTCAGGTCTGCCTCATACTGCTTGGTAAGTGCCTCAATCTCGGTACGTGCCTTGGCGAATTCTGGCATAGCCTGAATAACCTCCTGTGAGTTGACGTGTCCGAACTTCTGTGCATTAGCGGTTGTAAAACCACAGAGTGCGCAAATAGCGCAGATAATTAGTTTCTTCATTTTCTTTTGTTTTTAGCCCCCTAAGTTAGGGGGATGGGGGTCTGAACGACCGCCCGGTTATACATTATGTTTATTAATTTTCAATAATGAGCCTGTTCAGACCCCTGTCGCCCCCTAACTTAGGGGGCTAGAATCAATTGCTATATCCCAGCTTTGACAGTACCTCGTTAGAGATGTCAACCTTGGGTGATCCGAAGATGATACCTGTGTCGCTGGCACGATCCAGGATAAGCTGGTAGCCGCGAAGGTCAGCAATGTCTTTGACTGCATTGTATACCTCTTCCTGAATGGGTGTCATCAGCGCTGTACGCTTCTTGAAGAGCTCACCCTCTGGACCAAAGTATTTCTTCTTCAGGTCGGCAGCCTCTTTCTCCTTGGCAACAATAGCTTCCTGTTTGGCTTTCTTCTGTTCCTGAGAGAGGAATACCACCTCGTTCTGATAGTTCTTATAGAGTGTCTGTGCCTCTATCTGAATAGCCTCCACTTCAGCCTGCCATTTCTTGGAAATCTGGTTCAGCTGTTCGTTAGCGCGCTCATAGGCGGGTATATTCTTGAAGATATAGTCCATGTCAACGAGTGCGAACTTCTGTGCGTGCAACGACAGGGTCGTGGCAAACACCAAACTTGCTATCAATAATAATCTTTTCATCCTTGTCTCTTTTTTATGGGTTTATATCTCTTAGACGTGGAAACTTCTCAAAGGTTTCAAGTTTTTGCAACTCTTAACTTTCACCTGTCACCTGTCACCTGTCACCTGTCACCTGTCACCTGTCACCTGTCAACTGTCAACTGTCAACTGTCAACTGTCAACTGTCAACTTTCAACTGTCACCTACATCAGAACTCTTGTCCTAAGATGAAGTGGAACTGGCTGCCACCCTTTGCGCTTGAGGTAGCGTAGGGCTTGTCGAAACCATAGGCCCAGTCGATACCCATCATACCCACCATTGGGAGGAAGATACGCACACCGACACCAGCAGAGCGCTTGATATCGAAGGGATTGAAGTGCTTGGTCTCTGTCCATGCGTTACCACCCTCAAGGAATCCCAGACCATAGATGGTCGTATTGCCAAGCAGCAGTGGATAGCGCAGCTCCAGTGTAAAGCGGTCGTAGGCATAGCCCTCTGCACGATACGGTGTCAGTGAACCGTTCTCATAACCACGCAGACCGATGGTCTCCTCAGCGTAGCTTGAACTATAGCCGCTCATACCGTCACCACCGACATAGAAGGTCTCAAATGGTGATTTGTTGTATTTGTTATAAGAGCCCAGCAGACCGAGTTCTACACGCGTCATCAGAACAAGACATTTCTGTCCTTCTGTCAGAGCGGTGAATGTTCTTGACTTAAACTTCCACTTATGGTATTCAATCCAGCGGTATTTCTCCTGCAGTTCAGCATTATACTGGTCAATATTCCTCTGGTAGGTTTCTGATGTTGCCAGATTAGCATAGTCCTTGTTGTTCATCAGTGACCAGGGTGGAGTCATGGTTACTGAGAGCATGAACTCTGAACCACGACGTGGGAATAGCTGGTTATCTGTTGATGTACGTGACAGCGTTACACCCAGGTTAATGTTGTTACAGTTACCGTTAGAGATCAGGAAGTAGCTCCAGTCACGCAGCATATAGCGTGTGTAGGACAGCTGTGTCGACAACTGGAAGTAGTCGTCAGGCCAGCGCAGACGCTTACCCCAACCGATGCTTGCACCAAACAGCTTGATGTACTTGTCATCGTCCATCATCGACGTATAGTCATAATAGCCGCTATTATACGAGCCATAACCTCCGTAGTAGTTGTAGTAGTTGTTCATCCATGCCGAGTTACGGTAGGTGCTGGAGATGTCGCTCTGCTTTGAGTAGAAGGCGCTGATGCTAAGTGCATTGGGGCGCTTACCACCAAACCATCCCGTTGAATAGCCAGTAGATACTGAGCTATAGTAGCTACCATTCGACTGGAACGACAGCGACAGCTGCTCACCATCACCGATAGGCATGATACCACGGTGCATCTTATTCTTTCCGAAGAGGTTACGCATGGAGAAGTTGTTCAGCTTCACACCGATACGTCCGATGATACCCGTCTGTCCCCAACCCAGTGAGAACTCCAACTGGTCGTTTGACTTCTGCTCCAGCTCCCAGTTGATATCTACCGTACCATCATCGTAGTTAGGCTTGATATCGGGGTTAACCTTCTCGGGATCGAAGAATCCTGTGGTAGAGATTTCTCGTGCTGAACGCTGAATGGCATCCTTCGAGAACAGGTCACCTGGCTTCGTGCGCAATTCGCGGCGTACCACCTCTTCATACAGGCGGTCGTTACCGTAGATGCGTACATGGCTGATATGAGCCTGTGTACCCTCCTGAATGCGCATTTCTAAGTCGATACTGTCACCCACGATATTAATCTCCGTAGGCTCGAGGTTATAGAACAGGTAACCATTGTTCCAATAGTAATTACCAACAGCATCCTCGTCTTCCTTCAGACGTTTGTTAATCTGCTTTTGGTTGTAGACATCGCCTTTCTGCATGCCCAACGCTCTGTTCAGATAGTCGGTAGTCACTACGGTGTTACCCACCCACGTGATGTCGCGGATGTAGTATTGATCACCCTCTTCCACCTTTACATAGACGCCAACGTGTTTCTCGTCAATGGTCCATGTAGAGTCTTCCAGAATAGTAGCGTCACGGTAACCCAGCTCGTTATATTTCTCGATAAGAGCAGCCTTAGCCTCGTCATAACGCTCTGGCGTGAACTTCTTGGCTTTAAAGATGTTTTTCAGTTTGCCAGCCTCATTAATCTTGCCGAAGGCACCTTTTTTAAAAATCGAACCGGTAATCTTGTTCTTCGTCAGTTTCTCGTTGCCCTCGAAGACCAGCTGCTTGACCTTCATCTTCGACTTCTTATCGACGGTGATGTCGAGAATTACTTCGTTCTTTCCTGTGACATCGTCGCGTTGAGTGATGTTTATCTCAGCGTTTTTATAACCTTTGTCATCGAAGTATTTCTTGGCAAGAATCTGTGCGCGGTCAATCATGTTGGGCGTAATCTGACTGCCCTTCATGATACCAAGTTTTGCCTCCATGTCCTCTCTCTCACTCTTCTTCAGACCATAGTAGTTGATGGTGCTGACACGTGGGCGAGTGGCCAGATGGATACAGAGATATACCTTGTTGCCAACGATAGAGTCGGCAGTGATAGAGGCATTTGAGAACAGACCATGCTTCCAGTAGCGCTTAATAGCCTCGGTAATCTCAGGGCCAGGTACGTCAATTACCTGTCCTACCGATAGGCCAGACAGTCCCGTCAGTACATAATCTTCATAGCCTTCTACGCCTTTTACGGACAATCCACCAATCTCCAGCAGGCGTGGAGTGCCGGCATACGAGATATTAGGGTTGACGATGACATCTTGCGCCACTGCGTGGCTAGTGAATAGGGTACAGTGGATAGTGAATAGTGCTATCAGCACCATCACTCTCTGTAAGTAAACCGTTCTATTCACTTTTTTATTCATATATTTCATTAGAGGTAGCAAATTATTCACTATTCGTTATTCACTATTCACTAAAGACCTTTGGTCTCACTTTCCACTTGTTCTTCTGTTTTGCCGAAACGGCGCTGACGCTTCTGATAGCTCTCAATGGCCTTTTGCAGTTCGGCTTCGTCGAAGTCGGGCCAGTAGGTATCGCAGAAGTACAGCTCTGAGTAGGCAATCTGCCACAGCAGATAGTTTGAGACGCGTACCTCGCCGCCTGTACGAATCAGCAGGTCGGGATCTGGCATGAAATTCGTCTGCATGTGCTGACTGATAAACTCCTCGGTAATATCCTCGGCTCTCAGTCCTCCGGTCTTCCAATTCTTGAGAATGTTCTCTGGAAGTTCTTCCATATCATGCACTTCCGTCACGATTTGGCGTACAGCCTCGGTAATCTCCCAGCGGGAAGAATAGCTCAGGGCTATCGTCATTGTCATCGAGTCATTCTTGGCTGTATGCTCCTCCGTCTCATGCAGTTTCTGCTGCACTTCGTCTGGCAGACGCTTTAAGTCACCTATCACGCGGAAGCGCACATTATTCTTCATGAAGATTTCGTCTTCAAGTGAGGTAAGTACCAACCCCATCAGAGCCGAAACCTCGTCAGCAGGGCGATTCCAGTTTTCGGTAGAGAAAGTATAGAGCGTCAGGAATTTTACTCCCAGATTGGTGCATGCTGTAGTGATGCGTCGCACTGCTTCTACTCCAGCCTGATGGCCGTAGCTGCGCTCTTTGCCTCGTTCGTTGGCCCAGCGTCCGTTGCCGTCCATGATGATGGCAATATGCTGGGGGATGTTGTTAGTCTCTATCATTGTGACAAGTTTTACATTTCGCCCATAAATCATAGGTCACCGACAGTCGCAGATGGCTGTAGCAGTCGGTATTCTTAAAGAGCCCAGAGCTCTTAATGCCATAGGGGTCGGATACACCATCCAGACGGTCACTACTGGTAAAGTGCATCGCCCATTCCAGCGCGATATTCACGCGGTTGTCGGCTTTATATTTTGCACCAATGCCCAGTGGCGTATTCATAGCCAGTTGTGCCTTGTCGGTCTTGTAGACGGTTGCTCCCAGACCTATAAATATATAAGGTGTGAGCCTTTGGGCTCCTCTATATTCCATTCCTGTGCCGTAGGGCCAGAAGTTATATTCCAGTCTTACTCCCACATCACCGGTTTTCCGCTTAAAAGAATAGTCTTGCCATTGCTCTGGTACGTATGATGTTACGTCCTTTGCCGAGCCTTTCAGCTTTAGGTAGGTAATGTTCATGGCCACTGCCACGCGTGGGTTGTATCTGTATTTTGCTAAGAGCGAGAATGTGGCCTGTGGGTTCTTGAAGATATTGCCATTGAAGTCGCCCTCATAGGATGCCATACCAATGCCTCCACCGACTTCCAGTCGGTATTCCGGCTCTGTTTGCGCCTGAGCGCCTACGGCCAGCATCAGCAGAATAGCAACAACGACCTTTCTCAACTCTTAATTATCAACTGTCAACTTTCAACTGTCAACTTTCAATTGTCAACTGTCAACTCTCAACTCTCAATCCTCCCACGCCACTCTGTTCAGTCGTCCGCGCCATACCTCTCCAGTTCCGGCACATACGATCCAGATGTAACCATCGATGGTCGTTGCTGAGAAGCTGGTGGCGGCACTGTTAAAGGTACTATCGCCCTTTGCCGGTGGCATGCTGTAACTGGTATCTTCCTTCCAGGTGATACCGTTGTCGCGGCTCTTATAGATTTTTCTTAGTGGGTCTATCGTTTTGTCGTTCAAACCTTTCCCGCCAAATGCCAGCAGTACGTCGTCATACCAGACAACTTGGATATTCTCCAGTGCAGGCAGGTCGTAACGATGGTCGTTGGCACGATCAAGGTAGGTCCATTTGCGTATCCACTCAGGATAGTCGTTCTTGCCCTCAATCAGCGTATTGAGATACTCTACCAGGAGACTTTCTATACCTGTCTCACTATAGTCAACAATGCGGCGCCACAGGTGGCTGTTCCAATTGTCGCCAGTCTTCTTGTTGCCAGCCATCAGTACATAGTCTGTACTGTCAGACAGGTTCATGGGGAATGTCACCATGGTAAAGTCCTGTGAGGGTAGGTCATCGAATCTGCTCTCTGTCTCGTCCTCAGCTTCTATCCATGCGGGAAGCTGGTCGTCGCAGTATTTGGTAATCAGCGAACCATTGGTAGCCTGTGCATAGACCTCAGTGGTGCTGGCTCCCAGCAGTCGTTGCAGCGTGATGCCCTCGGGTAATAGGCTCTCGTCCTTATTCCATGTTGCTGCATCATGTGAGCGATACACCGTTGTACCGTCCATGATGTATAGTGAGTCTTCGTTGGCTACAGCATTCTGCCAGGCGTTGGCATCGGCTATAGTAGGCAGTGCAGTAGAGGTCCATGTGCTGCCGTCCTCTGTGTAGTATGCTTTTGTAGCGCCACCCTCGTTACCGAAAACGTAGATGCGGCCTTTGTAGGCGATAGTGCGGAGACCTGTCATAACAGGGATGTCAGCCATCTTCTCCCAAACGAAAGCGTTAGGATCCTCCTTGTGTACGTTGATTTTTACGGTATAGTCCGTATAACCGTTACCACTGCTGGAGACGACACGGAAGGTGCGTGGCTTGGTGAAGTCGATGCTGTCACTACCTGAATAGTAGGTCATGTATGTAGCATCTTCTGAGATAACAAAAGGTCTGCTGTTGTTATAGGTGCTCATTGCGCAGATAACGTGTTTCACGTCGGTTCCTACGGGCAGTGAGTCTGTGTTGTAGATAGTGTGAGTGGCCTGATCAATGTGGAAGAGATATGCCCTACCTGCGTAGGTGCTCTTCACACCGTTAACATAGCGGTTCATTGTACCCAACGAGAAGTAGGTGATGGCAGCATCGTCGTAGAGTGTCACCGTATCGTCATCATTTGAGATACATGAAGCCAATGTTCCTAAGAGCATGGCTATCAGCAAGTATGTTGTCTTGATCTTTTTCATCAAAATGTGTCTTTTTTCCAAAATTCCGTGCAAAGTTACGCACAATTCCCGAAATTTGAGCAATTTTCTACCTTTTATTAAGTTAAATATATCATAATAGTCTATATTTTAGGTTTTATAAACAAAAAGAGCACGGTATGAATCACTCACTCCGTGCTCTATTCATTAACGCATGTTGGTATTGACCAGCGTAATCACGCTTAATATCATGGCTACAGCCACTAAGGTCAGCAACAGCGTTGTTTGAAAATCTAATAACATAATCTTTACCTTAAAAATCAATTTAACTACTAACCTAATGAAAACAACTACAATCCTCACGATTGCGAGTGCAAAATTACGACTATTAATTGAGAATTATGTATTGAGAATTGAGAATTTTCTGTATATCGATACCTTTTTGACCTATATCAAAAATGGCCGCACCTTTCGGCGCAGCCATTTAGTAATGTATAATCTGTCCAAACTTTGGGGTTCACTTCAAACCTGTCCCCGTGATTGATCCCCGTGATTGATTTCTTGATTTTAACGATAACGGAATTATAGTGTTATAAAATATCTATATCAGCCTCTTTAAGATTATGATGACATTTTGAATTATGAAAATTATAGGAATGCTATATTCTAATGAAGAATCGACCTTGACACCGCTATAAATACAAATCAAATAAAGAATTTTAAAACAGAGAAATGGGAAAATGCAATATAAGACACAGAACCATTTATTTGACAATATAGTTTTATTGACTTTGGTATAGTACAGAATGCTAGCAGATATAGTATATATTGGGGCATATATTGTACTAGTGACAAGTGCTAAAACGTTAAAACCAAATTTAAAATCTTTGCTTTCAATGTCATAAACATCTATTGCCAGCCATATCAGAATAATAGAAAGGCAAGATAAAAAATAGAAAGTTATTATTTTTTTCATCTTATAGAGCTTTAAATTTGTTATTCTGTTCTTTTTCCTCCAAGGCTTTTTTTTGTTCTTCCTCAGTCCATGGCTTAGGAGTCGTGGTTCGAAATCCACTATTAATACCTTCGATATTACTTTCCAATGATTTCATTTCCTCCTTGCCAACTCCAGATTTGATGAGTATTGTAGATGAAGAAGTATTACAATTGCCAGAAGTTTCATCAGAGCCTCCAAAGATGTTATAGGTTATGCCATCTTTGTTGCCAAAACTTTTTATCGTTTGCATAACTTTCTTATCAAACTGTTCTGATTCCATGCCCTTTGGGACATTTACCTTCTGTGGCTCTCCTTTAAGGTTTTCATTTTCTTTACAATTAAAATAGTCTGTATATACTTGCACATCCTGCTCGTAGGGAATCTTTGCTAATTTGTCACCAACAAGATTCCCGTTTTGAGGACCATAGGCCGCATATTTTAACACTTTTCCATTTTTTCCTGTGACAACCAAAAATGTATGAGTCGCAAATGGAATATGAACACCTGGCAATTTTGTAGCAAATAGCCAAACAGCCTTTCCATCCGGATCAAACTTATTAACCGGATCTCCCGCACAATACGAATAAGGAGTATAGGGGTAGTACTTCTCTGCCAACGGATCCACGCTTGTCCACATAGGAACTCCAGCCACGTCAAACAATCTGGCACCGAAGTCGTACATGTTCAAGCCATTCTGCTTGTCAAGCTCCTTGCCGGTGAAGCGGTAGGGCTGCCAGAAATCATTGCCAGCTGTCACTGGTTCCTTTATTCTTGGATTCTCTTCTATTGGGCTATACTGGAGGGAGTCACTTGCTTCCCATCCTCTGCCAGATAAGACTCCCAACTCCTTTCTTGGTCGAACAGGTTGG
>JAILMS010000049.1 GCA_024692385.1 Prevotella sp. | reverse complement strand
TCAGCAGCATCCCATGCGCCACGTCCGTCGTATTCGTACTTGTCTGAGCAGGATACAGCAGTAAGAGCTACTACACCTGCCAGAAGCGAATAGGCATATTTAAATATATTCTTCATATTTTCTTTCTTTAATCAGTTATTTAACCATGCATCTCTTATTTAGCTGTAGCGAAGGTGCCAATAGGAGTAGGACCTACAACAGACTGAGTGGGGTTAGGATTGTTCTTACCCTGAAGAGCAACGTTTGACTGTACCTCATCCTGAGGAATAACCAGCGTCCAAGTAGGCTTAATACCCTTACAGTTGATCTTGAAGTCGTCTGTAGGAGCGTTAGTACCCTCATAGTTCTGAATTACATCTGGCTTCAGGCGCTTAGCTGATGGGAATGCCCATCCCTCACCCCAGCCTTCAATACGCATCTGGGTGAGAACCTCCAGCTGGAAGGCGCGCAGGTCTGAACCTGTGTAGTTGTAGCTCTTATCGCGATAGTTCTTCATGAAGCTGTTCAGCTTAGCAACACCAGCTGCAACACCCTGAGAAGCACCAACGGCCTCAGCCTCGATCAGGTAGAGCTCCTCAATACGCATTACAGGAACGTCTGAAGCACCACCGATGCTATAGGTCTTGTAGTCACCATCGATACAACGGAACTTGATAGCAGCATAATCAGGAGCGGCATCAATCCACGCCTTGTCGCGGCTGGTCTTGTATTCAGCATAGTCAAGCTTCTTAGGATTCAGGAACCAACCCTTACGATAGTCAGTATCAGACATGTGGTCGTAGAGTGACTTATCGATAGCAGGCTGTGTCAGAGAAGCATAACCCCAGTCGGCCTCGCAAGACATCCAACCTACGAAGTTACACAGGTTACCCATGTTCTCAGCATCGTAGTGGATATACCACAACCAGCCAGAAGTAGCCTTAGAGAATGCAGACTTCTCATCTACCAGCTCGGCAGCAGTCATAGGCTTAGCCTTCATATCGGTAGTAGCAGTCTCGATAGCCATACCAGCATACTTAGCAGCGTTAGCATAGTCCTCATTCAGCAGATAAACCTTAGCCTTCAGACCATATACAACAGCCAAGTTTGGAGCCAGACGGTTGTCGCTCTCATAGTCAGCGAGACACTTCTCAGCCTTGTCAAGGTCAGAGAGGATGAAGGCAATCATCTCATCGTGTGGAACACGAGGATTGTTCTTAGCCTGCTCAGCAGTGGTAGACTCCAGTACGAAAGGTACAGTGAGGCCCTTTACAGCTGAAACGTCGGTATAGATATTCTCAACAGGCTCGTAGAAAGCAGTCAGCAGATAGTACTCATAAGCGCGGCAAGCGTAAGCCATACCAGCATAAGCCTTCTGAGCGGGAGCTGCAGTCTCAATGTCAACAACACCGATTACGTCGTTAGCAGACTTGATGAACTTATACAACGTAAACCAGGGAACGTATGAGTAGTCCGTGTTTGAGTCGATGTTCTGAACAGTATTGTAACGGCGATACCAGTCGTAACCTACGTTATCAGAGATACCAGGATACATATCGCCTAACAGCTCTGACTGGATAATCATGGTAGAAGGCAGAGCCATATCAATCTCGTTCACCTGCTCACCATAGACCAGATAGCCCTTTGTCATCTGTGAAGAGATACCATTGATAGCACCTTCCAATGCACTGGCAGACTTAGAGACCATATCTGCAGTAGCCGTAGAACTCTCGGGGAAGGTCTCCTCGATACATCCTGTCAAAGCAAAAGCAGCAGTCAGGGCCAGCGCTGAATATACTTTATTAATCTTTTTCATATCTTTTCTATTTTTCTTTCGTTTAGAATGTAACCGTAGCACCAATTGAGAATGATCTCATAGGAGAGTAGCGGGTAGCATTAGTCGTGTTAACATACGACTGACGTGGGTCGAAGCCCTTACGCTTTGAGAAGTAAGCGACATTCTCACAAGTGAGATACAGGCGCAGCTTCTCAATCATAGCCTTACGAGTCAACTTGGCGGGGAAGGTGTAACCAAAGTTAATGTTCTCAATGTTCAGATAGCTTGCATTGGTCAAGAAACGTGAAGAAGCTGATGAAGAGTAGAGATCATTGAACATGAAGCGGGGGATATCAGAAGAGGCATTAGCCGGTGTCCATGCATCGAGGATATCCTCATGAATCTGATAACCTGCGTGGTTAGAGTTTGGTGAAGACATGAAGGTTGCATAGGTACCATCATACTGCTTGCCACCCAACTGATAAGAACAGTTGATAGAGAAGTCGAAACCATAAGCCTCGATAGAGGTACCGAAACCACCATATACAGGAGGAACAGTGCTCTCACCGATTACATAGTAGTCAGCGTCAGCATACTTCTTGGTAGTCTCACGACCTGTCCAGTTACCCTCTGCGTCGAATACATTCTTATACCACATAGACTGTCCGTCTGCAGGGTCAACACCAGCATAGTCCTTCATGTACCATGTGTAGATTGACTGGTCTTCGGTGATATAGAAGCTATAGTCAGGATCCTTGTAACCCTTGTAAGCAGTACCGTCGGTACCATAAACTGTAGAAACCTTCTTGTCATCAGCCAGCTTGGTGATGCGGTTCTTCAGTGTAGCGAAGTTCAGGTGCAGGTTCCAGTTTACGTTCTTGGTATTCAGGATGTTGTAGTTCAAGTCGAGCTCGATACCAGTGTTGTACATATCACCTACGTTGTCGAAGTAGCGTGAGTAACCCAGTGAAGGAGCTACAGAGAACTGGAACAGCATGTCGGTGGTCTTACGATAGTAGTACTCCAACGAACCGGTCAGCTTCTTGAACAGTGTGAACTCCAAGCCCATGTTGAAGTTGGTAGTAGTCTCCCAAGTAATACCCTGAGAACCCTTCTCTTTGAAGGCGGTACCCATGTTACCAGAAGAGTTGCTAATACCATAAGTATCAGAGTACAGGTAAGAGTTCAGCTGATCATCCAGGTAGATATTATCATTACCCTGTGAACCGATAGAAGCCTTCAGCTTCAGCTCGTCAACCCATGAAGACTTGAACCACTTCTCCTTGTTCATCAACCAGGCACCGCCCAGTGACCAGAACGTACCCCAACGGTGATCGGGATGGAAGCGTGAAGAAGCATCACGACGAAGTGAAGCAGACAGGAAGTAACGAGTATCGTAGTCGTACTGCAGACGAGCAAACCAACCTTCGTTGTTGTAGCGCTCCTTGTAAGAGTCAGCGCTCTGACCGTCAACAACAGCACCACCCAACTCCTTATTCTCCTGAGAGAACATCTTTGACTTGCTTGCATACAGCAGAGCATAGGTACGATCGAAGTACTCATGACCTAACATGACGTTCAGGTTGTGAACATCAGCCAATGTCGTGGTGTAGTTCAGAATCTGCTGAGCATTGTAGTCGTAAGAACGAGTGTGATACTTACTTACTGTACCACCAGTCGTATCGAACTGTCCGTAGTACGGGTTATATACATAAGTGATACGAGTCTCGTCGAGGTTTGCAGTAGCGTTGGCAGTGAATACCAAGCCAGGCATCAGGGTAATATCAGCAAAACCGTTAGCAGTAAGGGCGTTACCCTCGTTATTACGTGTATTTAAACGAACATCCTGTACAGGGTTAGCATCACCGATGAAAGGACGTGTCAAACCGGGATCGTCATAAATAGAGGTAGCACCAGTACCATAGTCCATAATCTGGTTACCGAACTGGTCAACCTTGATGTTACCCTCTCCGTCACGCACCCAGATAGGATAGATAGGAGCAATCTGGCTGGTGAAAGCCCAGATGTTACCTGTAGAGGTGCTGCTACCGTTGTTACCCAGTGAATTGCCATCGAAGCGGGTGTATGACATGTTTCCACCAATCTTCAGCCACTTCTTAGCCTGATAGTCTGCACGCAGACGACCAGTGAAACGCTTGAAGTCAGAGTTCTCAGTAATACCCTGGTTATTCAGATAACCTAATGAAGCATAGAAGTTTGTCTTCTCGCTTGAAGCGCTAACAGAAAGGTTGTACTCCTGACGAATACCAGTGCGAGTACCTACATCCTCCCAGTCATCAGGAGTGATTGTATATTTATTACCTTTATACTCGATTACACGACCCAGCGTAGCGTTGGGGTTCAGCTTACCATCCTGGCCAATCAGGTACTGTCCCTCAGGATATGTCCAGATGTTGTATCCCAGACCGCCCTGTGCAGCAGGACCGAACAGGTTATCGTTGGCCTTCTGCCAAGCATCAACCTCGCTCATGCCCTGGTTAAGATAGTAGTCACGAACTGCACCATACTGCAACTCGTAGTACTTCTCAGGGCTGTCAATAGTCTTATAGTGCTGGAGGGCACGGGTGTTCCAACCATACTTGGCATCGAGAGTTACCTTAGCCTCACCGTACTTAGCTTTCTTAGTAGTGATCATGATGACACCGTTAGCACCACGAGCACCATACAGGGCGTTAGAGGCAGCGTCCTTCAGGACGGTCATTGACTCCACGTCGTTGGGGTTGAGGTTGCCGAGGTCACCGCTATAAGGAGCGCCGTCAACAATAATCAATGGGTCCTTACCAGCATTCAGTGAACCGAAGCCACGAATACGGATGGTAGAGGTCTCACCAGGAGCACCACTTGCAGATGACAGCTGAACACCAGGAACAGCACCAGCCAGTGCATTAGTAACACTGGTAACCTGAGACTGTGACAGCTCAGCAGCACCCACTACCTTGGCAGAACCGGTAAATGCCGATTTCTTTGCGGTACCGAAAGCCACAACGATTACCTCGTCAAGGGCCTTGCTATCGCTGGTCAGCACAATCTTCATGTTCTGGCGTGCGCTAACCTCGATGGGTTCCATACCTACATAAGTGATTCGCAGAGTTGACTTGCCGGCGGGAACCGTCAGCGCAAACTTACCGTCTGCATCAGTAACAGTACCAGTCTGTGTTCCTACAACAAGAACAGTAGCACCGACTACGGGCTGTCCGTCTTCCTGTGAGGTTACGGTACCATTAACTTTCGATTGTGAGAATGCAGCCCCAACAACGAGGAGCAACATCGTCAACAACATTGTTAATCTATTTTTCATAAGCACTCTAAAAATATAATTAATTAGTGATTTTTGTTACGCGTTTTAAATTGAACTATTTACTTTTTTTAAAAATTCGGCTGCAAAGATACCACTTAAATTTGTTAAAGCCAAACAAAATTGTAAAAAAATGCATCTTTTTGCATTAAATATTGACATTTTTCATAATAAAAGTAAACAAAAGCCAAGTTTTTACTATCAAACTGACATCTGTATACGATATTTATACAGTCTTACAACCTCCGTAAGAAGTTCAATTGTTACAAATTGACCAGTTCAAACTCACAATTTACAACAATATGGAACAAAAAACAGGCAATCAGTTAAAAAATGAGGCCAAAATGCATATTTTTTAAAATAATATTTGCTAAAATAACGCAAAAGTATTACCTTTGCACCTTGCAAATATTATCCCCCGGTGTTTTTAGAACACCACAACACACAAGGGAGAAATAAAATAATGTACCCGTACATTATAATATAAAGCAACTTGGTAATTGGCAAACAGCCCGATCCTTAACTGAGAAAGGCAGCCATCACAAAAATGAAATAACCATTTAAAAATAACAAGAGAATAAAGAATTTATGAAGAAAAGACTGACAATGTTTCTCACCTGTCTCTTCATGAGTCTGAGCATGGCGTTTGCCCAGCAGAAGATTACAGGTACTGTCTTTGAGGATAACGGTGAGCCGTGTATCGGCGCTACCGTTATGATTCAAGGCTCAAAACTGGGAACAAAGACCGACCTTGATGGTAACTTCAGCATTAACGTGCAGGAGGGCAAGAAGCTTGTGATAAGCTATGTCGGTATGGTTTCGCAAACTGTAAAGGCCAAGAATGGCATGAAGGTTACTCTTCAAGCCGACGCCACTCAGTTGCAAGAAGTCGTAGCCGTTGGTATGATGAAGCAAGACAAGCGTCTCTTCACTGGTGCTTCATCAAAAGTTGATGCCGACAAGGCTAAGTTGGCAGGTATGGCTGACGTTAGCCGCTCACTGGAAGGTCGTGTAGCAGGTGTTCAGGTAACAAACGTAAGTGGTTCATTTGGTGCTGCGCCCAAGATTCGCGTTCGTGGTGCTACGTCCATTTACGGTAACTCAAAGCCTCTTTGGGTGATTGACGGTGTGATCTACGAGGATAACGTAGATGTTAGTGCCGACGAGTTGGCATCAGGTGATGCCAAGACACTGATTTCCAGTGCCGTAGCCGGACTCAACTCTGACGATATCGAGTCATTCACCATTCTGAAAGACGGTAGTGCTACCTCTATTTATGGTGCCCGCGCTATGGCTGGTGTGATTGTTATCACCACCAAGAAGGGTGGCAAGGGTCGTGCTTCTGTCAACTATACGGGTGAGTTCTCTACCCGCATGAAGCCCAGCTATCGTGACTATAACATCATGAACTCTCAGGAAATGATGGGTGTTTACAAGGAAATGGCCGACAAGGGTTGGCTGTCTCTGGAGAATCTGGTGAATGCTAAGAATACCGGTGTCTATGGCTATATGTTCCAGCAGTTGCGCAAGTATGATCCCGCAACAGGAACCTATGGTTTGGAGAACACTGAGTCAGCTCGCAACCGCTATCTGCAGGATGCCGAGTTCCGCAACACAGACTGGTTCGACCTGCTTTTCACCAACAATGTTCAGCAGAACCACTCTGTAAGCATCTCTGGTGGTACAGATCGCATGCAGGCATACTTCTCTATGTCTCTGATGCATGACCCCGGTTATTACGTAAACCGCAATAAGGTAGACCGTTACACATTCAACGGTAACATCTCTTATGATATTTTGAAGAACCTGACTGCCAAGCTGGCCGCCCAGGGTAGCCACCGTAACCAGGAGGCTCCTGGTTCACTGAACCAGACCACCGACGTGGTAACTGGTGCCGTTAACCGTGACTTCGATATCAACCCATTCAGTTTTGCGCTGAACACCAGCCGCTGTCTGGATCCTAACACGAAATATACTCGTTTCTACACAGGCTTCAACATCTTCAACGAGTTGGATTACAACTACATGGAGTATGATGTCAACGAGTTGATGTATCGTGCAGAGTTGGAGTGGAAACCCATCCAGAAGGTTACTATCAATGGACTGATTTCTACCCGTATGAGCCACTCTCGCCGTCAGCATAATGTGATGGACAAGTCAAACCAGGCCAACGCTTATCGTGCCGGTGTTGACCAGCAGGATGACAACTCTACCATCCGCGACAACAACCCACTGCTTTATACTGACCCCAGCAACGACAAAGCTCTGCCTGAGTCTGTATTGCCAAAGGGAGGTATCAAGTATCAGTATGATGACAACATGCGCTCAAACACCTACCGCTTCATGGCTGACTACCGCGATGTATATGCCGAGAAGCACACTCTTAACGCCATGATTGGTACTGAGTACTCTTCAGTAAAGCGTACCACCACCAACTGGACAGGTTGGGGCTATATGTATGACATGGGTGGTATTGTCTATACTCCATACCTCTGGCTGAAGCAGGGTAACGAGGAGAACACTGACTATTTCGGTGAATATTCTACCACTACTAATACACTGGCTTACTACGGACAACTCGTATATAGCTTTGACAAGCGTTACACTATCAACGGTACATTCCGTTATGAGGGTACCAACCGCTTCGGTAAGGTACAGAACAGCCGCTGGTTGCCTACTTGGAACGTATCTCTGGCATACGATGTTACCAACGAGCCATTCATGCAGAATGTCAAGTGGCTGTCACAGTTCAAGCTTCGTGGTAGCTACTCGCTGACTGCTGATACAGGTCCCTCTTGGGTTAACAACGCTGAGGTTATCTATAAGACTCGCAACGCATGGCGTCCCTTCACTTCTGCCTCAGAGTCAGAGATTTACATCGACTATCTGGCTAATACAGAGCTGACTTTCGAGAAGAAGCACGAGTGGAACCTTGGTGTTGACCTGAGTTTCTTGAACGACCGCATCGGTATCACCTTCGATACCTACTGGCGTAACAACTACGACCTGATTGGTCTGGTTTACACACAGGGTGCTGGTGGTCAGACCTCTAAGTATGCCAACCTGGCCGACATGAGCTCTCATGGTGTTGAGGTAGGTCTTTCTACTGTCAACATACAGACACCAAAGTTCAAGTGGAGCACCGACTTCATCTACTCACTGGCTAAGAACAAGGTTACCTCACTGGAAAACTCTTGTAACGCCTACTACCTCATCGTTGGACAGCACTCTTCTAACCCCTATATGATTCCTACTTTGGAGGATTATCCCGTACGCACTCTGTGGAGCTATCAGTTCGCAGGACTCAACGAGGAAGGTCTGCCAATGGTTATCAACGAGAAGGGCGAGAAGACCATCGGTGATGTAAACATCCAGGAAACAAAGAACTTGGAAGACTTCCTCGTTTACGAAGGTCCTCAGGATCCTACATGGTATGGTTCACTGAGCAACACCTTCACCTTTACTGGTAAGAATTTCGGTAAGCTGAGTCTCGACGTATTCATCACCTACTCTGGTGGTAACGTTGTACGTCTCGACCCCGTATTCAGCTCAAGCTATAGCGACCTTTCTTCACTTCCTAAGGAGTTCAAGAACCGTTGGATGCAGGCTGGCGACGAGGCTAAGACCAATATTCCTACTATTGCTTCAGTTAACCAGCGCGACCGTTACGGTAGCACCACACTGAGCACTGCTTACAACGTATACAACTACTCTACTGAGCGTGTTGCCAAGGGTGACTTCGTTCGTCTGAAGGAGTTGGCAGTAACCTATACCCTACCTCAGGGTCTGCTGCAGAAGTCTAAGATTATCAACACTGCTTCTATCAAGCTGTCTGCTACCAACCTCTGCCTGCTCTATGCTGACAAGAAGCTGAACGGTCAGGATCCTGAGTTCATCAACTCTGGTGGTGTAGCAACACCTATCTCTAAGCAGTTTACGGCTACCGTACGTCTGGGATTCTAAGGTAAAGTTAAGTATTAAGAATATAAGAAATAATAGATATGAAGAAATATATATTCGGATTGTCAATGATGGCAGTAGGCTTGCTGTTCGCTTCATGCTCAGATAAGCTGGACGAACAGCCAGACAGTCGCTGGATTCATATTGACAGCAGCGATAAGGTAGCAAATCTGCTCACCTCAGGCTATCCCAGCTCAGTTCCTGCAGTTATCTGCGAGCTGATGGGCGATAACCTTGTCGATAACAACGTGGTAGTTCCTGCCACACACAACGATGCCTACAGCCTATTCCATGAGGAGGCATACAAGTGGGAAGACATCAATAGCTACAGCACTTCAGAAGATGATACTCCCCTGGAAATCTGGGATAAGTACTACTTTGGCATTGCTACTGCCAACCACGCTATTCAGGCTATGAAAGAGATGAGTGCAGACCCCGCTCACGATCCCGAGCTGGCTCACTCATGGGGTGAGGCTCACATCATGCGTGCCTACTTCCACTTCGTACTCGTCAATGTGTTTGCCGAGGCCTATAAGGACGAGACCAAGAGCGCTGAAGACTGGGGTATTCCTTACGTAACTACCGTAGAAGAGGTGGTACGCGTAGACTACTCTAAGCCTGAGTATCGTAAGAAGGTATCAGAGGTATATAAGCTCATCGAGCAGGACATCCAGGAGGGTATCGACCTGATTGATGACTCTAAGTACACTGTACCTGCTTATCACTTCAACCGCAATGCAGCTTACGCTTTTGCAGCTCGTTTCTATCTGTTCAAGCGCGACTATCAGAACAGTCTGAAGTATGCAGACCTGGCACTGGGTGCTAACCCTGCCACCTCATTGCGCAAGTGGGCTTCGATGAGTGCTAACACCATCAGCACCCTGCTCAACGACTATAACGACGAGAAGGCACCCTGCAACTACCTGTTGCTCACCACTTTCTCACTGCAAGACCGTATGCTCTCTGCCTGCCGTTATGCTATTAACAGCGGTGCTAAGAATGTAAAGGTAAAGATGGCCCGTACAGGTAAGGAGGCTACAGTCAATATTCCTGCTACTAAGGACCTCATCTACGAGGGTGGCGGCCCGAACTGGAGCAGCCGTATTCCAGCCTTCGATGGTAAGATCTACCGTTGGAATGCTGGTTCAGAGTATGGCTCATGGCTCTTCCGCGTCTATGAGTACTTCGAGTACACCAACAAGATTGCCGGTATTGGCTATGTACACATCATCTACCAGCCATTCACTGCTGAGGAGACACTGCTCTGCCGCGCTGAGGCCAAGCTCTACTTAGGTGACAGAGCCGGCGCCATCCAGGACTTGGGTGCATGGACAGCCTCAAAGATGATTGATACCGATCTCACTCAGAGCAATATCAATAACAAGTATAAAGGTACTGCCGACGACAACATCTTTGTCAACGACATGCATCCTGACAAGATGAGCTCAGAGTTCAAGGTTCTCACTGGCGACGACCTCAACGTGCTGAACTGTATTCTCCACTTCCGTCGTATCGAGACGATGTTCGAGGGTCTGCGCTGGTTCGATATCAAGCGCTACGGTATCACCGTTAAGCACATCTATCGTGGTCCACAGGACTATGACGCTACTTGCGACGTACTGGAGTGGAACGACCCACGCCGTGTTGTTCAGATTCCTTATAATGCCGTTGACGCAGGTTATCCTTCTAACGATCGTTCTTTAGACACCAACGATGGCAACGACCTGCGCACATTAGGTTACTCAGTAGTTAAATAATCCAATAGCAAGACAAGATGAAAAAGCAATTATATATTTTGTGCATGGCAGTATCATTGCTGTCACTCGGCGCCTGCCGTAGCGAGGATGACTTCACTGAGTCAATCTTCAAAACCGACATGGCCGTAGTTGATCAGAATGCAAGTACAGTAGAATTCGACCAGTGGCTGTATGACAACTTCCTGCAGCCCTACAATGTAGAGGTTCAGTACAAGTTCAACTTCACTGCCTCTGACATGAATTTCCAGCTCACCCCTGCTGAATACGGACGTTCGCAGTTGCTGGCTCACTTCATCCGCTACTTGTTCTATGATGTATATAGCGAGTATGCAGGCGATGACTTCATGAAGCGCTATGGTCCTCGTATGTTCCACTTCATTGGTTCTACAGGTTATAGCCCCACAACGGGTACTGAGGTGCTGGGAACAGCATCTGGCGGTGTAAAGATTACGCTCTACAACGTGAATGAGATCAAGCCCTGGTCTGAGGATGTAGTATACGATGCCAACGATATTGAGGTTCTCAACGAGCGCATCTTCCACACCATGCACCACGAGTTCTCTCACATTCTTCACCAGACCAAGTCGTATCCTATCACTTTCGGACAGGTTACCTCTGGTACATACGACCCTATCGACTGGCACAAGCGTGACTCACTGACTACCCACCAGCTGGGTTATGTCACTCACTACGCCTCTTCTGCCAACTATGAGGACTTTGTAGAGACGCTCTCTTGTACCATCACCGATACCGATTCTCGCTGGATGAACCGTATCATCAACGCTTGCTGCCCTGGCCTGCGTGCTGGCGACAAAGAGCGTGTCTATGAGCTGATTGACTCACTGGACATCAACGTAGATGCCCCCAACACTCACTGGAACGATTTCACCATCTATACTGAGGAGGAATATAACGAGACTACAGGCGAGTATGAGGCAACAGACCGCATCGCACTGGATGTATTCCGCAACACTGAGCAGGTAGTGAACAAGGCCAAGACCGCTTATGTCAACAAGTATCGCTACACCAAGTTGCAGAGTTTCACCTCTTTCCGCGACTTCCTCGCATGGGTACCTTATAAGACTGATGAGAGCCTGGCTGGTATGAACTCCATCCTCAAGAAGCTGGATATTGCCACTGAGTGGTATACCGACCGTTGGGGACTGCACTTGTTTGAGCTGCGCAAGGAGGTTAAGCTCCGCCAGCAGAACATCAACAACTATCTGCATTCTGACAAGGTGGTTATCTACGGCGTGAAGTAAGTTTTGATAATGATAATTGAATAAACGACTGATATATGAAAAAGATACATCTCAATAAATTCCTCCTTGCAGGTATGGTGTGCTGCGGCATTGCCTCACTGTTCACCTCCTGCCGTTTTGAGGAAGACGACTACTTCGATGAGAGTGCATCGCTGCGTGTAGAACATGCCATCGATCAGATTCAGACCAACCTCAGCTCTGCTGAGAATGGATGGGTGATGCAGTATTTCTGTGGCACTGGCGTGGCACAGTTCGAGGGTTTCAACCTCTTTGCCAAGTTCGACAAGAACGGTAAGGTGACAGTTGCTGGCAACCACCGCTATCTGCGCGATGGCAATGCCAACAAGTACACTGAGGCCACCAGCCTCTACAGCCTGTTGCTGGAAGACGGTCCTGTATTGGCCTTCAATACTTGGAATGACGTGCTCACTCCTTTCGTTGACCCTGTAGCCTACTACGCTGCTCCTAATTCACTGGTGAAAGACGGTCAGGGTATGCAAGGTGACCACAACTTCGTAGTAATGTCAAACACAGAGAACGAGATCATTCTGCGTGGTGAGCGCCACTCAGCAGAGGTACGCCTGGTTAAGTGCGACCGCTCTTGGGCAGACTACATTGCTGACACCGAGACCATGAAGAAGAGCATCACCAACTCAAGCATCAACGACTACTACGTTATCAACAATGCCAACGACACCCTCTATTTCTCTGGTCTTCGTAACGGTCGTTTCCGTTATACAGAGGATCTGCAGAAAGGTGTGAAGCTTGACTCACTGGCTTGCGTCTTTACGCCCAACGGTTTCCGTACTGAGCATACTGACAGCATTGGCAGCTGCAAGTTCCACGAGTTCACACTCTCTGAGGATAAAACCTGCCTGAAGAACGAGGATGGTACTGTCAAGGTAGAGGCTCGCTGGGATACTTACGTCGTTAACCACACTGCCGTATGGAAGATGGATGCCACATTGTTCACTGCTGAGCAGGCTGTCCTCTTCAGCCAGATTGATGAAGAGCTGAAGAAGCATAATGCTAACTGGTCATTGGAGAGCATCGGTATCGGTAAGTCAAGCGGCAGCAACACCGTCGTTGGACTTGTATTGACATTCTATACTAACACCGCCAAGACGAAGACTAATACCGCTGGTCTTGCTATGACAATGGCTCGCCCTGCATATGGTCAGATGACGATCAACTGCACTGCTGAGGACAAGATTGACAAGAACATGGAGACCATCAAGAAGAAGGCAACCAATCTTGAACAGCTCAGTCGCGACTTTGCTGCTTTAATCAGCGGTACCTACAAGATGACTCCAGACAACTACTTCCTACCAACAGGAGGACAGTTTGAAGCCATCAATGGTGGAACGACATTCAAATTGAACTAGTGTGAACATAAATATAGTTATTAACCAATAGTAAAAGATTATGAAGAAGTTTTTACTTTTCGCTGCCGCTGCAGTAATCGCAGTTTCAGCTAATGCTCAACTATTGAGCAAAAAAAATCTTACAGGCAAGAATGCTCACCAAACTGTTGTAGCACCAACTACAGAAAAGAAGCTGGTGAAGGAAAGCAGGGTTGTCAAAGACACAAAGAACTACGAATTCTCACTCACTCCGTTTATCAGCGGTAAATTGGCAAAAGCCGCACGTGGTATAAAGGATGGAAAGAGTTCTTTCAAAGCATCTTCACGTAGAGCAGGAACCGTACAGGCCTCATACGATGCTTTCGGCACTGACAATGACAGTGGTAATGCAAAATGGACTATGACATCTTCAACTGATGGTAATAAGACACTCTTCACCAATGTTATTCCAGAATTAGGTGGTGACCTGACTAATATCACTGTTGAGTATACCATCTCTAACAATGTTATCACTATCGCTCCACAATGTATCGGTGAAAAGGAGGGAACATATCAAGGTCAGGCATACCATGATTATATATTCCTCCTCGGAGCAACTGATGATGGTAGCATCACGATGACATTAAACGAGGATGGTAGCATCTCAACAGAGGACGATATTCTTTATGGCGGCTTCACTGCAAAGGCTTTTGACCCTACATTTGAAACATATTCAGGTTATTATGAATATATTTCAAAAATCTCATATGTGCTCCCTGGTCAAGTACCTGTTCCTGTAGTATTCTATGAGCCAGATGGTCTCTATCTGCATAAAGGTATCTCTCCTTCTTGGTACTCATTTAATGCTTCTCAAATGTTTATCCCCGTTGATGCCGAGACTAGCTACTTAAATTATACTCAGGATGCCGTTGACACATGGAGCTGGAGTATGGACAAATTAGACAACTCAACAGGTGAGGTAGCTGAAACTCTAACAGCTACAACTGCTAATTTCTCTATTAACACTAACCCCAACGAGGTTTACCTCCAGCCAATTCTGACCGCATCATATATGGGACAAGAGTCTGACCCATATCAGTGGAGTGTAAGAAGAGGAAAGACTGGTGGATACGTTTTCGTTGGCGGTCAGATGGATAGCCAGTATAGTGATGAAACATATGCTCAGATCACAAAATGTGACCCAGCAAACCGTGTAACTAGTGCCTCATTTATGGGTACACCCACTGTCAACTCTAACGAATACAACTTGTCTAGCCTCATCTTCTATCAAGGAAAGCCTGCTGCACCACTCTACTTTGAGGGTATAAGCCTTTGGGTGGGTTCATTCACCAAGACCGACGATTTCAACTTGACTTGTAAGATCGTTAAGGTTACGCGTGATCCCGAGACTCTGAAAATCACACTGGGTGATGTTATCGCACAGGCCGATGTTGATAAAAATGATATCACTCTTGACGAAGAGGATGCAAGTAACGTTTGGGCTTTACTTAACTGGAATGAGTTCAGCGTAGAAGATGAAGATGGACTGAGCGAGGCTGTGCCTTATATCCAGATTAAGGACGAGTTCGCTATTGTATTCGAAGGCTGGAATAATGGTACTTTCACCGCGAAGCCAATCATTGAATATTCAGGAGATATGGTCAACACAGTAAGTACCACATCACTTTATCTTACACAGGAAGGCAGTGATGCTATTTACGGATTCTTCAAGATCTTTTCACACCCATATGTAAGCTTCAAAGGCGCGATGTATGGTTACTTGCATACAGAAGACAACACAAGCGTTACAATTCCTACAACTGGTGGACAGGCAAGCATCCACATTGAACCCATGTTCTCTGGAAATGACGAGACCACCGGTAATCCTACAACAGCATTGTGGTTAGCTGAGGATTCTGAGGCACTTCCCGATTGGCTTACAGTTGGTTTTGCAAACGAAACTTACACTGAGACAGAATTTAGCTATGATTTGGTATTCAATGCAGACGCATTGCCAGAGGGTGTAGAAGGTCGCGCTGCTAAACTTACATTCGAACAGTGGGGTGCTCAGTTGGAGGTTACCGTTACTCAGGGTACCGTTACTGGCATTGAGGTAACTACCAAGACTGTGAAGACCTCTAATACTCCTATGTTCAACCTCGCAGGTCAGCGTGTAGACAAGAACTACAAGGGTATCGTCATTAAGAACGGTAACAAGTTCATCGTTAAGTAATCTATATTACATACGCTATCATAAAATCGGGAGAGCTATCACTGCCCTCCCGATTTCTTTTCCGACATAATCATTAAAAAGACTCAAAAGAACAGCTAATACAGTTACAGGACAGCCTAATACAGACACGTATCAGCCTGATACAGACACAGGACAGCCTAATACAAACACGTATCAGCCTGATACAGCTGTACAGAGAACAGAATATTGCAAAACATTTGGTTATCTGCAAAAATATGCGTAATTTTGCAAGGCAGAAACTAAAATAAAATTAAAAGAATGAAGAGACTATCAATTCTTATAATGGCAATGCTACTGGGAATTACCAGCAGCATGGCAGTACCTGCCTACAGAAAACCTGTACAGGTGACTCAGCCCGACGGAACAACAGTGACCATCACACTGCACGGCGACGAATGGCAGCACTTCAACACCACGACAGATGGTTATAGCGTGGTGAAGAACCAACAGGGCTTCTATGTGTATGCCGAGAAGAAAAACGGTGAACTGAAGGCTACACAGATGGTAGCACACAATGCTCAGGAGCGCAAGGCCAACGAACAGGCTTTCTTGCAGAACATAAAGAAGTTCCAAACTCCAGACATGACACCTGCCATTGCCAATATGAAGAAACGTGTAGAGACTATTGGTGCCCAACGACGTGCACAGGGAAATCGCGCTACAAACTATGAGAACTTTAAAGGTCTGATCGTCCTGATACAGTATAACGACAAGGAGTTCTCACGCGAAGACTATCCTACGATTATTAACAACATGGTGAACCAGCAGAACTATACGGGATTTGACAACAATCAGAGAAGCGGTAGTGTGCGTGACTATTTCACAGACAACTCGCAAGGTAAGTTCCAGCCACAGTTCGATGTTGTAGGCCCCTACACCGTAAACTACAGCCAATATGACGCTAATATGAATGATGGCAAGTGCAGGAAAATACTCGTGGATGCGCTGAATCAAGCCGACGCAAATGTCAACTTCAAGAACTACGATGGTGACGGTGACGGAATGGTTGACTTGGTATTCTTCATAGTGGCAGGAAATGGCGCCAATTATGGCGGAAATGACGAAAATCTGTGGTGGCCTCACCGCTCAGTAATTTTTGACGAAGATAAACGCACATATGTTTTTAAAGACGGAGTAATGCTGTGGGACTATGCCAGCTCTACGGAGCTGTGTGGCCACACCACCAATCCTCAAACTGTTTTTATTGACGGTATCGGCACTATCTGCCATGAATTCAGCCACGTATTAGGACTACCCGACTTCTATGATGCTGACTACGAAGAGAACGGTCAGAGTGTTACACCTGGTAACTGGTCGTTGATGGATTCAGGATGCTATCTTGACAATGCCTTTACACCAGCTGGCTACTCACTCTACGAACGTTACTCAGTAGGATTTGCAGACGAGCCTGAAACAATTAGCCAGCCTGGAAATTATACGCTGGAACCTTTATTCAACAGCCAGAAAGGTTATCGTCTGAACACGCCAGAGCCGAAAGAGTTCTTCTTATTGGAGAATCGCCAGAGGAGCCAGTTTAAGTGGGATGCCTATCTACCTGGTGACGGCATGCTGGTACACCGCGTAGACCTCAGCAACGAAGGAATATGGCAGGCAAATAAGGTAAATGCCGACCCTGAGCACAACTACTACGTGTTGTTGCGTGCAGGAGGAGAATCAACATCGTCTGCTTCGGATCCCTTCCCTGGTTCAAAGAAGGTTCATGAGCTTACCAACGTCTCAACGCCTTACAACCTGAAGACTTGGACGGGCAAGAACAACCAGTTCGGAGTATTCAATATACAGAATACTCTAGATGGTAATATCACTTTCACTATCGATAAATACCATCTGGCAGGACTAACCTTAGAGGAAGAGGTTTCAGTGGGTGTAGACATGGCAGTGCAACTTGTCGAGACCCCTACTCCTGCATACGCACAGTACACGCTGACATGGAACAGTAGCGACAAAACCATCGCCACAGTAGACCAGAACGGTCTGGTAAGAGGCGTCAAGGCTGGCTCCTGCTACATTACAGCCAAGAGCGACAACAATTGTGAGGCAACCTGCAAGGTAACAGTTGTTAATATGCCATCCTATAACATCAGCGAATTTAAGCAGTTGGAGAATGGCGAGAAGGCATTGCTGAAGCTGGAGGATGCTCAGGTGCTGTTTACCTATACCAAGAACAAGCAGCAGAACACATACCTGCGCGACCAGTCGGGCACCATCTTGGTGAGCAAGGTGACGATGGACGTAAAGAACAACGACATCATCAATGGTAAGCTCTACCTGAAGAACTCGGTCAATAATGAGGTGCCACAGTTTGTCGGAATAGACGGTGAGACCAACACCAGTGGTCTGGACATTACGGCTGGCAATGAAGCACAGCCTCGTGAGGTAGCATTCGACGAGCTTTCTGCTGACGACTATAATGACCTCGTTGTCGTCAAAGGTGTGAAGATAAAGAGAGAGACAGGCTATTGGGCCTATAGCGACGAGAACAAAGCACGTATCTGGGCAGGTAACTTCGGAATATCTACTGGACTGAAGAGCAGTACTCAGCTCGACGGCAAACTCTTTACCGTTACAGGTGTGTATGGCACAAATGTATTCAACAACAACCTTATCAAGGAGCTAAACGTGATAAAAGCTGTAGAGGAGTACACGGAGACAGGCATCAGGCAGATTGCCAACGGCCAGGAACCAGCTACCAACAACGCTACATACAATATGGCTGGTCAGCGGGTAGATGCTAACTACAAGGGACTGGTCATCAAAAACAAGAAGAAATACATGAACAAATAATAAAGAAAGCGGGTTTTCAAAACCCGCTTTTTTTATTCCTTACTTTACCAGCACCACCAGATATTTACTGGTTGACCAGAACAACTGGGGATTAGTGATGCGCAGAATATACTGCTTATTGGCATCCTGCAGCAGGGTGTAGCTTGACTGCGGATGAGCAGTCAGCACCTTGGCAGAACGGCTATACAGACGTATCTCCTTATCGACACGGATATCAATCTTGGTAAAGTACTCACGATTGAAGTTAGAACGCAGCACTTTACCATCTTCTATGATGCGCTGGTCTTTCAGCTCCTTCTTGGTGCCATAGACAAACCATGCTGTATTCAGCTGCTTATCCTGTGAGCTGATGGTCTGTGACTTCTGGCTGCTCTCCTCCTGCAGATGGCTCACATTGCCTGACAGCGTAGTAACCTGCTGGTTCAATTCACCAATCTGTACATCCTTGGCCTCCAGTTCAGCCTGCAGCATACGCAGCTTAACATCCTTCTCTTCCAACTGCTGGGAGAGCGTCTCCAATGTGCGACGCAGCTGGTCAGCCTTCACCGAACTCTGACGCAACTGGTTGCGCAGCTTGCTGATAAGTTCACGGTTCTGCTGCATCTGGTTCTGGATGAACTCCATATTCTCACGGATGCCTTCTGCTGCCGTAGCACCCTCGCCATTCTTGGCAATGGTGACACGCTGCTCAGCTTCGTTAATGGCACGGAAGCCCTCCTGAATATCGTTCATCGTGGCTACCATATCGTCAATCTCGTTATCCTTCTGCTGAATGATACGTGTCAGCGAGTCACGCTGCTGCAGAAGGGCATCCTCAGCAGCATTATTCCTTTTCTCATTACATGCTGTCAGCGCCATCAGGCACAAGGCAGCAATCATCATCTTTTTCATTCTATTGGGTATTTCGGTTTACGTTATTTCAATACTATGATTTTCCAGCCAGTACGATGACAAACTCACCGCGTGGCTCATGCTTCTGAAAATGAGCTATCACCTCCTGCAGCGTACCGCGCACGCTCTCCTCATGAACCTTGGAGATTTCACGACAACAGCTGACCTGACGATCAGGGCCAAAGACCTCGCTAAACTGCTGTAACGTCTTCAGTACACGGTAGGGCGACTCATAGAACACCATCGTGCGCTCCTCATCTACAAGACTCTGCAACTTGGTCTGGCGTCCCTTCTTCTGTGGTAGGAAGCCTTCGAAGCAAAAACGGTCACAAGGCAAGCCACTTGATACCAATGCAGGGACAAAGGCTGTAGCACCAGGCAGCGTCTGCACCTCTATTCCTGCCTTGACAGCCTCACGAACCAGGAAGAAACCCGGGTCGGAGATGCCTGGTGTGCCGGCATCGCTGATAAGTGCCACAGTCTGGCCAGCCTGCAAGCGCTCCACCACAGCAGCACTAGTACCGTGCTCATTAAATTTATGGTGCGACAGCAGGTGCTGCTTGATAGCAAAATGCTTTAGCAAGATGCCTGATGTACGGGTATCTTCAGCTAGCACCACATCAGCCTCCTTCAAGATGCGGATAGCCCGAAGCGTCATGTCTTCCATGTTACCTACGGGCGTGGGTACAATATATAATATTCCCATAGCAGTTGCAAAGGTAACAAAAAAAGGTTAATTCCATAAGGCGGTAGCAAATTTTTCACTTTTCACTCTTCACTTTTCACTTTTTTTCGTATTTTTGCACCATGATTACATATCCAACAACGGGCGAGACACGCCGCCCAGGAAGAATAGAAGTAGTATGTGGCTCTATGTTCTCCGGAAAAACCGAAGAATTGATTCGTCGTCTGCGTCGTGCACAGTTTGCCAAGCAGAAGGTGGAAATATTCAAACCAGCTATAGACACTCGCTATAGCGACGAAGAAGTGGTAAGCCACGACCATAATGCCATACCCTCTACCCCACTTGACTCATCAGCCAGCATCTTATTGCTCAGCAGCGACATAGACGTAGTAGGCATCGACGAGGCACAGTTCTTCGACGAAGGACTGGTCAGCGTATGCAATGAACTGGCAAACCGTGGTGTACGCGTCATAATTGCCGGACTGGACATGGACTACAAAGGTCTGCCCTTTGGTCCTATGCCAGCACTCTGTGCCATCGCCGACGACGTGACGAAGGTGCACGCCATCTGCGTGAAGTGTGGCTCACTAGCATACGTCAGCCACCGCACCGTACAGAACGACAAACGTGTACTGCTGGGTGAGACACAAGAGTACGAACCGCTCTGTCGTGAATGCTATATGCAGGCAATAGCTGAGGAGGAGAAGGCCAAAAATGAAAAAACTACAGAATAAATTTGGCTATTTCATAATTTATTCGTAATTTTGCACCCGCTTTTCAGCAAATAAGGTTGATCCGCTAGCTCAGTTGGTAGAGCACAACACTTTTAATGTTGGGGTCTTGGGTTCGAGCCCCAAGCGGATCACAAGAGCATCCTTCGGGATGCTTTTTTCATTAATGGGGCTCAAGCCCAAGGTTTTTTCGACCTGAAGGTCGAAGCGCGCAAGCACGATGACGAGCCCCAAGCGGATCACACAAAAAAAGAGGTCGTTATGACCTCTTTTTTTATTCCACTATCTTTATAGCGACAGCATGTAGCTGCTGCCAACCAGCACGATCTGTTAGGCGTACCATAAAATGGTAGTCACCAGGATCAATGTCAGCAGGAATCTGGATTTCATGGCGAGCATCATAGCTACGCAGGCCAGCAGGAATCGTAAAGTCACGATTATAGACCCAGGGATTTTGCGGTTGCTTCTGAGCATCCATAGGGCACTCAGCAGCAGTGGTGCTGTGAGTATGATGATCGAAATTGTTGTGAATCTCGATGTTGTAGGCACCCAGTTCCTGATTGTCAATCATCAGATAGTGGAAGGGAATTACGTCGCCACGCTGATATTGCTGGCAGTCGATAGGATTGGCAGTAATGCCTTGGTCGCTGATGGCGGGCTGTTGCATATCTCTCTGCTCGTCATCATCGCTGCCGCACGCACTAAGTGCGCACAGCAGCAAGATAGCATAAATGGAATTTCTAATCATATTAAATTGTTTTATTCTTCATCGTCGTCGTCCTCTTCGGCAGTGATGACTTTCTGTACGGTAACCGTCTGACCTTCAGCATCTGTAACAGACATCTTAAGTAGGTCGCCCTCTTCGACATTCTTACCTGCAATATCAACATGAACATGGAAGCCATCAATGTTGAGTACACCGATATACTTGCTATCAGTAACAGGATAGGCAACCTTAGCAGAACCGTTCTTGTCCGTAATAGTAAGGAGAATGGCAGCAGTGCGGCCATTAGCCACTACATCGGCCTGCACGCAGAGGATATCTCCCTCGATATTAGCCTCGTGGAGGGTAATCTGCGGTGCGGGCTGCTTGGTTGTATCATCGTCATCACTACCACAAGCAGTGAAAGAAAGTGTGAGTATGGTCATGAGAGCCATCATCAGGCTCATATTGATAATCTTTTTCATCGTTGTCTAATTATTTAAATGTTTAATTATAGAATATGGGCAAAGCCCGCTAAAACTCCAGTCCAACCATCAGTGATACATTACGGCCTGGTTCAGGCACATCAATGAGACGGTAATAGCTGGTATGATCGTAATATTTTTTATTAAGCAGATTATCGGCATGCAGAGCTATATTCAGCTTGCCACCACTCAAAGGAATCTGCTTACCTGCTGAGAAATTCAATGTCCAGTGGCCATCAGTGGGTTTCTCTGGTGGCACTATCTCATGCTGTGCTCCTACCAAACGAGCATTCAGACTCACAAAGCTGTCGCCATGCCACTGGAACGAGTATTTGATACCTGCATCCGCCGACCATGGGGTACTGAAGGGAAGTGTATAGCCCTTCTTGTCGCCAGAGAGTTGCTCAGCATAAAGGTATTCACCCTTCACTTCAGCCTCCCAATGGCGGTCAATTACCCATGTAGCCTGTGCTTCTACGCCATAGCGTAACACACGAGCCTGAGTATAGTTATAGAGCTGCAAGCCCTCCACATATTCAGCCGTAGGATTCAGGTAGATATAGTTAGGGAAGTAGTTGACGTAGGGGTCCACCTGTACACAGAACACATCATTATCCCAATGGATGCCCATATCAAACTGGTAGCTCTGCTCCGGGTCCAGTGAGGCATTGCCGCGTTCATAACGGAAGATGTGGTAGTTCACACCATCGGCACCTAACTCCTTAGGGATAGGTACACGGAAGCTCTTGCCTACATTGGCTTTGAGTACCCAGTTACCCGTGGCATAGTTAATACCTGCCGACCAAGTAAGACTGGTAAAGCTACGGTCGATATCTGCCGAGCGCTCTTTATATACGGAGACGTTATTGTCTATTGGTGTTAGAAACCAGTCGTGATAGCTGCTGATATGCGTTTTCGCATAGTCCATACGTACACCGGCATTCAGCTTCAAGCCTTCACTCAGTGTATAGCGGTCCATAGCATAGATGCCCATACTGGCAGTCTCAAAGTCGGGAATGATAAAGCCCCAGCCACCACGACGATTATGCTGGTACTCTGCATTGAGGCCAGTGCTCAACTCATGACGGTTACCCAAAGAAATATGTAGCGCAAGATTACCCGTCAGCGTGTTCTTCACGAAGCGGCGCTCCAACGTTCCATCAGGTTTGGGCATATAGCCGTGGCTCACTGGCTCGCTCAACTCCTCGCGGTGGTTGTTCTGCCAAGCAAAGTTACCCTCCATACGCAGACGATCACTCTGCCAAGAGGTATGGCTGAGCACCTTTAGATGGTTTACCCACTGGTAAGGCAGGTCAATGTCGCGACGTGAATGGTCGTAGTCAATATCAGAGAGGCGAACCTCCAGACCATGGGCATTAGCAAAGAAGCCACTCTTCGAATAGCTATCAGAGATGCGCAGGTCGGTATGAAACCGATAGCCTGCATAGCCCAGCACTACGCTACCGTCGCGCTCGCAACCAGCTGTATTGCGCAGCCGGCCATCCTTCAGACGAATCCAATAAGAATAGTACTGAATACTGTCTGTAGGCACACGATAGTCTGCATAGTCTATCAGGGTAGCTCCCACACGATAGAACCAGTTGCCATGTCGGCCGGCTAACTTAGCCGTCACACCAATCTGCTCGTTATTTGAGCGACCAAAGAGCTGTAGACTGCCAGTCAGTGGTTCGGTAGGCACATGGTTGGTATAGAGGCTCAGTACACCGCCAATGGCATCCGAGCCATAAAGCAGCGCAGCAGGACCTTTAACGACCTCAGCGCGATCAACAGCAAACTGGTCAATCTCCAGTCCGTGGTCATCACCCCACTGTTGGCCTTCGTGCTTGATGCCATCTTCGCTTACCACCATACGGTTATAGCCTAATCCTCGAATAGTGGGCTTCGACTGTCCTGAACCTATGGCCATAGCCTTTACACCAGGAATACCTTCTAAGGTCTGCATCAGCGAACCCGAGAAGTGCTGCTGTAGATAGTCATGGCTCACCTGCACTGCCGACTGCGACGAGCGCATCTGGAAGTCACGCTGTCGCTGACCGCTAACAGTAACTCCCTGCAACACGACGGTTGTATCCTCAGGGGCAACATCTGCATGACTGCCTGCCATCAGCGCCATCAACGCTACAGCATAAATGGAAATTGTCATGATTCTGTCTCCATTTAATTTATAAAAAACGTAACTACTGCCGACATCCCAGCAGGATGCCAGCTTCCCTAATCAATGCTAAATGGAGAAAGCAGGGGGAGCACGCAAACCTACGATGCCACAATAGGCGACACAAACATTACGTCGCTGGGCATCGATTCTGATGTTGACCACCTTACTTATAACAACAAGGCTAGCCACACCAATGGCAACAAAGGTTAGAGAGAGAAACTGGCAGAGCACACAGTCGTGTGTCCACGAGACCATCTGCGTCAGATGACCATGGCAGCTATTGTGTACGCAGTCGGTACACTCTGTCTCTGCTGTCTCTACACCACTTTCATGCACATGAAGTGACGCAAGGAGCAGCATTGGCACAAAAACGGCCAATAGCAACCATGAGGCAATATGTCGTCTGTTATCCAGTTTCACGGCTGCAAAGGTAGTACAAATCTAGCGAAACACCAAATTAATTTTGGTTTTTCACTCATACCATATTAACAGGCTTACCACCTATAAATGCCCGTACATTATTCGTAGCTACCTGGAGCAAACGGATACGAGCCTCCTTGGAAGCCCATGCAATATGAGGCGTTATGAACGCATTCGGTTGCTGCAACAGCGGATTGTCTGCCTTGGGTGGTTCCTCAGTAAGCACATCAGCACAGAAAGCAGCAAGGCGTCCGTCGGCAAGTGCCTTAGCAACAGCCTCATCATCTATCAGCGGACCACGTCCTGTATTAATAAGAACAGCAGTAGGCTTCATCTGTCGGAGTGTTTCAGCATTGATGAGATGGCGTGTACTCTCTGTCAATGGGCAATGCAGCGACAAGATGTCTGATGCTGCCAACAGTTCTGCGAGAGAGACCTTTTCAACACCAGCAGGCAGAGTTGTCTTACTGGTCATTGCCTTGACCTTCATACCGAAAGCGAGCGCAATCTGGGCGACACGCTGACCGATATTACCTAACCCCACAACACCAAATGTCTTTCCTGCCAGCTCCATGTGGGGGAAATCCCAATAGCAGAAGTCAGGGTTCTCTGTCCAGCGACCATTACGATTCTGGATGGCATAGTGCTCCGTACGATTCGTTACGGTCAGCAAATGGGCAAACACCATCTGCGCCACACTCTCCGTACTATAGGCCGGTACATTAGTTACGACGATGCCACGCTCATGAGCCGCCTCAATATCTACCACATTATAACCTGTGGCAAGTACACCGATGTACTTTAACTTTGGCAGTTGCACAAGGACATCTTTATTAATAACCACCTTATTGGTCAGTACAATCTCAGCATCGGCTGCTCTCGCTAACGTCTCTGTGGGGTTCGTACGTTCATATACCGTTACTTCTCCCAACTGCTCCAACTCCTGCCACGACAGGTCTCCCGGATTGGCTGAATAGCCGTCAAGAATTACTATCTTCATTATTATCTGTTTTTAATAAAAAGAGGGAGCCCACAGACTCCCCTTCTCCTCCTATTCTTTTATCTGATGACTGCGTCAGATTACTTTTTTGCCTCAGCAGGTTTCTCCTTCTTGGCAGGAGCTGCTTTCTTGGGAGTTGCAGCTTTCTTTGGAGCTACTGCTTTCTTAGGTGCAGCAGCCTTCTTAGCCTTTTCCTCCTTCTTTGGCTCCAACTTCTCCAGACGTGCCTTCAGACGGATAATCTCCTTGTCCTTCATCTCAATCTCATCACCCTGGTTGCGGATGGTAGTGAGCAGAGCGTTCAGCTCGTCATTCTCAATCTCCTGTGGATAGAGGGCGTTGACTCTGTTGATGAAGTCACCGAGGATGTTCATATAGTTGGTAAAAGCATCGAACGGTCCGCTATAGATGCCACGATCCAAACCTACATTTGAGGGCTTGGTAGTCATAAAGCGGAAGTTGTTAGAAGCCTGCAGATAGTCCCAGTCCTGATTAAGACGTGGATCATCAGCGATACGCAGGCGGTCAGCCACACTATAGAGCTTGTTGAAGGCCTCACGCTGCATAGCGTTACCCAACCAGCAAGAGCAGTCGCGCTCCTCGTCAACCCACGACAGTGTGTCAGGTACATTGATGGCACCCATACTCTTCACCTTCATGCAGATCTCAGTAGGTGTAGAGAATGTGATACCCTTCTCTTTAGCACAGCCTGGCAGTGCTTTCAGAAAGTCGAGGATATTACTGCTAAGTGGCTGAGCGATACCCAGAGCGCTGAGCTCCATAAAGATATTGACAATCTGTTCTTCCTCAGGTAAGCGAGCTATGCGGTCGATATAATTGTCGGCAAACAGAGGATAGCCTTCCCAGTCAGGATTGTTGAAGCGCAGTGAGATATCATCCGACAGCTCCACATCGCGGAGCAACAGCTTCAGATTGGGGGCAATGTTACAGTTGTAGACATAGTGTGGCGATTTCCAGCCCAGCACATGCTTAGCACCCTCAGTGAGCATACCCTTAAAGCCCATAGCAGCAATCTGTCCACCAATATCATCAGAGTAGATGAGCGACGAGTTACGGGCTACAGTGGGCTTCTTACCAAACAGTTCTTCAATCTTGGCAGCCTGCTTTTTCACGTCAAGAGCAAAGGTCTCCTCATTAGCCAGTGATGACAGACCATGAGAGTATGGTTCAGCGAGGAACTCTACACAACCTGTCTGGTTCAGCTCCTGCAACTTTGCAATGACCTGTGGAGCGTGGAACTCCAGTTGTTCGATACCCGTACCACTCAGTGAGAAGGCCACTTTGAAATAGTCGCCATGTTCCTTTATCATATCACCAATGGCTGTCAGTGCCGGCATGTAACTACGGTTGGCAATATCAGTGATGCTGCGCTCGTTCTCGTAGTCGTCATAGTAGTAATGATCGGTACCGATATCGAAGAAACGATAGCGCTTCAGATGGATAATCTGATGTATTTCGAAATATAAACAAATTGTTTTCATAATCGTTGATTGTTTATTGGTTATTTGTTTGACGTTTATTGCTCCCAGCCGAGAGTACGCTTATAAAGCGTTGCTATCCAGGCACCGACTTTCTCCCAAGTAATCTGGTCAACCTCATTCTTTCCTTCCTCCTTGAGATACTGGAATAGTGAGTCGTTAGCACAGATACTATAGATGGCATCAGCGAGTGCGTAGACATCCCAATAGTCAACCTTGATACAGTTGTTCAGGATCTCAGCACATCCCGACTGCTTCGAGATGATTGAGGGCGTGCCACACTGCATAGCTTCCAAGGGGGAGATACCGAAAGGCTCGGAGACAGAAGGCATGACGTAAACATCAGAATCCTTTAGACATTCATAGACTTGTTTGCCACGCATGAATCCCGGGAAGTGGAAACGGTCAGCGATGCCACGCTCAGCAACCAGATGAATCATAGCGTCCATCATATCACCAGAACCTGCCATACAGAAGCGTACATTCTTGGTGCGACGGATTACCATATTGGCAGCCTCAACGAAGTACTCAGGGCCCTTCTGCATCGTGATACGTCCAAGGAACGTTACCACCTTGTCCTTTCCCGTATGGTCAGGACGTGGAATATCTTGATATTCCTGTGGCAATGGATATACGGCATTGTGTACCGTGTAGCACTTGCGAGGATCCTGATGATACTGATTAATAACCGTCTGACGTGTCAGCTCAGAGACACACATGATACAGTCGGCATTATCCATACCATTCTTCTCTATCGAATAAACGGTGGGGTTCACCTTACCACGTGAACGGTCGAAATCGGTAGCATGCACATGGATGCAAAGGGGCTTACCACTCACCTGCTTAGCATGAATACCAGCGGGATAGGTCAACCAGTCATGAGCATGAATAATGTCGTAATCTAAGGTACGTGCCACCACTCCGGCAATAATGGAGTAGTTATTGATTTCCTCGTGCAGATTACCAGGATAACCTCCAGCAAACTCCATAGCACCCAAGTCGTTGACATGCATGTAGTTGAAATCTGCATAGATGTGGTCGCGCAAGCGGAAATAGAGATCGGGATCCATAATATTGCCGACACGCTCACGAACATAGTCTGCCGACACATCACGATAAGCAATGGGGACAGCATTCATCGCTACTATATTGCATGCCGTGCGGTCCTCATCACCGAAAGGCTTGGGCAGACAGAGCGTGATATCCATATCGCCCTGAGCATGGAGTCCCTGCGAAATACCATAGTTTGCGGTGGCCAGTCCACCAAATACATGAGGAGGATACTCCCATCCAAACATTAATACTTTCATAGCGTTTCCTCCTTATTTATTTTTGGTATGTATATTTCTGCAACAACTTCACTGAGCGCAGAATCTCAGCCACATTCATTGCAAAAGCCATAGCACCACGTCCATAGAATGGCGGATTGCCATCGAACAGTTCACTGATAGTACCCAACGCATGATAGTCCATCTCTTCTTCATAGCCCACCATGTGGCGCTCGAGGAATGACAGACGGGTACGCTTATAGAGCTTCAGACATGCCTCAATATAGAAGCCGCCCAACCAAGGCCATGCCGTTCCCTGATGATAAGCATAGTCTCGCTGTGTCTGTGGTCCGACATACATAGGATTATAGCCACCACTCTTTGGCGACAGAGAGCGCAGTCCTTTAGGAGTCAGCAACTCACGAGTACATACATCGAGAACACTCTTCTTCTGCTCCTGTGACAATGGAGAATAGTCAAATGCGATAGGGAATATCATGTTCGGGCGTACGCTCCAATCCATCATATTACCATCTACATAGTCGAGCAGATAGCCATACTCATTCATAAAGGTGTCGACAAACGACTTCCTGCACAGCTCAGAAAGCTTCTCCAGCTTTGCAGCGAACTTCTTATCGCCCAGTTCTGCCTCAAGAGAAGCACAGAACTTGATGGCATTATACCAAAGAGCATTGAACTCTACGATATATCCTGAGCGTGGAACGACGGGGCGACCATTAGCCGTGGAGTTCATCCAGGTGATAGCCTTGTCACGACCATCAGCATAAATAAGTCCGTTATCATCAAGACGCAGATTGGGATGACCACCATCCATGATGAACTTCACAATGTCCTTCAGCAGCTTGCCATACATCTTGTAGCCTTCTTCGCGACCAGCATCTTTGATATACTGCTGGATAGCCCAGACAGCCCACAGCGGAACATCGGGGTGTTCTATCTCATATATCTTGACACTCAAAGGCTTGTCGGCCATAAATTCACGCAATCCCTTCTCGGCGGTCTTCATAACCAACTCAAAATAGTCTTTCTCACCGATGGCTAATGTCAAGCCTGGCAGTGCAATGAACGTATCACGGGCACGGCACTTAAACCAAGGATAACCAGCCAACAAGTAGCGGTCATCGTTGGGTTTGCGGTTATGGAACTGGTGAGCGGCAGTCACCAAACAATGATAGAAGTTATCGCGAGGCACACGCTGCTCAACCTCTTTCTGGAACAACTCCTTCAGCGCAGAGGTCTTAATGCTCGAAGTAGAGGCAGAGAAGATGATGCTCTCACCCTTCTTAATGCTCATCTCGAAGTAGCCTGGTACATAGAGGTCCTCGTTTGAGGCATAGCCACGCTCCTGCTCCTTAGGATACTCTACACCGCGATACCAGTCTGGCTGGAAAATAAACTCGTTCTTCTTCGAGAACTGCATATACAAGTCGGGATAACCGGCATACATACATGTCTTGATACCATTATCCACCTCATGGTACTCACGGCTTGCCGTTGAATTCTCATGAGTAAACTGACGAACTGAGCGGAAGGCAAGGAAAGGACGGAAACGCAGCGTAGTAGCTGAGTGAGCATCCTCTAAGGTATAACGAATGAGGATTCGGTCCTCATAGTGGTGGAACACCACCTCTTTTTTTAATAACACGCCACCAACACGGTAAATGGTGGTGGGCACAACATCACAAGTAAACTCGCGAATGTATTTGTGACCTTTAGGGCTGAAATTGTTGCCTTGATACTTGTGGAGACCGAGGTTGAACTCGGCACCATGCTGAATCACCGTACAGTCAAGCGACGACAGCAGCACATGGTTCTCATCGTCAAGCTCAGGTACGGGAACAACGAGCAGACCATGATACTTGCGCGTATTGCAGTCTACCAATGTAGACGCGCTGTAGGCGCCAGAACGGTTTGTTCGAAGCAATTCACGATGGAGTGACTCCTCAAGATTGGTCATTACAGCTTTCTCGAATCGTAAATAACTCATAGTTCTTATTTTAAGATAAGTGTTTTAGATTAGTAATCACCTTCAAAAGTACGCAATTTCATCGTGACTACAAAATATTTTTGCACTTTTTTTGTGAAAACGTGCAATTTTGCAACCAAAGGATGAAAAACGCCACACGATAGTGTTAGTCGGGTATCAGGAAATTGATGACTTCCTGTTCTACGGTGATGCGATAGGCTCCCACGGGAGTACCTATCAGTCGACCGTCAACTCCCACCAATGCGTGAGGAGCTTCCTCGACAACAATCTCACGAGTACGGTATGGATGCACACTTCGATGGTTCAGGAAACGTCCAGATATCAACAGCCACAGACCAGCAATCAGTTGCATCATCTCCGTATGATACACCATCGACACGTCAAGCATGCCGTTATAGGGTACCGCATTAGGAGTCTGGCCATAGCCAGGACCGCTACCCACACACATCGTCATTATCTTACGGTCTACCACCTCACTGTTCAGCTTAACACGCATTCTATAATCCATGCGGTGGAAAACCATGAGGAAAATCGACACGATGAACGAGAGTGTGCGAGAGCCCAACAGTGAGCGTGTCTGACGGCGCAGATTCATTACGTCAGCAATTAACCCGATATTGACACAGTTGAGGAAGTAACGATGACAACGCTCATTCTTTTTGTTAGTATAGCGCACACAGCCCAGATCAATGCGACGAACTCGGTGTTTTATCAACCAGTCCACCGTCTGCTCCATCTCGTCATCGTCGAAGCCCCAGTAGCGCGCAAAGTCATTCATCATTCCATTGGGAATGACACCTAAAGCAATGCTTTCGCGTACCTGCTTCTCCTCAGACATCAAGCAGTTGACGGCATCGTTCAGTGCAGAGTCGCCACCCATAATAATAATGGTCTTATAACCATTACGTATCAACATGGTCATCAGACGCTCTACGCTATCTGTTGACTCACTCTGCACAAAGTCGTACTGCACCTTGCGCTCATCCAGCACGCGCTGTATCTTCTCGCGCATTTTACTGCCGCGTCCTTTGGGGCAATAGAGGATGCCCCATCTGTCATTCGCTACTTCCACAATCTATATCGTTATATTAATCTATAGTTAACAACACCACACTCTGATTTTTTAATCAAAGAATCCGGGTTGTTTGTATTCTATGCCAAGCTCACGGTCAACAGTGGCAAGGATTCCCTGCACCTGACCAAGAGCAAACATACGACCAAGGAGCGTATAGCCTGCATTATGTCCGTGACTTGACTCATCCATAATACCGCCGGGCTCATCAGTAAACGTCATACCATGATCCACGCGCATCGGCAACTGTGGGTTCTCCTTCTCGAAGATACGGCACAGCTCGATGAGGTCAGCACGACCACCTAAGTGGCTGGCCTCAGTGAAGTCGCCATTGGGGAAGATATGGCATGAGCGCAGATGCACGAAGTGAGTGCGAGAAGCAAACTTCTTTGCCAACTCAACAACATTATTGTAAGCGCCAGCAGACAATGAACCGGCACAGAACGTCAGGCCATTATGCTTATTAGGTACTGCATTGAGGAACCACTGGATATCCTCCTCAGTACGGACGATACGAGGCAGACCGAGAATCTCAATGGGGGGATCATCAGGGTGAACACACATATTCATATTGCACTCCTCACAAACAGGCATGATAGCCTCGAGGAAGTACTTCATATTCTCGCGCAACTGAGCCTTGTCGATACCCTTATACAGGTCAAGGAATTCGCGGAACTTCTGGATAGGAGCCTCATCGTTCTCACTGAAGTTACCACTCACAAAGCCCTGTGTCTTGATAACGATGGTTTCTACCAGTTTATGATCCTTCTCGGGAGTCATTGTCTTGGCCAGTGCGTCGCATTCAGCGATAACACTACGACCTTCACCCCATCCCTCAGGGAATTTGAACTTCTCCCATTCCTCGCGAGCACCTGGACGCTTCAAGATATAGATGTCGAAGTAAGCAAACTCCGCATAGTTGAAATAAAGGTTCGTGGCACCATTGGGGTTATCGTGGAACAAGTCAGTACGAGCCCAATCGAGCACAGGCATAAAGTTATAGCAGATGCAGTGAATACCCTCTGCTGAGAGGTTACGCAGTGACTCCTTATAAACCTCTATCTGGTGGTCGCGGTCAGGACCGCCATATTTAATCGTCTCAACAACGGGCAGTGACTCTACCACGCTCCAACGCATGCCATAACTCTCAATATACTCGCGCAAGTCACGAATCTTCTCTCGTGTCCATACCTCACCCAGAGGTACGTCGTGCAGAGCGGTAACGATACCCTCAACACCAATTTGTCTCAGCTGGGCAAGTGTTATCTTATCCTTCTTGCCAAACCATCTCCATGTTCTTTCCATAATCTATATTATTTTTATATGAATCATTTATTGTTATATCATTAGAAGGGATAACCAATAGCAAAGTGAAGCGTATGGCTACCTTTGAAATGCGGAACATTATAGAATCCAGACTTCTCCGTTTCATAAGGCAGATGAAGCGCTACACCCCAGTCGAGGCGCAACACGAGGAAGTCCATGTCATATCGAATGCCAAGGCCAGTACCTACAGCCATCTGGCTTAGAGCATCCTTCAACTTAAACTGACTGGTACCCTTAAACTGTGGATCGTCACCATATTGGTCGCGTACCGTCCATACGTTACCGGCATCAAGGAATACGGCACCATAGAGGGAGCCAAACAGCTGACGACGGTATTCAACATTGGCAACAAACTTAATGTCACCATTCTGCATGAGATAAGAGTAGGCCTTATCATCAATACCAGGGAAGGAACCTGGACCAACACCACGCACAGAGAAAGCACGGATGCTGTTAGCGCCACCCACATAGAACAGTTCACTATTAGGTACCCAGTCACTATTGCCGTATGAGTAGATAATACCTGCATTGACGTGACCCACTATCTTTGAGTGATTGTCAAGTGTCAGCGTCTTAGTATAGTCGGTCTCCAGTTTCAAGAACTGTGAATAGGGGTTCTTAAACATCGTCTTACCCTTATCGTTCCACGACTTACCAGTAGCGACATCATAGAGTGCCACGCCATTACCCGCCTCAGCAACGGTAACCTCCAAACGTGCCGGATGCAGCGAGCGCTTCGGTGAGGTATAAGTATAGCTATAGCGCATCTCAGGGATAAAGTAGTCCTGCATGGTAGCCCACAGATAGGGATTTTGGTCGATAACGGCATCAAAATCTGCGGTGCGACTATTCATAAACTGATACTTCACAGTAAGTGGTGATAACTCATGGCGACTCTTCTCAGATGTCTGCCAACGGTAAGTCCACTCACCAGAGACGACATGCATCTTATAGTAACCCGGGCGATATATGACATTAGTAGAGGCCTTAGCCAGCGTCGACGGTGTACTATAGAACAAGCGACGGCGTGGCTTACCATCCTTTCCGCGACGTACTCTTTGGAACTTATTTACGAAAGGTGCGATAATACGTGGAAACTCCACAGAGGCATCGGCACCATATTCATAGTTATTCATGGACGAGCCGTTATTGGTTGCCCACTCGTATGAGCCATGAACATTGACATCTATCTTTTCACCGCCACGGAAGGCGTTACGACGCGTAACACCCATCTTCAACTCTGGTCCCATACGACCGATAGTGCGGGCATTGAAATTCGTCTCGATGTAGAAGTCCCATGGTTTATCGAAAGTGCAATTAAGCGTCAGGTCGAGTGTGTCGCAGGCAGCAGTGGTGTCACGCGGTGTAAACTGGAACTCTGTCATAGAGAACAGTCCCATAGCGTTAATCTTACTGGAAGACTCCAGATAATCCGAATAGCTATACTGCTGACGTGGGCGCAGCTTCATATCAGCCAAGAGCACACGAGGACGTACGGGTGGTTTCTTATCAGAATAGCGAATCGTCAGGAAGCGGCTCTTGAAGGAGTCTGTAGGCTGTTCCATGAACGACTTTTTCATATTTACCGTGATGCGTCCGATATACCAAGGATGTGTTGCGGCAGCTGGCACGTCCTTGGCCAGACGGAACTGCAGCTGTGCCTTGCCATCTACCGCAAAGGTGTCTGCCAAATAAGAGGCATAGGCAGGCTGATAATAATAGTAGCCGTTGTTACGCAGCAAGGTACTGATACGTTGGCGCTCGGCATCAAGTTTCGACACGACAAAAGGATCGTTACGATGGATTTGTGCCTCATCCAAAGTGGAATGTATCAGACTGTCCGCATGGCGAGGGAAGTCAAAATAGCCTACGCTATCAAGCATATACAGTCGTCCTGGCGTAACAGTATAATGTATCTTGGCAGTCTTGGGATTCTTCTGCTGTATGGTCTCATGCTCTACCCTACCATGGAAGTAGCCATGATTGTGCAACACGTTCTGCGCCACAGAGGCACGCAGTTCAGGATTAACCCACGACATCAATACAGGCTGACGGCCAAAGGTCTTAGTCATCCAGTTAGCGAAAGGAGTATCCTTCTCGGCATATTTGTTCCACACGCTGACACCAAACGAGAAAGGCAGACGATAGTAACTACTGCCAAACAAGGAACCGTTAGGAGCCGTAGCAAGAGCTGCCTCCAATTCCTCTTGCGTCTCTATGAGATTATCCGACTGCTCAGCATCAACCCACTGAATGGTTTTCAGTCCAATAAAGAGCTGATCACCCTCAGGAATATCCTTGGTCATCGAACAGGAGACGATGAAGAGGCAAGAGGCTATCTGTAAGATGTATGAGGTTATCTTATTTCTTGTCATTGCGTGTTGTCTTTATGGAGTCAGTACGTACAGGAGGTAGCGACAAGGTGTTGCTGTCATCCTTGAAACGGAAGATATCAGTGAAGTTCTGCAGCGTACGGCGCCAGATGAATCCGCCACCATACTTTTGAGTATAGCCGTCAAGCCAGTCGTAGGAGTTATTCTCGAAGAAGAGGTTGAGGTACTTATTGGCGGTATCGTCCAAGCGGTACTCTAACGAGACATTGTCGAAGAACGAGTTATTCTTTCCGCCAGGCATCTCCTCACCTGTTGTCACCTTACCACCAACAGCCAGCTTCAGACGGTTGTTCAGGAAGCGCTTAGCAAACTTGAACGAGTAGTCAGTATGTGTCTGTCCTGTAGCATCGGTACTATTATCCATACCGAATGACAAGTCGAGCGTACGCAGGGCATTACCTGTCAGGTTACTGATTTCTGAGCTAAGGAACGAGCTGAGCGCCGAGTTCATAGAGAACGGTTTCGTATTACCATCAGCCAGATACATACCTGTGGTCAGCATGGTCACCGCCAGCTTGCCGCGCTGCTCTATTCCCATCGTCTGCAGCTCACCATGCAACTGCATATCCTCAGGGGCATCGAGGGTAAACTCAAGACCCATATCGCTAAGTGTGCGAGTGATATTAACACCACAGTCAAAGACTACCGAGCGTCCAACGCCATTAGTACCTGTTACAGTAGCCTTGGTACGCTCCACAGCAGCGATATTCAATGTTGGGTTCATCGGGTCACCCGTAAATTCAATGTATGAGCCATCCTGAATATGGAAGGTCTTCAGCGGGATGATAGGCAGTGCATACTTCATCTCACCGTTTGACAGCGTATAGCGACCCGTCAGCTGCAGGTTATCAGCAGGACTGTACAGCATACGCAGCGTACCGCCACCCATGAGGTCGATATAGTTGGAGTGGTCAGCATTCATGTAGGCCATGATGTGAGCACCTTTCGATACGTTCAGCGTCATATCCATGCGGAAACCAGTAATCGGCGGACGAGATACCGCAATCTGTGTCGTATCGCTGAAGTCCGTAAACTTCACCAAATCGTTCAACTGGTTATCAGTAGTAATAGGTGTATCACGCAGGATATAGCCCAGGTCAGTCGTTCCGAGCACATCCAGACGACCACGCATGTTAAGGTTCTCGAGCGGACCGTTTACCATGGCAAAGACGTTGACGAATGCCTTTCCATAGGCCACACTCTTGGCGTGCTCCTTGGTACCGATAATTTGGAAGTTATTGGCCTGCATGCGCAGATTAACCAGAATATTCTCAAGATTACTGAAGTTGACATTACCCTGTACGTTCAGCGGGTTGTCATTATGGGCATAGACGGTAAAGTTCTCAAACAACAGGTTAGAGTGCTGAATGCGCACGGGGTCGTCGTCGAAGCGGAGCTTGACACCATAGGGAACACTCTCTAAGTAAGAATTAGAGAGATATACCTCACCATTCACCTCCGGTCGCGACAGAGCACCCTGGATTGTCAATGTGCCTTCACCATAACCCTGCAATCCACAAATCTGGTCAGGCACGAAACCATTGACAATATTCAGTGGCAGGTGTTCCAATTGCAGCGTAGCATCCAGCGAGCCCTCACCTTCATTATAATAGGTACCCTGAAGCAGACCAATCTCGTCGCCATCCATCATCAGACGGGCCTCAACGGCATGGGCATCATTCTCTTTCTGCAGATAGACCATTTCCGTACTGATATTACCAATAGGACAACGCTCGTAGGTCATGTTACGAACACCCATATCACCAGCTACAGAGAACTGTCCGCTGGCATCCTGTACTACATGATAGTCACCATTCAGCATACCCGACATACGAGGTGCATAAGGAATGACAGAGGTAATCTCTTCCAGATTAAACTGGTGGAGACTGAGCGTCAGGTCTTGCAAAGCGTCTGGGTCGGTATCTTCAGAGTATAGGCGAATACCCATACCGTCGTCAGCACGCAGGTCAACCTTCGCCTTCACCTTTCCTGAAGCGCCTAAGAATAGGAAGTTGTCTTTGTTCACTGCAAACTCCTTATAACCCAGTGTAGGACGAGCAGGCACAAGATGCAGGGAGAGTCCGCTATCCACTACCTCTGCCTGAGCACCCACACGAGCGCCGAGTTTATTGTCTGCATCGTAGTAGCGCACGCCGAGCGTAGCGCCACGTTCTTGTATAATACCGTCAAAGAGGGCATTAAAGACAAACTGCGGGTTCTTCTTATTGTTACGAATTTGTCCGCCAAAGGCCAGTCGCTCCTGACGCTGCGTCAGCGAGAAGTTGATGGTATCGATACGAATATCGCTGACCATCAGCGAATTGATAAATCCACGACCATTAACACCTTCTGCTGCAGACGTCGACAGGTCGAAGAGCATATCCTTGAAATCAATATCAGCACTGGCTTTCAGGAAGGTCACCACAGGATTCTCGCGCTTGCTCTCCACCGTCATACGCATCGTAGGCAATAGTCTGCGCAGTGCCGGTTGGTCAATGGTCTTTCTATCCAACTGGGCCATGGCAGAGTCAGCCAATATGATGAACTTATTAAGCAGTTGCTCATAGTTACCGCTGGCATCCAGCTTCACGATGAAGTCACCACTCTGAGTACGCATATAAGTAGTATCAGGAGTGGTATTGAGCAGCAAGTCGATAGCTGAGGGACGATATACATGACTGGAGTCACTGATAGAGATATCATTGATAAGACCCGTAGCATGGTGTGTCAGCTTCAGGTCGGAGTTGATATCGAAATGTCCACACATACCAATCGTCAGCGGTTTCTCCACCACACCCATTTCATATAAGTCGAGTGTCTGGAAGTCGGTGCTTAGCGTACCATCAAAACGGGTGGTCGACAGCAGGGCATCGAAGTTGACAGCACCCTTCAGCAATGGGTTACGACTGACGAGGGTGGCATGCGCCTTACCATTGCCGACCAGTGCGTGGGCAGTGATGTTGTCAATATTCAGCTTGCCATAACCTACATGGTGTATCTTAGCATCAGCCACAAGTGTGGTACGCGGTGAGAAGAAGTCGGTGCCCTGTCCTTTGGCAACGATGTCGGCAGATACCGTATAGATACTGTCGTGAGGCATAAAGTGGTGAACATTCATGTCACGCACCTTGATGTCGGCATCATAGCGCATCGCTGCTGCATTGAACGAGCCTTTAGCTTTGACGGTTCCCCTACCCTCACGAGCAGTAATATCAGCAAAATACTGCTGACCATCAGCCTTCACGCGTCCTTGGGCAGACAGTGGTGGAATACGGTAGTTGCGCTGCATGTCGCGAGGCATCATCGCCATCACGAAGCCCAAGTTCTGGGTATTGGCAGTAAACTGCACATCAGCACGCAGACGCTGCGGATCATCGAGATTGGCGGCAAAGCCCGTAGCAGTAGCATGGAAGGCAGTAGGCAGCGACACTTCCAAATCATGGAAGTCCATGTGCTGCATATTTCCTTTCAGCAGACCACTGACGTTAAGCGGATATTCCGGCCAACGCTGACGCATGGCGGCAGGCAGCTCTGCCATAAAGGGCATGAGGTCTTGCTTACCCAGCGAAGCATTCATCTTCAGTCGCATCTTTCCTGGGTCAACAGGTTCCATCAGCGACAGAGGCATATCAAGTTCTACGTCAATATCACTATAAGGTGTCGACAGGCGGAACTTAGGCAGCTTGATAGCACCATCCTCCATGACGACGGGACCAGACAAGTGACTCACTTCAAGACCACTCTTCTCCTTCAGTGCCACCTGTCTGAGATGCAGACGCATGGTGGGGTCATGGTAATAGATGGAGTCTATGCCGACAGTGATGTCGCTAAGGTCTATATGGTTATAGTCCAAGCCCTCAATCTGTGGCTGGAAGTTCTGGTCATATTTCACAGCACCATGCAACCAATCCACGCTACCCACCGTATAGGTCTGAGAGCCGAGGTCTATCAGTGCTTCACGGGCTGTCAGACTACCCATGTGGGCATTGACGCTCATCGTATCGCCCGGCATATGGAATACAATGTCTGAGCGGTCAACAGTAATACTGTCTATATATATCTTCCACAGCGTAGGTTCGCTGGTGGTAGTATCTTCTGGGATAGAGTCGGCCATCTGGATGTCAAAGAAGGCATCTTCCAGACGTGAGCCATTGAGTTCTACGGTTTGCTTGTCGAGGTCAATACCCTTGCTGGCCATAAACAGGCGAGAGAAATGTCCCTTCACCTTTGCGGCAGCCACCATATCGAGCGTATTCAGACGGGTATTGGTAACTTCCAGTTCATTAATAACAACCTTACTATCCAGCAATGGCCAGAACTGCACGTCAACCACCATACGCTCCACATCAGCAATAGTATCGGGCTTTTGCAGGACGCGGAATTCATCAATCGCAAGGTCAAGAGGAAACGACAGATTGACATGATCTATGGAGATATCCATGCCAGTCTTCTCCGAGGCGATGGCTGTCACCTTGTCTACTGCCCATTTCTGTACAGGAGGCAGGTAGAGCAGCACCGTCAGCACCACGAAGAGCAAGACGGGGCTCAGCAAGATGATCAATATCCACCAAAATATCTTTTTCATAACCTAACGATTCATAATCATCTGCGACCATAGCGGGTCATCAGGCAGTGGCGATTCCACCACAATGGGTTCCTTCGACACAGGATGGATGAATTCCACACGGTGTGATAGCAGCGAGATGCTACCATCAGGATTGCTGCGAGGTGCTCCATATTTCAAGTCGCCCTTAATCGGACAGCCTATGGTGGACAGCTGACAGCGTATCTGGTGATGTCGGCCTGTCAACAACTGCACTTCCACCAATGAGTAGCGGTCTGAGCGGCCTATAAAGTGATAGCGCAGCACGGCTTTCTTTGAGCGAGGCACCTCATGGTCGTAGGCATACGACTTGTTCTGCTTCTCGTTGCGTACCAGCCAATTCTCTTGCGTCTGCCACTCATCTATACGCTTGCCTCTTACTTCATCCTTCTCATTTCTTTGAACTATCGCCCAGTACGTCTTATGTACTTCTCCTTCAGCGAACATCCTGTTCAGTCTGGTCAGTGCCTTGGAGGTACGAGCAAAGACCACCAGTCCAGAGACCGGACGGTCCAAACGATGCACCACACCCAAGAATACAGCACCCGGTTTTTGGTACTTCTCTTTGATGTATTGTTTCACCGTTTCTGACAAGGGAGTATCGCCTGTTTTGTCACCTTGAACGATTTCTCCACTCTCCTTGTAGACGATGATAATATGATTATCCTCGTAGACTACTCGCATAACGCATGCAAATTTACGAAGAAGCAAGGAATTTTCCAAATTTTATGACACAAAAATGTCAGGCAACAGCCATCTGGCGTGCCTGACATGTATAAAGGGTTCCTTTAAATGCTATTTCGGCTGGTAAATCTTAACCTCTGTAGTGGCTCCAGTAGCATCAATCACTGTCTGGAAATCCTCAGCAGCTTCCTTATCCAAACCTGTTACAACAAGTGAGGGAACAGAGCCCATCACCTTCTTGGCCAACGAGCTGCTATAGCCCTTGAATTCGCATAGCTGCTTCTTCAGTGCCTTGGGGTTTTCACCAATGGCAACCAGCTCAACACAATAGTTACCATGCTTGTAGTGAGGAATCTTCTCGCCAACGATGGCTTTGTAAATTATCTTCACGAGCCAGATAAAAATCCACAGACCAATCAGACAGATAGCAATTGTCCAACCTAATGCCTTACCTGCGGCTGTTCCTGTACCAAAACCGCTGGTCAGAAAACGGAAAAACCAGTTATTCATAGTTCTAAATAATTATTGGAATTAATAAAAATATTTTATTTCACTTCTTGAGGCTGCTTAGGAGGCATCAACTTAGCTATCCAGCCCTTCCAGTTGAAGTTCTCCAACAAGCCGTAGAAAGTCTCGATAGTCATGATGACAGAAGCAACGAAGCAGAAGATGAAGGCGCCAACAATCATCAAGCCGAACTTGATGGCCAGGATGATGATGTTACCCATATCACTCTCAGTACGCGTCTCTGTATGACCATCTGAATAGGTAGTCTTTACCACATAGTCTGGCAACAGACTCATTGCCAAGCCTGAACCAAAGCAGAACGAAGCAATACCGAAGCCCACCTTACGGAAGATGTTCATACATCCTGAGCGACGACGGTGGCGCGTAATGGTATATCCATGCGGATAGCCCGTTATAATATAAAGAGGTATCAATATCAGCAAGTATATCATGTAGTTGCGCAACGTATTGCCGTGTGACTCCTCGTTTGCGACCCTACTGGCAAGATCCTGCTTGGCAATCTCGTGAATCTGTTCAAAGTTCATGGCATTGATAGAATCATAGGCAGCACGATGCTTCACCGACGACTCCTCATAATACTTCTGCTTCTCCAGATACTGATCTTTTCGTTCCTGCGTCGTGGCAGTATCTGCGCGCTGCTTATAGGTATCAGCATCTCTGAGAGCACCCTCTGTATAGATCTTGCAATCAATCAACTTATACATCTTATACTTCTCTGCAGAGGTGAGGCGCAGTGACCATGCATCATTGGCATGCTGACCAGGACACTTGTCGTAGGAAATCTGCGAAACCTTCACAGTCTTCCACTGTTGTACCTGTTCTTTCTCCACCTTGGCACGAAGGATATCCTCCTCTTGGTCTTTCTTGAAATAATAGAAGATACCAGCTCCCAACAGTGCGCCGGCAATAAGACTCCACATCCAGGTGCTGTGACGCTTCTTCGACCAGTCAACGATCTCGCGCAGCATAGAGTAGCGCTCGGCAAAGCTTTCCTCGTTAGGCTCTTTGGCTTTCTCCAAGGCTAACTGCAACTGCTCGTCCATGTACTCAGTTTCTTCTTTGGTACGGGGATAGATGTCATCCACATCATCTACCATACCCTTCTCACGCTCCTTGTCGCTAATAAGCGACGAGGTAAACATCGCTTCATCCAGATGTTCCCACGCTTCTTCATTAAGCATTACTTTTTCTTCATCCATATTCGCAGTAGTTTTTAGTAAGTTTTAGATTAATTGCCACAAAGATAAGGAAAAAAAATAAAAAAACCTCATTTATTTCAAAAAAAATTTACTTCATTGAAACAAATGAGGCTTTTATGCGTTAAAACGCGAGTATTTCTTACATATTCATACCGCCATCAACCTGGATAACCTGTCCGCTTACATAGCTTGACATATCAGAAGCCAGGAAGGTAGCTACGTTGGCGATGTCCTCTACCTGACCACCACGGCGCAGAGGAATCTTGTTGCACCACTCCTTGCGGATATCCTCAGGCAGAGCAGCAGTCATAGCAGTCTCGATGAAGCCAGGAGCAATGGCGTTAGCACGAATGCCCTTGGGGCCCATCTCCTGAGCAATACTCTTAGCCAGGGCAATCAGACCAGCCTTTGAGGCAGCATAGTTAGCCTGACCAGCGTTACCGTGTACACCTACTACTGATGCCATGTTGATGATTGAACCACCACGCTGACGCATCATAACGGGTACACAAGCGTGGATAAAGTTGAAGGCTGACTTCAGGTTTACTGCAATCACAGCATCCCACTGCTGCTCAGTCATGCGAAGCATCAGTCCGTCCTTAGTAATACCAGCGTTGTTAACCAGAATATCAATGCTTCCAAATTCTTCCTTAACAGCCTTTACGACCTCTTCGGTCTGTGCGAAATCGGCAGCGTTTGATGCATAGCTCTTAGCCTTTACGCCCAGAGCAGCAATCTCTTTCTCGGTGTCCAGATTAACCTCAAGGTCAGTGAATGCAATGTTACAACCCTCTGAGGCATACTTCAGCGCGATAGCCTTTCCAATACCGCGTGCAGCACCGGTAATCAGCGCTGTCTTACCACTTAATAATCCCATAATTTAAATTTTGTAATTTTTTAATTATATAATTTTGTAATTCAATTCTTAATTCTCTTTCCCAATGCACTATACACTATCTTTGCCACCTGCGGCTTCGTAGCCTCCTCCGTCATACCGTGGGCTATGCGGCCATAGATATAAGGCACCTCAAGACCCTTGATACAATAGTGGGTGATGTCTGCCACCAAGTCCACATTGTCGATGTCGAACTCGCCGTCTTCCTTACCTTCACGGAACACCTTGCGGAACAGTTCTATCTCGGCATCATCAAAGTTCTTTCTCACCTTCTCCACCATCCAGATGTTACGGAAGAACTCAGCGCGCAGGTTACCATTGCGCACTACCGTCTCTCGAATCATGCTCAGGTGCATATAGATGAGTTCGATGATTTTCTCCTGTGGCGGAATACGCTTGGCAGCCACCTCGTCCAACTGGTCAGAAAGGCGTTCCAACTCCGATTCAATGACAGCGTAGTAGATATCATCTTTTGATTTAAAATAGGTATACAACGTACGACGCCCCTTCCCTGAAGACTGCGCGATGTCATTCATCGTCGTATTCTCCAGACCGTTCTTTGCAAACAGCTGACGGGCTACATCTACTAACTTCTGTCGTGTCTTTGATATGGACATAGTTTAATTCCTCCCAAGCTTTTTCAGTAATTGCACAGTGCAAATATTGTGTGCAAAAGTAGGAAATAGTTCTGAATTAGCCAAATAAAACGGGCTTAAAAGTGTGGAAATACCAATTTTTTGCGATTTTTACGCAAAATATTTGCATAATCCAAAAAATAGTCGTACCTTTGCACCCGCTTAAGAAAAAAACATCGCGGAGTGGAGCAGTTGGTAGCTCGCCAGGCTCATAACCTGGAGGTCGCATGTTCGAATCCTGCCTCCGCAACTATAGCAGCCTTTTAAGGCTGCTTTTTTATTTTACTACTTTACTACGACCTTCCTACCATTAACGATATAGAGTCCTTTCTTAATAGTTGACAGGTGAGAATTGACAGGTGACAGCTTACGACCGTCCAGCGTATACCAGTTCTCATTTTCCACACCTCCCATTTTCTCTATCTCACGGATACCCGTTGTTGTGCCGTCCTCCCATACAATAGGAGTCTCGTTAGTTACCCCTCCACCTGTATAGATACACTTCACACCGATATTATTCCATGTTTTCAGCTCTTTGCCTTGGAACAGATACACCTTCTCACCACCTCTG
>JAILMS010000048.1 GCA_024692385.1 Prevotella sp. | reverse complement strand
ACAAATCACGTGCTCTGGCCAACTGAGCTAAAGAGGCGGGTGGGCAGCGATCTGCATCGCGCCGCTACAACCAAGTACCCTTGCTATGTTCCCATCCTGGGGGATTCCGAGGGAGCTGGCCGTACAGGACTGCCCGTTTTTGCGGCTGCAAAGGTACGCATTTTTCCCTTATCCGCCAAACATTTCTGCAAAAAACTTTTGTATGTCCCAAAATATGCTTAACTTTGCACCGACTTTGGTCGACTACAACTTATGACACCAGAAGAATTCTATCAGCTGAAAGCATTCGCACGTCAGGACGGTGCACTGCTGTCTGTGCTGTGGATTGGCAGTTTCGTCTGCTACATCCTCGGCATATCGACTCCCGTGTTGGGTACGGTGGCACTGCTGCTGATTATGGCATCGCCCTTCTACGCAGCCAACAGGCTACGCCATTTTCGTGATGGCGCGCGCGAGGGAGTCATCAGCTTCATGCGTGGCTATGCCTATACGGCGATGACATTCTTCTACGCTGCCCTCCTGCTGGCAGCAGCCATCTACATCTATTTTGCCTTCATAGACAACGGCTATCTGCTGGGCACCATCCATCAGTTCCTGGGTACGAAGGAGGGCAGACAGGTGGTAGAGCTATATGGTATGACAGGCCAGATACAAGACAACCTGAAGGCACTGGCAGAACTGCGACCCATAGACTATGCTGTAAACATGCTGTCGATAAATATCATCATAGGACTGATACTGGGAGTGCCCATCGCAGCAGTGATGCAAAGAAGCGGGCTTCGCCCTAGTGAAAAGTGAATAGTGAAAAGTGAATAACTTATTATGGATATATCAGTAGTAATACCTCTTTATAATGAAGACGAGTCTATCCCCGAACTATATGCGTGGATAGAGCGCGTAATGACAGAGAACAAATTCTCGTTTGAAGTCATCTTTGTCAACGACGGTTCTACCGACCGCTCGTGGGACGTCATCAGCGAACTGGCAGAGAAGTCAGAACACGTGAAGGGCATCAAGTTCCGTCGCAACTACGGCAAGAGCCCTGCCCTCTTCTGTGGCTTCAAGGCTGCTGAGGGCGACGTGGTCATCACAATGGATGCCGACCTGCAGGACTCGCCCGACGAGATTCCTGAGCTGTACCGCATGATTATGGAAGAGAAGTACGACCTGGTAAGCGGCTACAAGCAGAAGCGTCACGACCCGCTGTCGAAGACGATTCCTACCAAGCTGTTTAATGCCACAGCCCGCAAGGTGAGCGGCATCAAGAACCTGCACGACTTCAACTGCGGCCTGAAAGCGTATCGCCGTGAGGTCGTGAAGAATATCGAGGTATTCGGTGAGATGCACCGTTTTATCCCCTATCTGGCTAAGAATGCTGGTTTCGACAAGATTGGCGAAAAGGTGGTACACCACCAGAAGCGCCAATATGGCAAGTCGAAATTCATGGGCTGGAACCGCTTCGTAAACGGCTATCTGGACCTGATGACACTGTGGTTCTTGGGCACCTTCGGCAAGAAGCCCATGCACGTGTTCGGATTCCTGGGCACCATCGTGTTTATCATCGGCTTCTTTGCTGCCTTCTTCCTGGGCGCACAGAAGGCATGGGCACTCTATCAGGGCGTTCCCATGCGACTGGTGACCGACTCGCCCTACTTCTTTATCGCACTGACCATGATGATGATTGGTACACAGCTGTTCCTTGCAGGATTCCTGGGCGACCTCATCAGCCGCAACAGTGCCGGACGTAATGACTACCAAGTAGAAAAGACCATCAGATGCGAAAAATAATCGCCGCAATATTCCTGATAGCTGCTGTCGTTTCATGTGTCAGCATCGACTGCCCTGTACAGAACAAGGTAGAGACGCTCTTTGCGCTGAAGACTCCAGCAGGAAACGCTGACACAATGGGCATAGACTCGCTGACCGTATGGACGCACCGTGTGTACTATAAGGACAACAAGAGGGACACTACGCTCATCAATCGCCTATGTGGCGCGAAGACGGAGTTTGCTATTCCTACCAGTCATACGCTCACGGAAGACTCTCTCTTCACCCTGCTGAAAGACACGCTGGGACATGAATGGCGCGACACCATATGCATCAGCAAAGAGGACTTTCCGCATTTCGAGTCAGTAGACTGTCAGGCTACCTACTTCCACCAGATCACTGGTGTGAAGACCACGCATAACGGCATTGATTCCATAACGATACAAAACCGCGAAGTAAACTATGAGAGCAGAGAGCATTTCTTCTTATATCTCAAGGCTAACCGTTAGTCTGCTGTTGCTGCTGACGGTAGCACTGAACGCTGAAGGACAGAAGATGTTCAAGCTGGAGAAAGACTCAATACCTTTCTTCCGCGGATTTGCTGTATCCTTCGACCTGGTAGGTCCGGCCAAGCTGATGCTGAGCGACTACGGCGAATACGAAGGTGCCTTGCGCATCAATCTGCACGACCAGTGGTTTCCTATCTTTGAGGCGGGCGTAGGACGCGCCAACCACACGAAGGACGAGGTGACAGGACTGGCATACAAGACCACCGCACCCTACTTCCGATTGGGTATGGACTGGAACATCAAGAAGCAGAAGCACGACCCCTACCGCATCTATGCGGGCTTCCGCTATGCCTACACCAAATATAGCTGTGACATTCTGAACGACGACTTGGAAGACCCTATATGGAAGACGGAATCGGAGTTTGGCGAAGAGGATATCAAGTGCTATCAGCACTGGCTGGAGGGAGTATTCGGCATCGATGCCTCTGTCATAGGACCATTCCATCTCGGATGGACCGTTCGCTACAAGCGGCGACTATTCCACAAAGAGGGCGATATAGGTAACTCGTGGTATGTACCAGGATTCGGCATCAACGACTCGGACAACCTAACGGTCAACTTCAACGTCATCATTGACATCTAATACGAAAAAACAAAAAACTACTATATGAACACTAACCGCAACAAACGACTTCTTTGGCAGATTCCCTTTCTCGTGCTACTCATCGTGGGGACAGTGCTTATTATCAGACAGCAGCAAAGCATACCCTACCAGAAATGCACGGGTACTATCTTTGGTACAACCTATCATATCACTTATCAGTATGACGACGACCTGCAGGCTGAGCTGGAAGGCAGAATGAAGGAGGTGGACAACGCCCTGTCGATGTTTAACAAGGAGAGCATCATCTCACGCATCAACAACAACCAGCCCGTGGAACTCAACGCAATGTTCTTGGAGGTGTTCCGTCTGGCACAGGATATCAGCAAAGACACGGAGGGTGCCTTCGACATCACCGTAGCGCCACTGGTGAATGCGTGGGGCTTCGGCTTCAAGCACGAACAGATGCCCGACAAGCACGCTGTGGACTCCCTGAAATCAATTATCGGCTACCAGAAGGTGAGCTATGACGGAAAGCGCATCAAGAAGAGCGACCCACGCATCATGCTCGACTGCTCGGCTATTGCCAAAGGATATGGCGTAGATGCTGTAGCCAGCCTGCTGGACGAGAAAGGCATCAGCAACTACATGGTGGAGATTGGTGGCGAGGTAGTAACCCACGGCATCAGTGAGAAGCGCATACCATGGAAGATTGGTGTAACCAAGCCCACTGACGACCCACTGATGGAAGGCAGCGAGCTACAGACCGTTCTGAACCTCACAGACAAGGCGATGGCTACCAGTGGCAACTATCGTAACTTCTACTATAAGGGCAAGCGCAAATATGCCCACACCATCAACCCCAAGACGGGTTATCCCGTACAGCACAACATCCTCTCAGCCACCGTACTCACCAACCGCTGCGTACGCGCAGACGCCTATGCTACCGCCTTTATGGTGATGGGCTTTGATGGTGCGAAGAAGGTATTGGAGCGCAACCCTGACCTGATGGCATATATCATCTATGACGACAACGGACAGAACAAGGTATGGTTCTCACCCAGTCTGAAGGACAAGATTGAGAAATAGTTCATAGTTAAGAGTTCATAGTTATGGAGATTTATGACCAACTATTGCGCTTTTCGCTCTTTCAAGGCATGAGTCACGCCGACCTGATGGAGGTGGTGACACATACCAAGCTGGGATTCCTTAAACTGCCTAGCGGGAAACATCTCGTCAAAGAGGGAGACAACTGTACACATCTGGCATTCCTCACACATGGCAGTCTGCAATGTGAGACTGTCAGCGACGACGGTTCCTGTAAGGTGGTGGAAACCGTAAAGGCTCCCTATATTGTGCAGCCTGACCGCCTGTTCGGACTGACACAGCGCTACAGCACATCATTCAAGGCCGACAGCCCGTGTAACCTCATCACCATCGACAAACAGGAGGTGCTCTTACTATTAGAGACACAGCTGGTATTCCGCCTGAACATGCTCAACATCATGGCTACAGAGAGTCAGCGCATGCATCGAAGAGCCTGGCGCTCAGCACCGAAAGACCTACACGAGCGACTGGTACGCTATTTCTTCTCACGCTGTCTCTATCCCGCTGGTCCGAAGACATTCTATGTACTGATGAAACAGATTGCCAACGATCTCAACGACAGCCGCCTCGACATCAGTAACGCACTCAACGACATGCAGCGCAACCAACAGCTGACACTGCATCGTGGACGTATCGAGATACCACTACTTGAACGGTTGCTCATGTAGGTAAAAAAATACTAATTTATTTTGCGGTTCGCGCTATTTACACTATCTTTGCAGGATAAAAGAGAGAAATGTAAACATGAACGAACAAGAGAAACAAGACTTGACGGCTGAGAAGCGTGTCAATCCTTTTTTTCAACCCTATAACACACCGCATGACACGGTGCCATTTGACCGTATCCGACTGGAGGACTTCGAGGAGGCCTTCATGGAGGGTATCCGTCGCGATAACGAACAGATAGAGAAGACGATTAATAACCCTGAGAAGCCCACCTTCGACAACACAATCATCAATACGGAGGAGGACGACGTGGGGTACTATGACCTGCTGTCGCGCGTCAGCACCGTATTCTTCAACCTGCTCAGCGCAGAGACCAACGACGAGATGGATGCACTGGCACAGAAGATGCAACCCATACTGACTCAGCACAGCAATGACGTACGTCTGAATCCACGACTCTTTGAGCGCATCCGCAAGGTACATCTGCATCATCGTCGTCTGACACCAGAGGAGAAGATGCTACTTGACAACTGCTACGACGGCTTTGTACGCTCTGGTGCGCTACTCGACGAGGGAGGTAAGCAACGCCTGCGCCAGCTGACTGAAGAGGCATCAATGCTATCACTACAGTTCTCGCAGAATCTGCTGAAAGAGCAGAAAGCGTTCACCCTTGACATCACTGACGAAGCACAACTGGACGGCCTGCCTGAAACGGCTCGTGAGGCAGCGGCAATGAATGCCAAGGAACAAGGTAAGCAGGGATGGGTATTCACACTCGATATGCCCAGCTACTCACCATTCATGACATACAGCACACAGCGCGAACTCCGCAAGCAGTTGTATATGGCGCGTAACACCATCTGTACACACGACAATAGCGAGAACAACTTGGCAATCTGTCAGCGCCTCATCAATCTGCGTCGAGAAATTGCGCAACTGTTGGGTTACAAGACCTATGCCGACTATGTGCTGAAACGTCGTATGGCATCGAACAGCCGTAACGTATATCGTCTGCTCAACGACCTCATTGATGCGTACAAGCCTACAGCAATAAAAGAGCGCGAAGAGCTTTCTGAGCTGTTTAGTGCAGAGTGTAGAATGGAGAATGTAGACTCAAAATTACAGCCTTGGGATACAGGATTCTACACGCATAAGCTGCAAATGAAGAAGTACAACCTGGATCAGGAGATGCTGCGTCCATACTTCGAGTTATCAAAGGTCATCAGCGGTGTCTTTGGCTTAGCCAACAAGCTCTACGGCATCACCTTTAAGGAGGACAAGGAGATTCCCGTATATCATCCTGATGTCAAAGCCTACGAGGTATTCAACAAGGACGGCTCATTCTTGGCTGTGTTCTATGCCGACTTCCACCCGCGCAAGGGTAAGCAGGGAGGCGCATGGATGACAGAATACCAAGGACAGTATATTGACAAGAAGGGCGAGAATGTACGTCCACACGTCAGCGTGGTAATGAATCTGACCAAGCCCACAGCCGACAAGCCTGCCCTATTGACATTGGGAGAGGTGGAAACATTCCTCCATGAGTTTGGCCACTCACTGCACGGCATGTTTGCCAACACCCGCTTCGAGTCGCTCAGCGGCACCAACGTATGGTGGGACTTTGTGGAGCTGCCCTCACAATTCATGGAGAACTACGCCATTGAGAAAGAGTTTCTACGCTCCTTCGCCTTCCACTATCAGACGGGCGAGCCCCTACCCGATGAGCTCATCAGCCGCATTATCAAGAGTCGTAACTTCATGGCGGCAACAGCCTGTCTGCGACAAGTATCGTTCGGACTACTTGATATGGCTTACTACACCAAGAAGGATGAATTCAAGGATGACATCATTCCGTTTGAGAAGAAGGCTTGGAAGAAAGCCATCTTGGGGAAGCAGTTGCCCGACACCTGCATGACGGTACAATTCTCGCATATTATGGCTGGCGGCTATGCTGCCGGATACTATAGCTACAAATGGGCTGAGGTGCTTGACGCTGACGCCTTCAGCGTTTTCAAACGCCACGGAATCTTCGACCAGAAGACTGCCCAGCGCTTCCGCGACGAGATACTGAGCAAAGGAGGCACCGAGCATCCAATGACACTCTACAAGCGTTTCCGTGGTGGTGAACCAACAATTGATGCATTATTAAAGAGAAATGGAATCAAAACAAAGAAAATTTGACCTCCGTTATCTGGAGATGGCACGTATATGGGCTAAGAACTCATACTGTCAGCGCCGTCAGGTGGGCGCTCTGGTTGTCAAGAACAACATGATAATCAGCGACGGCTACAACGGCACACCCAGCGGATTCGAGAATGTCTGCGAGGATGATAACGGCATCACAAAGCCTTATGTACTGCATGCAGAGGCCAACGCCATCACAAAGCTGGCACGCTCAAGCAACAACTCAGAAGGTGCTACCATCTATATCACCGCCTCACCCTGCATCGAATGTGCAAAGCTCATCATTCAGGCAGGTATCAAGCGTGTCGTCTATGGAGAGAAATACAGACTCACCGACGGCATAGAACTGTTGGAGCGCGCAGGAATTGAGGTAGTTTATTTGGGAGAAGAGTAAAGGAGAGAATAGAATATGACGCAGAAGAGAAATAGTCGTTTTATGCCCATGATGATGGCATTGTGTGTGGTCATCGGCATCTTGATTGGCACATTCTATGCCAACCACTTTTCGGGCAATCGTCTGAGCATCATCAACAGTAGCAGCAACAAGCTGAACAACCTGTTGCACATTATCGACGACCAATATGTTGACACCGTCAACGTCAACGACCTTGTAGAAAAGGCAATGCCACAGATACTGGCTGAGCTGGATCCACACTCTGTCTATATTTCTGCTAAAGATGTACAGACAGCTAATGATGACCTGCGCGGGTCATTCTCTGGCGTGGGTATCGAATTCACCATTCGCCAGGACACGCTTCATGTACAGCAAGTAATCAATAACGGTCCTGCTGAGCGTGCTGGTGTCATTGCCGGTGACAAGATAATCACAGTTGACGATAAGCCATTTACAGGCAAGAAGCTCACCAACGAAGAGGCTATGCACCGCCTGAAAGGACCGAAAGACACGAAAGTCAAGTTAGGCATTCTGCGCTATGGCGAGCATAAGCTGCGCCACATCGTAGTGACACGTGGCGAGATACCCACAAAGAGCGTTACAGCCTCTTATATGCTTGACGACCACACGGGCTATATCCGCATTAAGAACTTCGGCGAGAACACCTATCCCGAGTTGCTTATTGGATTGGCTAAGCTATCACAAGAAAACTTCCAAAGCCTCTGCATCGACTTGCGTGGCAATACTGGTGGCTACCTGCAATCAGCTGTACAGATTGCCAACGAATTCTTGCCAAAGAATCGCCTGATTGTATACACTCAAGGCCGTAAATCGCCCCGTCAGGAATATCGCAGCGACGGACGCGGAAGTTATCAGCAAATACCATTGGTGGTGCTCATCGATGAGAGTTCTGCATCCGCATCAGAGATTCTCGCAGGTGCTATTCAGGATAACGACCGAGGTACCATCATTGGACGCCGCTCGTTTGGTAAAGGTCTCGTACAACAGCCTATAGCCTTCGGAGACCAATCAATGATACGCCTCACGATTGCCCGATACTACTCACCATCAGGACGCTGCATCCAAAAGCCCTACACGGCAGGAAGTAACAAAGATTACGAAGAGGACATCCTAGCACGCTACGAGCATGGCGAATTCTTCTCGCAAGATAGCATCAAGCATGAGGGTAAAGAGTATCATACAAAGAACGGACGTCCTGTATATGGTGGCGGTGGCATCACACCAGACCTGTTCATTGCCGAAGACACCACCGACGTCACCTCATATTATAAGCAAGCATCACTGAGCGGACAAATTATCATGTTCGCCTATAGCTATACAGATGAGAATCGACAGAAACTCAGCCAGCTAACAACTGTCGACGAGATGGCCACCTATCTAAAGCACCAAAACATCGTCGAAAAGTTTGTCAGCTATGCCGACAAGAACGGATTGCGTCGCCGTAATCTAATGATTCAACGTTCACACAAACTTCTGGAACGCTATATCATTAGTCGCATCATCTACAACATGATGAAAGAAGAAGCTTGGATTGAGTACCTTAACAGTGACGATCCGGCCATCACGGAAACCCTCCGAGTGATGCGAGAGGGTAAGGCATTCCCCAAGCCAGAAAAATAAAACAAAAGGCAGAATACACCAAATTATACCAATAGCGAGATATGACAAAATATCTCGCTATTTATTTTGTATTTTGAACACTTATTCGTATCTTTGCAGCCTGAAACTTACTATTATAAATATGTATAAAACACTATTACTTACTGTCGCCACAATGGCGACTTGCTTACAAGCAAATGCACAAGCATTAGCTACTGACTACAAAGGTACGTCTAACAACAACCCCATCAGTGCTAACATCTTTTGTGCTGACCCTACTGCACTGGAGTACAACGGTCGCCTCTATGTCTATGGTTCTAACGACCACCAGCAATTTATTGCCAATGGGAAAAAAGGCGAGAACTCTTATGGAGAGATAAAATCAATCGTGGTATTCTCTACTGATGACATGGTAAACTGGACCTTCCACGGCACCATCGATACCAAGAAAATCTGTTCAGGCTGGACTAATAATCCTTGGTACGTAGGTTACGGAGTATCATGGGCTCCATCAGTAACATGGCGTCACAATGACAGCACTGGCAAGGATGAGTTCTTCCTTTACTTCTGCAATAGCAGTCATGGCGTTGGTGTACTTACGGCTGAGTCGCCCATTGGTCCTTGGAAATCGCCCAACAAGAAGTTGATGATCAATTACGACACACCTGGAGCAAATGCAGCAGGTACAAATGCCAATTTCGACCCAGGTGTAACCATTGACGACAATGGTGTGGGCTGGATAACTTTTGGAGGTCTTGGTCCTAGCACAATTATGCCCGAAGCCGCCCGTATCGTAAAACTTAAGCCCTCAATGACCGAAGTAGATGGTGCTGCAGTCAAGATACATGCCCCCTACCACTTCGAGGCCAACGAGTTGAACGTTATCGGCGGCAAATACGTTTATACCTATTGCTCTAACTGGGCTGAACGTACGGATGCCGATTGGAATACCTACAAGCAAGAACACGGTATCAGCATTGCTTCAGCACCTAACGCATGTACGATGTGCTATATGGTTTCCGACAACCCTAGCGATCCTAACTCTTGGGTATATAAGGGTGTCTACGGACCTCACCCTGGCAATGGTACGAACAACAATCACTCGCATCTGCAGAAGTTCCAAGGTAAGTACTATCACATCTATCATAATGGAGCCTTGATGGAGAGTTGGAAAAAAGCTAATGTCATTGAAAGCGACTGTGGTGTTTTCCGTTCTCTCTGTGTCAATAGAGCCACAGTAGATGAAAGCGCTGCGACAATCAACCAGGTTACAACAAACCTTGAAGGTGTCACACAAATTAAAAATCTGAATCCTTTCGAGCTCCAACAGGCCGAGACAATGGCAAGCTGCGGTGGTGTAGACTATGAGGACTTCATCAACATCAAGAAGAACACGAAAATTAATAATTTGGGTAACGATGCATCGGAGAACATGCAGGTGAAGATGAAGGATGGCTCATGGATTAGCGTACGTAAGGTAGACTTCGGAGAGAATGGTGCTGGAAAAATCACCCTGCGCGGCAAGGGAACAGCGACTATTGAGCTACGCTTTAGCAGAGCCGGACGCCCTACCTGCACCATTGAATTCTCATCTAGCGAGATGGAGGATAAAACCTTTGACATTGACCCCAGCAAATTCGTAGGTGTTAAAAGCGGCTTCTTTATCGCAGTCAAAACAGCTAATGAGTTTTATCTCGATGCATGGAAATGCATCGACGCACAAGAAGCAGGAATCTCTGAGATTGACAATAGCAACGTGATTAATCGCCAGAGCTATGATCTTTCAGGTCGTAAGTTGTCGAATGCCCAGCAGCATCATGGCATCATTATCGAGCAATATACCGATAACAATGGTGTCAAGCATAGTCGTAAAGTGCTGTCAACGAAAAAGTAATTATTCTGTATATAAAATAAATAGCAGCGAGATATCGATATATCTCGCTGCTATTTTTTATGGCTCAAATAATTACTTAAATACTACCTTTTTTCCATTTACGATATACATACCCTTTTGAGGTGTAGTGACCTTCCGTCCTTGAAGGTCAAATATAACATCTTCAACGGTCTTTGGCGAATTCTCTATTTCACTGATACCAGACTCACAGAACGACACTGCTTGAAGAGTGGCCATACCCAATACAAAGTCGGCATTCTTCTCTGCACCAGCATAGAAACTCAGCACATAGTCGCCCGTCTGATAGATATCAAATTCAAAGGTTTTACCCCTACCGTTAGAGAATGTGTTGGCTGTATTACCACCGATATTCTTTACAGGCGTATATGACTCATATGCGACTTCCTCACCGTTGGGTCTCTCTATGGTAAAGATTACTGGTGAAAAGTCTGGGCAATTCCAATTCAAGAGTCTTGTTTTCAACTTATAATGTCCTGCGTGCAGGGTCATGCGAGAACGAGCTTCCGCATCGCCCCACTTAGCCCATGCAGCTTTCTCCTTACCACCAGGATTCTCAACCATCAGTCCGTATTCAAAACTTCTTTGCTCATTGGTAAAGCGCAGGAGTCGACAACCACTGGTATAGGGAAGACCACCACCTACACGTTTCTGCTTACCATTGCAGACATACCAGTTCTGAGGTACAACACCCTCAGTTGTGAATGTCTGAATCAAATTATATTCATTGGAGGCGACACAGTTCACTACACATGAGTTCTCACCCTTTTTACCATTAGTATCCGTTGCCACGACACGCAGTTCATGTTGACCTGCGGTGGGAGCTGTCAGCGTTGCGGTATAAGGCTCCTCTGTTCGCGTTTCAATGAGTGTATTGCCATCATAGAATTCCACTTTCTCAATCTGGCCATTGCTAGCTTTTGCTGTTGCTTCAATAGCAACGTCTAGGAATACAGCCTCTCCGTCTGGAGCCATATAGAGGAAGGTTGTCTCACCTTCAGGAAGAGTAATCTTAACCTTAGGCTGATTCAGCGTAAAACGCTTGCAGAAGTCCCAAATAAACTGACGATTCTGATCAGAGGGCCAGTGTCCGCCATTATTAAAGGAATAAAGCCACACCTCTCCTCCATTGGCACCTCCTGTCCATTTTTCCAAATCACCGTCTTGCCAAGAACTACCAGCAGGCTTATAACCTATTATCTTCGAATATTGGGTATGCTTGTCGTGCGAGGCATAGTTTTCGATATAGCCGTGGATATTATATTGTTCATAGCCAAAAACATCATCTGCGTATGCTATGCACTCCAACAGGTTAACAGGCTTTCTACAATTATTCCAAGGCTGCTCTGAGAATTGAATGCCACTTGTAGGCGCAAAGGCAGCTATTTTGTCTTGCATATTGGCTATGCAATGGTGGATGAGCATCGATCCCATTGAGAAACCAGACCAATACACACGATCCCTATCGATGTCATAACGGGTAGCCATCTCATCGATAGTCTTAATGACAAAGTTCTGGTCTTTTGTACCACCAGTATCCCATGTGCTACCATCACTACGCAGGTAGACAACGACAAACTTCTCAGTGTCAATCAACTGATATATCTTGTCAGAATCATACTGGTATTCTGGGTCTTGGTTCATACCATGAGTAACTATCATTAATGGTGACTTGGCAGGCAATGTATTAGGAGTAAACACCACCATGTTTCTCTGCTGCCCATTCACATTAATGTTAATTGACTCTTTGTTGTAGGCAGATAGTTGTAATACCGAAAGGAGAATAATTAGTAATGTAGTTTTTAAGCGTTTCATGTTAATGATTGTAATAAGTTAGTTTTGAGGAGATATGAAAAGTGTTATTCTTTATTTTTCAGGTAATTGGCAAAGATTCTTGCAGCACTCTCAACTTTGGCTGCGCAGGGGCGTGTCTTGTAATATTCCGCAGTACGGGCCGAGGCTACATAGCTTGAATTGACTTTCTCATGACCATCAATGCCGAGAATCTCAGCACAGATAAGGCTACCGTTCTCATCCTTGGACTTAGCGAGGAGGTCTTGTACCACCTTATAGCAGGCAGACTTTCCTTCGCGGTCGCTACCCTCCGTCTGACCACAGTCGAGACCTGCGAGCATGACGATGCCTGAAACGGCACCACACATCATTCTCATACGGCCTACCCCACCGCCAAAGCCAGCGGCTATCTTCTTAGCAGTGGTATCATCTAAACCATAAAGGTCGGAAAAGGCTGCCACCACACTTTGGCAGCAGCCATATCCGGCCATGAAATTATCGACAGCACGCTGTACGCGCTCGTCTAATTCCTGTTCAGTCATCATTTATGCCTCAGCCTCTTTTTCAGCAGCCTGGAAAGAAGCCAAGTCCTCTACCTGGAATGCCTTGATGTAAGCAGACTTACCGAGTACATCCTCCTCAGTCATGCGAATATAGACGTTGGCAGACTTCTCGAAGAGCTCAGGAGCCTTGGTGGCATCACGAAGGATGAGCAGTGACATCACGAGCTCAGCAGTCATATCGTAGAGACGACGAGCAAGGAAGTCCTGGGCATCCTGGTTCTCCAGGGCCTTGACATTGGCAAGAGCCTCCTCGTAGACGGGGATGAGCTTCTCAACACGAGCTTTCAGGTTCTTCAGGCTATCGCTAACCTCGAGACCAGCAAGCATCTCCTTGATGTTAGCCAACATGGTGCCGTTGGTGATGTAGCGAATAGCAGCAACGACCTGAAGCTGAGTGGTACCCTCATAGATAGAGAAGATACGAGCGTCGCGGAACAGGCGCTGGCTCTTGTACTCCATGATGAAACCTGAACCACCGTGGATGCTGATAGCATCGTAGGCATTCTGGTTAGCATATTCAGAGTTCATACCCTTAGCAAGTGGGGTGAAGGCATCAGCCAAGCGCTGGTACTTCTTCAGCTCCTGCTTCTCCTCGGGAGTGAGCTTGCGGTCGCGCTCAATGTCCTCGAGACACTTGTAGATATCAACATATGCAGCTGTCTCGTAGAGCAGTGAACGACCAGCGTCGAGCTTGGCCTTCATGCGAGAGAGCATATCGTAAACAGCGGGGAAGTTGATGATAGCCTCACCAAACTGCTGACGCTCCTTAGCGTAAGCCAGACCCTCGTTGTAAGCCTCCTGCTCAACACCTACTGACTGTGCAGCGATACCCAGACGGGCACCGTTCATCAGGGCCATCACATACTTGATAAGACCCAGACGAGTGCTACCGCAGAGCTCTGCCTTGGCATTCTTGTAGGTCAGCTCACAGGTGGGTGAACCATGGATACCCAGCTTGTGCTCGATGTGACGAACATCTACACCGCCCTGACGCTTGTCGTAGATAAACATTGACAGACCACGTCCGTCCTTGGTGCCTTCCTCAGAACGAGCCAGCACGAGGTGGATGTCGCTATCACCGTTGGTGATGAAGCGCTTCACACCGTTCAGACGCCAGCAGTTCTCCTTCTCGTCGAAGGTAGCCTTCAGCATGACGCGCTGCAGGTCAGAACCGGCATCGGGCTCAGTGAGGTCCATAGACATACCCTCACCAGCACAAACGCGGGGGATATACTTCTGGCGCTGCTCCTCAGAACCGAACTCATACAAAGTATCGATACAGCTCTGCAAGCTCCAGATATTCTGGAAACCAGCATCAGCTGCTGAAATCATCTCAGACAG
>JAILMS010000167.1 GCA_024692385.1 Prevotella sp. | reverse complement strand
TACTGCTGAGCTGTGTCTTTACACGTCGGCCACGAGGGTCACACACTTGGTAGCTACGCCCTTCGGGCAGGTCCACCTTCACCACAGAGCTAACAGGGAAGCTCTCGTTATTATATACCACCAACGGTATTCCGCTTGTCTGCGTATCCAACTGACGGGCAGTGGCAGCCACACTGTTGGTCAGCACATTAGAAAACTGTTTCAGACTGAGCAGTTCATCATTCCATGAGAACTCATAAGCCTTGGGAATACTTGTTCCCGTTAGGTCATCATGGAACTGGTGCCAGATGGCACGACGCCATATATCGGTCATCAGCTGACTCGGATAAGAGCGTGTTCCCAACCAGTCAGCCATCACGGCCATACGTTCAGCAGCATCGCCCAGATGTTCATTCTGTCTATTGTAGAGTTTCATGGCTGCCTGTGAAGTGTAACAGCCATTGCCATGCAAATCCATCGGCAGCTCACCATCAAAGACAGGCAACTCTGGATGCTTCTCATAGGGCAGGAAGTCACGGTATAGCTGATCACTCGTAGCACTGATAATCTTAACGGGGCCATTGCCTTTAAGTCCTTTCTCCACAGCGCGCACCGACGACAGCGTTGGTGAGCCGCCAATGTCGCCTGTACCATAATATCTATAGGCAATGCCTAACGGGCTCTCCCCAGCCTCTTCCCATAAACGGCGATGGTTAGACAAGTCTACGTCAGGATAACGGTCGGCATAGCCAAAGCCATGTACCATCATTATCTGACTACCATCAACACCCTTCCATAATCCCATGGAGAAAGGATAGCGCTTGTTGCCTGGATAGAAGGGACGGGCACGCCATGCCAGCTTCTGCGACGAGAAACCTATCAGTCCACAATGGCTGGCCAGCGTCGGTAGTGTATAGGGGAAGCCAAAGCAGTCGGGCAGAAAGACATCTGTACCTTCCTTGCCAAACTCCTGACGATAGAAAGTCTGTCCCAATAGGACATTTCTAATCCATGCTTCTGGCGAACATACCATCGTTTCGTTGGCATCCCACGAGCTACCCGTAATGTGCCAGCGGCCACGGTCAATCCACTGTTTCAGTTCGGCATAAAGTTCTGGATAATACTCCTTCATCCAGGCATACTTCACACCACCTTCAAAGTTGAATACATAGTCAGGATACTGGCGGAAGAGCAGGAAATTCTGCGTCAGTGTATTTTTTATATGGTGTCTGATGGTGCTCTGCACATCCCAGTTCCACTGGGTATCCAAGTGTGCATTGGCTACCATATAGGCCTTTCGTTCCTGAGCGCCCACTCCTAAAGCCAGGAATAAGCTGATGGCCAATAATTTAGCTCTCATCTACTTACTTATTTTTCAAGAAACCTACAGTACGTTGTGGTGAATAGAGTTCCCACAGGCTGGCTATCGTCCATCCCGGGGCAAAGATATCATTATAGAAACCTTTTCCGTTCTTTCCATAGTCCCAATGGGTGTGCTGTACCACTTCAGGGTTGAAGCCTGGAACAGCAATACCACATAAGCGATCCTGTGTGGGCAGCAACTGACAGAGCGACGACTCTATAATGTCACAGATTTGGTTGAAATGCTGTTCACCAGTCTCTTCTGCCAGCCAGCGCACGATATGGGGCAGTTCGAATACAAACACGTCGATATGATTGTTCTCTACCGACACATTACTCCATCCGCGGCTGCGGAAGTCGAGGTCGCCCAACATCTGTCCCTGAGCGAAAGGCACATCCCATAGATAGTACCACGACAAAGCGAAGTAGGCAGCCTGACGGCAGAGATCAATATAGTGCTGGCGCTCCTGTTTCTTGGTTACCATCGCCAGATAATAGGTAGCTGTAACGGCACTGATTGCGGCCTCTTTATCCTCACAGTTAGCATCCAGCGTACTGGAGAAATAATCGCTTTTCGAGATAATGTTTCGCTCCAGATAGTCTACACTCAGCTTGGCAGCTTTCAGGTAACGCTTGTCACCAAAGTATTTATAGCCCATTACCAATGTTGACGTAGCCGAAGGCGTAGATCCCCCCGACGGGTCGAAGTCACTTTGGTCATCACGATATTTGCGAGGGAAGCTGCCATCAGCTTTTTGCAACAAAAGCATCTGATCGAGCAATACGCGCATCTTCTGTTCCCACTGCTTATGCTGACGGCCCTGTTTCTTCTCGTATGCCAGATAATGCAGCACAGCATAGACGGCCTCCGACTGTTGGCGGATGCTATGAATGCAATCAGCATCAGCAGGTATGCCGTGACTGATACGCATATCTTCCTTGAAATAACCACGTGCAGTAAAGCCATACTGCAGCCAGCTGTCGAAGATGTCCCTACCCATGTCTGCCAACAGAGCCTCGCCAGTCTGTTCACCATACTCCAGCGAGTTGAAAGCATTGAGTAGGACACGTCCCACGAAGCCCAACGTCACATGGTCTGACGGTAGACAGTCGTCACAGCGCACATTAGAGCCAGAATGGTACTTCAACGCATATTTGTCGACATAGGCTTTGCGGAAATAGTTTGCCAGCTGAGCCTTCATCTGCTCAGGGGTATAGCGTTGCTTGACAGCCGTTGGCTTTATGCGGTCCATGCAGTAGTTCCAGCTATCAGTCACAAACTGCCCATAGTCTTTGGCCTCACTCTCACGGATATACCAGTTCAGTGTTATCTGCTCACCAGCCTCCAGCTTGGCAAAGCTGGTTGCAGGGCTGACGAGTGTCAGCTTGCGGATATAACGCTTGGGAGTCTCCACCCACGGATAACCGAAGGTTAGCGAGGCACGTCCACGCTCATTGTCAAAACCCAGATAACCCACCGAAGTCTTTCCGCCCAGAATGATTTCTCCCTCCTGATGAGTAGCCAGTGCGTCGGCACGGTCTGAGAGGTTACGCAACACGGTAAGCGTACGACCAGACTGGCTATCATAGACACCCGTCAGTGGTGACGACAAACGGTCTTCACGAAAGTTCCAGCTCTTCGAGGTGTGGAACGATGGTGCCTCTTTGGGCGAACGCAGATTCTTGTGATACCAGAATCCTGGGAGATAAAACTCGCAGTCATCAGTTTTGTAGTCTGTCGCCACACTGGCACCTATATTAAAATAGACACGTTCCTTGGCAGTCAGCGTCACTGTGAGCAGTTGATCGTTATCCTTTGAAGTCAGCCTATAAGAGATGGTCATCGGCAGTGCCTTTGCAGCCGTCAGTTGGTTGCCATTTCTTTTCAAGGGGTAAGTGACAGCGTCGTTTCCTGGTTGCTTCAACGATAGTTTGAAATTCACGTCTAACGCCATCGCATGTAGGCTTCCTGCAACGAGCAGTACACCTACCAGAATTTTCTTTAGGTTTGTTTTCATCATTGTCATTCGTTATTTTGTTATAGTCTTTCTCTTGCAGCTATTCAGCAGATCCGTCTTTCCGTCAGCTATCAGTTTGAGTATCAGTTCACCAAAGAGGCTATTCGGCCAGGCAAACCAACTCCGCGTATAGCGTTTAGCATCATCCTTGTAGAACGACTCGTGGATAAAGCCCGTACCCGCATCAGTCGACATCAACAGTTCGATACAATGCTTGATCTCTTCATCATCCTGACTGGTGAGGGCATACATGATGATTGACATCTGCCAGGGCATATCCATTCCCACATGCGGGCCACCAATACCTTCACCCGCGCTACCACGGAAGAAAGAAGGATTATCTGTTGACCACACAAAGCGACGTGTATTCTGATAGATGGGGTCATCTAAGGGGACATCACCCAGATAGCCCATTGCCAACAGCGATGGTACGTTAGGGTCATCCATCAGCAAACAGCTACCAAAGCCATCCACTTCGTAAGCATAAATCTGACCATATTGGGGGTGTTCCACCACAGCATACTTCTTAAGAGCCTGTTCTACCTCGTCAGCCAGTTTTGTACAGCTCTCTGCCCTTTGCTGGTCGTGATTCACGTCTGTCAGTATCTCGGCAGCCTTACGCAAAGAACTCACTGCCATAAAGTTTGAGGGTATCAGATAAGGGAATACCGTTGCATCGTCACTGGGACGGAAGAACGACGCTATCAGTCCTACTGGTTTAGCAGGATGTCCGATGCCATCCCATCCCACAGTATCAAACTGCCTGTCAGTAACACGCTTAAAGCGGTAGCTCGCTGCCGCATCCTTATGCTGTTGTCCACGAAACAGCACCAGAATATTGTCAATAGCTGTCAGCCACTGCTTACCAAAGACAGTGCTGTCGCCCGTCACCTTCCAATATTGATAGGCCAAACGGATGGGATAGCACTCAGAGTCTATCTCATACTTACGTTCGTGCACTCCAGGCCTCATCTCTGTAAGGTCGTATTTCCACTCATAACTTTTCACGGAACGGGGAAGGAAAGCATTAGCATAAGGGTCCAGATTGATACACTTCCACTGGCGCAGTATCACACCTCGCAACATTTTCTTCAGTTTGGGATCACTGTTGGCAAACTGCACATAGGGCCACACCTGAGCACCAGAGTCGCGCAACCACATAGCATTGATGTCACCTGTGCAGACAAAGGTATCATCATCACCATCTATCTGTCGATAATGGACGGTAGTTTCAAGGGTATTGGGGAAACAGTTGCCAAACATCCACGCCAGGTAGGGATTAGGAGCCAACAAGCGCTGCACCTCTTCAATCCTTTTGTCTACGACCTCTGAGGTAAAGAGTCGTTCCTCCTTAGGTAACCTTTTTGAGGTTCCCATACCGATAGTAGTGTCAGCGGCCATTTTGGTATACTCATAAAAATGCTGTTGATCTGGCCATGTAGAGGATTGATCACTCGACTTAGGGCCACATGCTGTCAGCAGTGCGACGGAGGTCAGAAATAATACTACTTGTTTCATTGGTGCTTATAGTTGTTATTTTTGTTGTGCAAAGATAGTGCTTTTGCCCCTACAAAAATAAAAACAAAAGGATTGTATAATCCATTTTAATGTTATACAATTCTATTCACGTTGATTATCAAGAACTTAGTCATTCTTTGCATCCCTCATTGTATTAAGTACGTCATATGCGTATTCTCGTTATACAAGATAGCATCAAGGGATTCATAACCCTTTGATAGTCAACAATCATTATCGAAGACTGCAAGAAACTCGTTATACAATCATTTAATTTTGTACACGCGAGGGGAAAAGGTCGTATCTTTGCGCTCGATAAACAATAACCATCAATACCAACAAAACAAAATGAAACATGCATTTTTTACTTGCATCATGCTGATGCTCTGTATGACTACTAAGGCACAAACAACAGACCTTTTCCAACCCTATCGGCAAACAACTCTCAGACTTCCAGCCGTACCACTGATTGTCAACGACCCCTATTTCAGTATCTGGTCACCCTTTGACAAACTGACTGATGGTACAACGCGTCACTGGACAGACCAGGAGAAACCATTGGAGGGTTTCCTCTCTGTCGACGGCATTACCTACCAGTGGATGGGCACCAATAAGGGACAGGCTACCACTGCTCAACAGAAATCAATCAGTGTTCTGGCTACCAGCAGCTACTACACCTTCATCTGTGGTCCTATGGAGCTGGACGTCGTCTTCACAGCACCCATGCTCATCGACGACTACGACCTGCTGTCTGCCCCCGTCAACTACATTTCCTATCAGGTTCGTGCCACCGACGGTAAACAGCACGATGCCACGCTGACAATTACCGTCTCACCACTATTGGCTGTAGCTGATTCCAAGCAGCCCACACGCTCAGAGACAGGAAACCAACAAGGTGTCAGCTATGTCCGTACAGGCACCATCGAGCAACCCATCTTGGCTAAGAAGGGTGATGGCATCAGCATTGACTGGGGCTACCTTTATCTGCCCGCCATCAATGGTGAGGTAAGCATCAAGGGTGATGCTGCTATGCCGCTATTGTGCTATACCCACGACTTCGGACGCACCAATAGTGCTGCCAGCTACATGATGCTGGGCTACGACGAAGTACAGGACATCGAATATATGTTCAAGCGCTACAAGGCCTACTGGACACACGATGGAACGGTCAGCATCTTCCAACTGTTCCGCCGCATGAACTCTCAATATGCCAACATCATGCAACGCTGTCGCGACTTTGACCGCCGTATCTACGACGATGGTATGCAGGCTGGTGGAACCCACTATGCCGAGATATTGTCAGGAGTGTATCGTCACGTCATCGCTGCCCATAAGCTCTTCCAAGACGAGGAGGGCAACCTGCTCTTCTTCTCTAAGGAGAACAACTCCAACGGCTGTGTCAATACCGTTGACCTCACCTACCCTGAGGCCCCACTCTTTCTCTGCTATAACCCAGAGTTGCAGAAAGCCATGATGACCTCCATCTTCGACTATTCCTATAGCGGACGCTGGACAAAGCCCTTTGCCGCCCACGACCTTGGCACCTATCCCATTGCCAACGGGCAGGTCTATGGTGCCGATATGCCTATCGAGGAGGCTGGCAATATGCTCATTCTTGCTGCTGAGCTGTGCCGACAGGATGGTCAGACAGCCTATGTCGATAAGTATTGGGAGATCATCACTACCTGGGCAGATTATCTCGTCGAGCATGGTCAGGACCCTGCAGAGCAGCTGTGTACCGATGACTTTGCTGGCCACTGGGCACACAATGCCAACCTTGCTGTCAAGGCTATCATGGGTATTGCCGCCTATTCAGAGATGGCATGGATAAAGGGTCTGACAGAGAAAGCTGACCAATACCTGTTGCGCGCTAAGTCGATGGCTCACGTTTGGGAAGAGCAGGCACTCGATGGCGACCACTACCGACTGGCCTTCGACCGTCCTGACACCTGGAGCCAGAAGTATAATATGGTGTGGGATAAGCTATGGAACACCCACATCTTCAATGACAAGGTGATGAAGCGTGAGATGAGTTACTACTTGAAGAAGCAGAACACTTATGGGCTGCCACTCGACTGTCGCCAAGACTATACCAAGAACGACTGGATACTCTGGACAGCAGCCATGGCCACTGACCAGAACACCTTCCTCAAGCTGATGGAGCCAGTCTATAAATACATGAACAAGACCGACAGCCGTGTACCTACCAGCGACTGGTACGATACGAAGACGGCCCGCATGGTGGGCTTCAAAGCCCGTTCTGTAGTTGGCGGTTTCTGGATGCGCGTACTCATGAACAAGACTAAAAAGTAAGCAACCATGAGAAAGTGTTTATTCCGTATATGGACTGTCGTTGGTGGCCTGCTGATGACCACGGCAGTCAGTGCCCAGAAGAATCTCTCCGACTTTAGCATCGCAGACGACTGCACGCCAAAGGCGGTGGGTTTCGAGGCCAGCCTCACACCCCTCTTCGACAAAAACGATCTCACCATTTTCCAACTGCCACAGCTACATGGTACAGAAGAAATCATTCTCAAGGCCAACAGGCCCTATGTGCTAAAGGGTTTCTCCGTTGTCAGTGCCGACGACGAACAGCAAGACCTCAAGCAGACGGTGCTTTATGTGAGCAACGATGGCCAACAGTGGAAACTGGTGCGTAGCCTGCAACTGAGCTATAGTGGACGCTTTGCAAGCCAGCAGGTCAGCACGCCTTATAATGGCGGCTACTCCTGGTTCAAGATCGTACTAAGAAAAGCCTCTGGCACAACGGGACTTCGCATAGCCGATATCCAGTTATTTGGCTATCCGGAGACAGACGACGAGAATCTGGCCAACAGCCTCAACGGTAGCATCAAGGGTGCTTCCAAGGCTATCAACGCTGCCAACCTTATAGACAATGACCCTACCACCATGGCCGAGATTCCCAATGCCGACCGCCAGCAGATAGATAACTATAATGGTGAGCGACGTTACAACGGACTCCTTAACGCCTGGTTCGAATACGAATTTAACCAGCCCACAGCCATCAGCGCCTATGCTCTGGGGCTTACTGCCACGACCAATCGCGACAGCCGTCCCTGCTGTTGGGAACTGCAAGCCAGCAATGACCGTCAGCAATGGGTAACACTCGACCTGCAACACTATGCTGCCGACATGGCCATAGACCATTACGAGCAACGCTACCAGTTGGGGGCTACAGGTGCTCACATCGACTATGCCGACGTGGCCGACCGTCTGTTACAGTTCTGCGAAGAGCAGTTGGAGCGCAACCAGAGCAATACAGGTATCTACTGGATTTGCGACTGGGCGGTGGATGCCAACAAGCGCAACGAAGACTGGGGTGGCTACTGGTGGGCAGCACATGCTGTAGACAACTACGTCGACAACTATCGTCGCACCGCCAACTCTGCACGTCTCAGCAAACTCGCCAAGATGGTCAGCGGTGCCAGCCAGCGCAACGGCAACACCCTCATCAACCACTTCTACGATGACATGGAGTGGATGGCACTGGCCATGCTGCGTGCCTGCGACCTCAATGCCAGCATCAAACGAGAATACTGGAACCATGTGGTGACGCTCTTCAACGACATCACTGGTGCATGGAGCGAAGTAGATGGTGGTGGCCTGCACTGGAACAAGGACAAGACAGGCGACGGACGCTACAAGACGTCGTGCTCCAATGCCCCTGCCATGATTCTCGCTGCCCGTCTCTACCAGCAAACGGGTGAACAGCGCTATCTCGACTGGGCACTGCGCATCTATGAATATATGTATTCACACAGCCGCTTCCCTGACGGCGTCGTCAAGGACCATGCCACACATACCGACCATGAGGTCACCTTCTCCTACAACCAAGGCACCTGGGTAGGCGGACTGCTCGAACTCTACAAGATTTCAGGCGAAGAACACTACCGCACTACCGCCACCGAGCTACTCGACCTGCTGCTCTTTGGCAAGTGGTATTCGCCCAAGGGCATCATGAACGAGCGCCAGAACTTTAACCAAGATGATGGCGGCATGTTCAAGGGCATCTTCGTGCGCTACCTCACCCAGTGGATTCTCTCTGGCAAACTCGACAGCGAACGCCAGTACCGCTATACCAAATGGCTGCTGGAGCAGGCTCGTGCCGCAGAACTGTCGGCCATCAACAAGACGTGGTTCATCATCAACCCCTACTGGACACACCAGTACAATCTGGCCAACGACATTCACGACACCTCACGCCAGCAGACAGGTATGATGCTCATGGAGGCCATCGACGAGCTACGACACGCAGGCCTGCTCAATGATGACTACAGCCTGCCCAACCCACATGCTGGCGAACCTTTCCGCTACTATCGCCTTGTCATCACTGAGACGCAGGGCTCTGGCAGCATCATGCTCGGCTCGTGGAAACTCTTTGGCAACGCCTCACCTACTGCCATTACTTCACCAACTAACGCTTATAGCTTTCTCCGTCATGGGGAGAGCTATAACCTTAAAGGAATCGCTGTCAGTCAGCCGTCTACTGGTATCTATATCAAAGAACACAGAAAATTCCACCACACACGATAGTACTAAAGTATTGTACAAAACACTGACGCTTGCTTCTTTTTTTGACTTTTTCCTCGTTTATTACTGCTTTATTTCGTATATTTGCCCCAGAATCATAAAGTTAAGGAGAGAACAACATGAAGTATATCGCAAACAAGAGCCGCTACGAGAACGGCATGAAGTATGAGCGCTGCGGACGCTCGGGTGTGTTGTTGCCTAAGGTAAGTCTGGGA
>JAILMS010000145.1 GCA_024692385.1 Prevotella sp. | reverse complement strand
CCGAAGCCTTGCTGTACGAGACCGAACTCATTGTTCTCGCCGAAGACGAGCTTCTCGCCGTGACGTACATAGATAGCGTTCTTTTGACGATTCTCTTTCTTGTAAACGGCATCATGACAGCCATCGTTGAAGATGACACAGTTCTGCAATACCTCTGTAACACTGGCACCCTTGTGCTCATAGGCAGCCTTCAGCACTTCAACAGTGCCTTGGGCATCGGTAGCCACACAGCGGGCGAAGAAGTGACCGCGTGCACCGAAACAAAGCTCGGCAGGACGGAACGGATCTTCGACAGTACCATAAGGGCTCGACTTAGAGACGAAGCCGCGGGGTGAGGTAGGAGAGTACTGACCCTTGGTTAAACCGTAGATACGGTTATTCAAAAGAATCATGTTCAGGTCAATGTTACGACGGTTGGCATGGATGAAGTGGTTACCACCGATAGCCAGTCCGTCACCGTCACCAGATACCTGCCATACTGTAAGGTTTGGGTTGGCAACCTTTGCACCGGTAGCGATGGCGGCAGCGCGGCCGTGGATGGTGTTCATACCGTAGGTGGCCATGTAGTGGGGAAGACGGCTGGAACAGCCAATACCACTGATTACTGCTACGTTTTCAGGAGCTACGCCAATCTCTGCCATTGCCTTATGGAGTGAAGCCAGGAAAAAGTGGTCGCCACAACCTGGACACCAGCGAGGCTGGCCTTTTTTGAAATCTTGTGCTGTATATGTACTCATTGCTTTACTTCTTTAAAATGTCCTCGAATGCTTTCACTAACTCTTCTACTACGAATGGCTGGCCCTTGACCTGGTTGAACTGGTAAGGTACAAAGCCATCGACCTTCATACGTAGGTAGGCTGCCAATTGACCCATGTTCTGCTCAGCAACCACAACCTTTTTATATTTAGACAGTATAGCTGCAGTGTTCTTGGGTAATGGGTTCAGATATTTGAACTGAGCCTGAGCAACCTTGTAACCCTTGTTACGAAGCTCGTCCATAGCAGAGTGAAGATGACCATAGGTAGAACCAAAGCCTACGATGAGCAGGTCGGCATCCTGTACGTCACCGTCAACTTCGAGGTCAGGCACCTGAATGTTATCAATCTTCTGCTGGCGCAGACGCGTCATCAGGTCGTGGTTCTCTGGATTGGTAGAAATAGCACCTGTTGCGTTATCCTTCTCCAATCCACCGAGGATATGTGTGAATCCCTCGCGACCAGGAACAGCCCAATAGCGGGTACCGTTCTCAGCGCGCATGTATGGTGTCCATTTACCCTTCAGCTCCTCAGGAACGTAAGGAGGATTGATGGCGTCGAGTTTGGCCATCTCAGGCAGTTTGAAAGCACCTGAACCGTTGGCAATATATGCATCGGTGAGCAATACGACAGGTGTCATGTGCTCAAGGGCAATCTTAGCAGCCTGATATGCAGCATCAAAGCAATCGGCGGGGCTTGTAGCTGCCATTACAGGCATTGGGCTCTCACCATTACGTCCGAAGAGTGCCTGAAGCAAGTCTGTCTGTTCTGACTTGGTAGGAAGACCAGTAGCGGGACCACCACGCTGTACGTCAAGTACAACCAAAGGCAACTCCATGATGACAGCGAGGTTCATGGCCTCACTCTTCAGGCAGACACCAGGACCAGAGGTGGAGGTTACACCAAGGGCACCTGCAAACGAAGCACCAAGTGCAGAAGCGCAACCAGAAATCTCGTCTTCACACTGTACGGTAATCACACCGCATGACTTATGCTTAGAGAGCTCGTGAAGTACATCTGTAGCAGGGGTAATGGGATATGAACCAAGGTAAAGGCGCAGACCTGCTTTCTCGGCTGCGGCAATGAAACCATAAGCGGTAGCCTTGTTACCGGTGATATCCATATAACGTCCGGGCACCTTCTCTTTTGTTTCGATGCGATAGACATTGATAGCGTTTGAGTGGGTGTTGTGACCGTAGTCCCAACCTGCTTGGATGACCTTAATGTTTGCCTCAGCAATGGCTGGCTTCTTAGCAAACTTCTCCTTTAGGAAATTTCCAACGAGGTTCAGGTCGCGATCAAAGAGCCAACAAACAAGTCCAAGGGCGAACATATTGCGGCACTTGAGCATAGACTTGTTGTCCATTCCAGAGTCGGCTAAGCAATCCTTGACCATAGTGGTAAGTGGGCATTGAATAACACGGTCTGGGTCAATATTCATTTCGCTGAGGTAATCTTCGGTTTGGAACTGAGCCTTCTCCAAATCCTTAGGACCAAACGAGTCTGTGTCGATAATAATGGTGGCACCAGGCTTAGCATAACGATACTGCGTCTTCAGCGCAGCAGCATTCATAGCTACTAGTACGTCGCACTTGTCACCAGGTGTATATACCTTGCCAGCACCAATATGTACCTGGAAACCAGATACACCTGTCAATGAACCTTGTGGGGCGCGGATATCGGCAGGATAGTCGGGGAATGTTGAGATACCATTACCTACGGTAGCTGATACCGTAGAAAAGATGTTTCCGGCCAACTGCATACCGTCGCCGGAGTCGCCAGAGAAGCGTACGACCACTTGGTCGAGCTCCTTCACTTCCAATTGTTCAGCCATAGTTTCTATTTAGAATGTACGTATTTCTTTTCCTAAGAATAAACGTTTGCAAAGGTCGCAAATAATTATGTAATATCCAAACAAATTGCAATAAAAATGCAGATTTAGTAATAATTTACTGCATAATCTGCATTTTTATTCATTAATTTACTGGATAGATTTAATATTCGAATGATGAACCTCCAAGGAACTCGCGTAATAGCGAAGTGGGAGGTATCTGTCCTTCCTCAATGGGCTTGATGTAATGCAGGAACTTCAATAGTCGGTAGGCTTCTGCGTGTTCATCACAATTCTCATAGACTTCCTCTAATAAAGGTTCGGCCTGTTGCTTGATGACTGCCAACTCAAAGAGCATAGCGGAGTTGAACATAGCATCGGCATTCTCTTGGAAGGGGAATATCCATCGGTTCTCGCCTTTGCGTACGCTGGGCCATCGACGTATAGTTTCCTTGGCACTGACACCACGATACTTGTAGTCGCGGATGATACGGCGCAACAAACGATTGTCTGTTGTTGGAATATAGTTGTGTGAATCGAGGAGTATAGTGGTTAGCGCGGAGGCATAGACACGATAGATTTGCTCATCGGGAATTTGAGCTGTCAACTCTGGGTTCAGTGCGTGGATGCCCTCTACCACGAGAATCTCGTTACCATTCAATTTCAGTTTCTTGCCACTCCACTCGCTTTTACCTTTCTGGAAATTATAACGGGGTAATTCTATCTCTTCGCCACGGAATAGCGCATTCATCTGTTCATTAAGTAGAGGGATGTTCAGCGCATGTAGGTGTTCGAAATCATAGTCACCATCCTCATCACGAGGTGTCTGGTCACGATCTAGGAAATAATCGTCTAATGATATCCCGATTGGCTGTATTCCGTTGACGGCCAATTGTACGGAAAGTCGTTTGCAAGTGGTTGTTTTTCCACTCGATGACGGTCCGGCGATAAGTACCATTTTTACGCCTTTTCGATGGGCAATCTCATCAGCAATCTGGGCAATTTTCTTCTCTTGAAGGGCCTCACTGATCTGAATAAGTCTGTTGGCATAGCCGTGCTCGATAGCGGCATTCAGATCGCCAACAGTACGTATCTTTAGGATATCCTGCCAACTGTGATGCTCTTGGAAAATCTCGAACATCTTGTCCTGACGGATAAAGGCTCCCAGCTTTGCAGGATTCTCTCGCGATGGTATACGCAGCAGAATGCCGTTATAATAATACTCTAACCCAAAGAGGTGCAACTTGCCCGTTGTGGTGAGAAGATTGCCATAGTAATAGTCCTTGTATCCGTCTAAGTCGTAATAGGTCGTATACAGTCTGCCTGAATATTCCAACAATTTGACTTTCGACAAACTTCCTGCCTTGCGGAACATCTCAATGGCCTCCTCGGTAGTAGCCTCAAAACGATGGATGGGTTGATTGGCAGCAATGATTGCAGTCATGTGCTCACGTAATTCATTGATGTCGTCGGGAGTTATTTCAATTCTGTTCCCCTGCTCATCTTTTCGCTCGATGTCCACATAGTATCCATTGCTAATGGGAATGTCGATCATCACGCGGCATTGTGGCCACAAGTCGTGCGCGGCTTTACACAAGACAAAGAATAAGGTACGGGTATATGCACGGATTCCACTGGCGCTTCGCAAGTCTAAGAATTCTATCGTCTTCTGCTTGTAAACTCGATAGTGCATACCTTCTACCTTGTTATTTACTTTGGCACTGACAGGACCATACTCCATTGTCAGCCCCGTTTGCTCATAAATATCCTCCAAAGTGCAGCCTGTGGCTACATTCATAGTTTGTCCCGTATTTCGACAAATAATTCTAACGTTTTGCTCTGTCATAGTTTCTATTCGTTATTGATGTCGCAAAGGTATAAAAAAAACTGCATACTATTTGGGAAAAGACGGATTTTTTTTTGTATATTTGCACCGAAAAATTTCAAAAACACAAAATTTAAATTATGTCCATTTGGGTTATTTTTACGCTTCTGGGCTCTTTGGCTCTACTGATGTATGGTATGAAGTCAATGAGTGAAGCCCTGCAGAAGATGGCTGGTCCCCAGTTGCGCCACGTTTTGGGCGCTATGACCACAAACAGATTTACAGGAATGCTAACGGGCATGTTGGTAACGGCCTCCGTACAGTCGTCGACGGCAACCACGGTGATGACGGTGTCCTTCGTTAACGCCGGATTGCTGACATTGGCTCAGGCAATCTCTGTCATTATGGGTGCTAATATCGGTACTACATTGACAGCCTGGATTATGTCTGCTGGTATGTCTTTTGATGTTGGCAGTTTGGCCTATCCAGCCTTCCTTGTTGGTATCATCCTTATATATCAGAAGAAGTATCGTTATATCGGTGACTTCCTTTTTGGATTGGCATTCTTGATCTTCGCTTTGGCGACTTTACGTGTAACAGGACAGAATATGCATTTGGGTGAGAACCAGGCAGTTCTCAACTTCTTCGCTTCGTTTGATCCTGACTCGTTCTTAACCACACTCATATTCTTGTTCTTAGGTGGCGTGCTGACCTTCTGCGTACAGTCTTCAGCAGCAGTAATGGCTATCACCATGATCCTTTGTTCGAGTGGTGCCTTACCTATTTATCAAGGTATTGCGCTGGTTATGGGTGAGAATATAGGTACTACCATTACCTCTAATCTTGCAGCTATGTCAGCCAATACACAGGCTCGTCGTGCTGCATTGGCACACATGTTCTTTAATGTGTTTGGTGTTATTTGGATTCTTTTCGTGTTCCGTCCCTTTATTGACATGGTGTGTGGTTTAGTTGGCTATGACGTCAATATGACTAAAGAGTTAGCTGGCGACCATGCCTTCCTCGCCAATGCCGCTAAGCTGAGTTTCGTACTTGCAGCTTTCCATACATGTTTCAATGTCGCCAATACCCTTATTCTTATATGGTTTATTTCGCAGATTGAGAGATTTGTTTGCTGGGTAATCAAGCCAAAGAAAGTCGATGAGGAAGAGGATTTCCGTTTGCATTTCATTACTGCAGGTTTCATGAAGACTCCTGAATTGTCAGTATTGGAAGCACAGAAGGAAATTCTGCAATTCTCCAATCGTATGCAGCGCATGTTCGGCATGGTTAGGGAACTATTGACGCTGTCCTCCAGCTCAAGTGGTAAGAAGAAGGATAATCAGGCTGGTGAATTTAATAAGCTCTATACACGTATTGAGAAGTATGAGGGTATTTCAGATAATATGGAGTTGGAGATTGCCAATTACTTGAACTCAGTCAGTGACGCCCATTTGTCTGACGAGACTAAGGCAAAGATTCGTGCCATGCTCCGTGAAGTCTCTGAGCTGGAGAGTATTGGCGATGCTTGCTTCAATATGGCGCGTACCATCTCTCGTAAGTATAACGGCAAGGAAGACCACTTCGTAGAAACACAGTACGACCATCTGCACCAGATGATGGAGCTGACCGACCAGAGTCTTACCCAGATGAATCGCTTGATGGGTGGTCGTAAGGAGTCGTTTGATGTGAACCGCACATTCAACATCGAGAACGAAATTAACAACTACCGCAACCAGTTGAAGTCGCAGAACATCAACGATGTCAACAATCGTGAATACACTTATGCAGTGGGAACTATCTATATGGATCTCATTAACGAGTGTGAGAAATTGGGAGACTATGTAGTCAATGTTGTTGAAGCTCGTATGGGCACACGTCAAAAAGAAGCGTAAAAATTGTGTAGTTTCAAAAAAATATATTAAATTTGCAGCCAATAAAACAAATAAATCAATAAATACTATGCGAAGAATCCTATTTATTACAGTCATGATGTTGACCTGTGCGTTAACAATGACGGCACAGGTGACTACCTCAGCCCTCAGTGGTAAGGTAACCATGCAAGACACAAAGGAAGAAGTGATTGGCGCTACAATCGTAGCTGTGCACGAGCCTTCTGGCACCAAGTACACCGCTGTAACTAATGTCAGTGGCCGATTCACAATCCAAGGTATGCGTAGCGGTGGCCCTTATACTGTTAGCGTTAGCTACATCGGCTATGAGACCAAGACTTTCCGTGAAATCAGACTCCAACTGGCTGAGACCTACGAGTTGAATGTATGGCTTTCTGAGGATGCCAATGAGCTTACAGAGATTGTAGTCAGTGGTAAGGCTTCAAAGTTTGCTGGCGACAAGACTGGCGCTTCGACCAACATTAACAATGAGCAGATGATGTCTATGCCTATGATTTCTCGTAGCATTACTGATATCGCAAAGTTGTCTCCTTATGCTGGAGGTGGCATGAGCTTCTCTGGTGCAAATGGTAAGATGAGTAACTTCACGGTTGACGGTGCGAACTTCAATAATAACTTCGGTCTTAGCGATGGTCTCCCTGGTGGTGGTAGCCCTATTTCACTGGATGCTATTGAGGAAGTTCAGGTAGTTATTGCTCCTTACGATGTTCGTCAGACTAACTTCATTGGTGGTGGCGTTAATGCTATTACTAAGTCTGGTACAAATACCTTCAAGGGTACTGCCTATACTTATTTCCGCAACGAGCACATGCGCGGTAATAAGATTAACGGTGAGGATCTCGGTACGAGAGCTGAAGACCGTAAGACCATCTATGGTTTCACCTTGGGCGGCCCGATTATTAAGAATAAGTTGTTCTTCTTTACTAACTATGAGTACGAGAAGGTTCCTGGAGAGGTTATTAAGTATCGTGCCCGTAACGAGGGAGAAAATGCTGGTGGTATGGTCTCTCGCGTATATGCCAGTGATATGGAGAAGGTGCATAACTACCTGCTCAATAATTATGGCTACGAGACCGGTTCATGGAACAGCTTCCCTGCTGACCAGAAGAATGAGAAGTTCTTAGCACGTATTGACTGGAATATTACAGACAACCATCACCTGTCAGTACGTTACAACAGCACAAAGGATGTCAGCTACTCTGGCGCCAGCCGTTCTACCGGTGACTATCAGTACAAAGGCACTGGCGATTACCGTACAGGTGAGAAAGCCATGATTTTTGCCAACTCAATGTATGGTAACGAGAAGTCTGTAAAGTCTGTTTCTGTTGATTTGAACAGCCGCTTCAGCGATGTTGTCAGCAACCAGTTGCTTTACACCTATTCTTATATAAAGGATCCTACTCGTACTTCAGAGTCTGCAACCTTTCCATTCATCGACATCTCTTATCCATACGATGCCACTTCTACAGCTCCCTCTATCGAGCCCTATATCAGTGCTGGTTATGAGTTGTTCTCTTGGAAGAACCATGTAGAGAATAAGGTTTCTTCTCTGACAGATAACGTAACCCTTTATTTGGGTAGCCATAAGGTTACTGCAGGATTCAACTTTGAGCATCAGTTCGCTGATAACTCATATATCCGTGAGGGAACAGGCCAGTATCGTTTCCGCAATATTGACGAGTTCCTGGCAGGTGCAGCTCCTGAGGCTGTTAACTTTACTTATGGCTTCAATGGTGATGATAGCCCTACATCAGCTGTTCGTTTCAATCAGTTTGGTGTTTATCTGCAGGATGAGTGGAACGTTACTTCTAAGTTTAAGCTGACTTATGGCATCCGCTTTGATAACCTGATGTTCGATGAGCAGGATGTTGCACGCAATACAGCCATTTACGATCTTGATTTCAATGGCTACCACATTGATACTGGTGCATGGCCTAATAACCGCATTCAGGTTTCTCCTCGTGTAGGTTTCTCTTGGGATGTGTTCGGTGATAAGTCGTTGAAGGTTCGTGGTGGTACGGGCGTCTTTACTGGCCGTCTGCCTCTGGTATTCTTCACTAACCAGCCTGGTAATGCCAACATCTACAAGACCACTTATAGCGTAGGTTATAACTACAAGACCGGTAAGTGGGTTGACTCTAATGGTCATGATGAAGCATGGATTCAGAATAAGCTGAATGGCTTGGCTGGTAAGTTCATGGGTGTAAATGACCTGATGCAGCATTTTGAGGTTCCTACTACCAACGAGAAGCATATCGCTGGTTCTAAGATCTCTGGTGTTTATAGCGATTTCAAGATGCCACAGGTATGGAAATCAAGCATTGCCGTTGACTATCAGCTTCCTGTTTCATTCCCCTTGTCAGTTACTGGTGAGTTTATATACAACAAGAACATCAATGCTGTATATATGAGAAACATCAATATCAAGAATCCTGAAGCAGAAGGTTGGCAGCGCTTTAATGGTGCAGACAATCGTTATATCTATCCCAAGGACTATCAGTATTATTCTGGCAAGAATGCCATTATGCTTGATAACACCTCTAAGGGTTACGGATATACCGCAAATATCACCGTTAATGCTGAGCCTATTCCTCGCCTGAAGTTGATGGCTGCCTATACTCATACTGAGAATAAGGAAGTATCAGGTCTGCCTGGTAGCGACCCTGTATCAGCATGGCAGGGCGTTATCTCAGTTGATGGACCTAACTTCTGTTCAGCACAGCGTTCTTACTTCGTAACACCTGATCAGATTACTGCTTCTATCGGCTACTATATCCCCATTAAGCTGAAGGAGATGACATTGGGTACCCATATCAACCTCTTCTATAAGGGCTACTCATATACTGGTACCAGCTTCATGTACTCTAACGACATGAATGGTGATGGTCTGACCAACGACCTGATGTATATCCCGAAGGATGACAGCGAGATTAAGTTCAAGACAGACGAAGACCGTATCGCTTTCTGGAACTTTGTTGAGCAGGATAGCTATCTGAAGAATCATAAGGGTGAGTACGCTGAGGCTTATAGCGGACGTGCTCCTTGGCTGCACCGTGTTGACCTGCGCGTCGCTGAAGATTTTGAGATGAAGGTGCTGGGTACTAAGCAGAAGTTCCAGGTTTCTGTTGATATCATCAACTTTGGTAACATGCTCAACTCTAAGTGGGGTGTTCCCAAGAATGACGAGTGCTGCAACTACGGCCGCATCCTGAAGTATGAGGGTGTTGACTCACAGAATACGCCTATCTTCTCTATGAATTCTGACTCTTCAGGCAAGTACTACTCAAAGTCATACGATACCAACATGAGCTACAGCAACTGCTGGAGCCTGCAGATTGGTTTCAAGTATTTCTTAAACTAACCCAACCTGTCCCGTAAATCTAAAAAATCCTTTCAACTGCGTAAAATGTGGTTGAAAGGACTTTTTTTTTGTCCGTTAGATGTATAAAAAAGCATAATAATATAAAGGTACGTGCGTGAGAGTCAATAATTATTACTATCTTTGCCCGCTGAAAATGAAAAATTGAACAATCCAATATTTCTAACTATTATTAAGATGAAAGCAAAGAGAATATTTGTGGCTGCGCTTACCTTGCTGTGTAGTGTGGTCATGGTGGCTCAAGAGATGCAGATGCCACCAATTCCCGTAGATCCGGCTGTGCGCATCGGTAAGCTGGACAACGGACTGACTTATTACATCCGTCACAATGAGTATCCTGAACACGTGGCAAACTTCTATATTGCTCAGCGTGTAGGTTCTATCCAGGAGGATGAGAGTCAGCGTGGTTTGGCTCACTTCTTGGAGCATATGGCCTTTAACGGCTCTGAGCACTTCCCTTCTAAGCCAGAGGGTAAGAGCATCATCGATTATACACGTTCGCTGGGTGTTGAGTTTGGCTCTGACTTGAATGCATATACCAGCATTGACCAGACCGTTTATCGTGTCTGCGATGTGCCTACTAAGCGTGCTACAGCCCTTGACTCTTGTCTGCTCATTCTGAAGGACTGGTCAAATGGTCTGTTGTTGGAGGCTGACGAGATTGACAAGGAACGTGATGTCGTACATAATGAGTGGCGCCTTGGAGAAGGTCCTTCGCAGCGCATGATTACGCGTGCTCTGCCCAAGATGTACCCTGGCTCAAAATATGGTTTGCGCATGCCTATTGGTCTGATGTCTGTTATCGACAGCTTCAAGCCTGCTACGTTGCGTGCCTATTATCGTAAGTGGTATCGCCCAGACAATCAGGCCATCATCGTTGTTGGTGATGTAGATGTTGACCACATGGAGGCTAAGATTAAAGAACTGTTCAGTGGTATAAAGGTTGATGCCAATGCTGCTCAGGTTGTTGCCGAGGCTGTTCCCGACAATAATGAGGCTATCTACATCTTCGAGAAAGATAAGGAGATGCAGATGAGCCAGGTGATGATTATGATGAAGCATGATGCTTTCCCCGAAAAGGAGAAAAGTAACCTCGGCTATCTTGTCCAGAGCTATATGGCAAGTGTTATCTCACGTATGATGAGTCTGCGTCTGGCAGAGATGACTCAGGAGGAGAGCTGTCCGTTCTTCCAGGCATATGCTGATGATGGTCAGTATCTGCTTTCCAAGACCAAGGATTGCTTCGAGTTGATTGGTGTACCCAAGGAGGGCAAGGATATGCAGACTCTGCAGACGCTCTATCGTGAAGCAAAGCGTGTTCGCGAGTTTGGCTTTACTGCCTCGGAGTATGCTCGTGCTCAGGCAGATTACTTGAGCGCTTTAGAGAAGCAGTATACTAACCGTAACAAGCGTAAGAATGCTGAATTTGGTGACCAATATCGTGACCATTATCTCTCAAACGAGCCTATCCCACCATTGGAGCAGCTCTATCCGATGATGCAGCAGATTGCTCCCAATATCCCTGTTGCTCTTGTTAATCAGTTGGTTCCAGAGTTGATCTCTGCTACCGATAGTAACCTTGTTGTGATGGAGTGGGCACAGGAGAAAGAGGGCAAGGTATATCCCACTGAGCAGGATATGGCAGCAGCCATTGCCGCCGCTCGTGCTGAGAAGGTAGAGGCTTATGTTGATAATGTAAAGGACGAGCCTCTGGTTGATGCCAGCAAGATAAAGGCCGGTAAGATTGTCAAGGAGATAGATAACAAGGTCTTCGGCTATAAGGAACTGACGCTGTCAAATGGTGCTACTGTTATCCTGAAGAAGACTGACTTCAAGGATGATGAGGTTCAGATGCAGGCTTTCGCCAAGGGTGGTAAGTCTATTTATGGACCAGCTGACTATACCAATCTGAAGGTCTTCGATCAGGTTGTTGGCTATAGTGGTATCGGTAACTTTTCAAGTAATGAGCTTACCAAGGCTTTGGCTGGTAAGGAAGTTAATGCTGATGCAACACTGGGTAATACCCGTCAGTATGTTACCGCTCACTCTACGCCAAAGGATATCGAGACCATGATGCAGATGCAGTATCTCTACTTCACTGCTATCAATAAGGATGAGAAGCAGTTCCAGAACCTGATGACTTCGCTGGAGATGGCTTTGAAGAATAAGGGACTGGATCCTGAGACGGTCTTCACTGATTCGCTGAACAATACGTTGTATAGTCATAATCCTCGCTTTGCCATTATCCAGGTTGAGGACTTGAAGAATGTCAACTACGACCGTATTCTGGAAATTGCCAAGGATCGCTTCAAGAATGCTGGCCAGTTCACCTTCGTCTTCGCTGGTAACTTCAACGAGCAGACACTTCGTCCACTCATCGAGCAGTATATCGCTTCGCTGCCCGCTACCAAGAAGAAGGCTGAGGACTTCAAGGAGATTCTGACCCTCGCTAAGGGTGAGGTAATCAATAACTTCAAGGTAAAGACCGAGTCTCCCAAAGCTACAGCCTATGAGTACTGGCATGCTGAAATGCCTTACACCTTAGACAATCAGGTAAAGATGGATGCTATCGGACAGATTCTTTCTATGATTTATCTGAAGACTATCCGTGAGGACGAGAGCGCTGCTTATTCTTGTGGTGCCTGGGGTGGCTTTAATCTCAGCTCTCACCAGCCTGTCGCAATGTTGCAGGCATACTGCCCCATGAATCCTGACAAGCAGGAGATAGCTCTCCGTCTGTTGCATGAGGGTATTGCCAAGATGCAGAAGGCTGTTGACGCTGACCAGCTGGCTAAGACTAAAGAGTATATGCTGAAGCAGTTTGATGTAGATGCTAAGAAGAATGGCTTCTGGATAAACACTATCACTGCCTATAAGGATTACGGTGTTGACTTCTATACCGATTATAAGAAAACGGTAGAGTCGCTGACTGTTGAAAATGTGCGTGATTTCCTCAATAAACTCTTGAAGAGTGGCAATCACATTGAAGTGATTATGTCGCCTGAGAGTAAGTAAATTACCTCATTATTAGGTATTTTTGAACGGCGGATTTGTATAATTCGCCGTTTATTTGTACCTTTGCACCCAAATTTAGAAATTATGTCATATTTATTTTCATCAGAATCAGTATCAGAAGGCCATCCCGATAAGGTGGCCGATCAGATTAGTGACGCCATTCTCGACCAGTTTCTGGCCTACGATGACCGAGCACGTGTGGCTTGCGAGTCGTTTGTCACAACAGGACAGGTGGTGTTGATGGGCGAGGTACGCAGTGATGTGTATATCGACCTGCAGACCATTGCTCGTAATACAATTAAGAAGATAGGCTATACCAAGGCCGAGTACCAGTTTGATGGAGACTCCTGTGGTATCCTGACTGCTATTCACGAGCAGAGTGAAGACATCAATCGTGGTGTAGATAACGGCGATGAAGACGAACAGGGTGCTGGCGATCAGGGTATGATGTTCGGTTATGCCACTAACGAGACAGAGAGCCTTATGCCTGTCTCTCTCGATTTGGCACACCTTATCATGCGTACCTTGGCTGAGATTCGTAAGGAGGGTAAGGTAATGACTTACCTGCGTCCAGACTCTAAGAGCCAGGTAACCGTCCAGTATAGCGATGCGGGTATTCCTGAGCGTATCGATACCATTGTAGTGTCTACACAGCACGACGAGTTTGACAGCGATGACGAGCGTATGCTTGCCAAGATCCGCGAGGATGTTATCAATATCCTGATACCACGTGTCAAGGCAAAGATCAACTCTGAGAAGGTGTTGTCTTTGTTTGGCGACGATATCAAATACTTTGTTAACCCCACGGGTAAGTTCGTTATTGGCGGACCTCATGGCGATACTGGTCTTACAGGCCGTAAGATCATCGTCGATACATACGGTGGTAAAGGTGCTCACGGTGGTGGCGCTTTCTCTGGTAAGGACTCCAGTAAGGTAGACCGTAGTGCTGCCTATGCTGCACGTCATATTGCCAAGAATATGGTCGCTGCTGGTGTTGCTGACGAGATGCTCGTACAGATTAGCTATGCCATTGGTGTTGCTAAGCCTATGAATATCTACGTCAATACCTATGGTCGCTCACACGTTAATATGACGGATGGTGAGATTGCCAAGAAGATTGAGCAGCTTTTCGACCTGCGTCCAAAAGCTATTGAGCGCTCTCTGAAGCTGCGTCAACCCATGTATCTGGAGACTGCCGCCTATGGACATATGGGTCGTCAGTGCGAGGTAGTGAAGAAAACCTTCACCAGCCGTTATCACGAGACAAAGACTATCGATGTCGAGCTGTTTACGTGGGAGAAGTTGGATAGGGTAGAGGATATCAAGAAAGCATTCGCATTGTAAACATTGATGCCGTCTGATAGCATATCACTGATAGAGATGCCGGTAGAGGAGGCGCATGCCAATCTACCCCAGTATTATAAGGAGGGATTCTTTTCTAAAGATTCCCTCTTTCACCCTGAATTGGAGGGCGGCCGCTATGGTACAATGGGTGACCCTGTTCCTTATAGTGTGCGCGGTGATGATGTTATTACGTTGCTCTTGCTGACATTCTTTGTCGTGGCAGTTATTGCCTATTCCAATGTGCGTGGCTTCTTTACTCGTCAGGTAAAGAACTTCTTCTATAGACCCAGTGAAGGTACCACTGTTACCACAGAGACTGCCACCGAGGCCCGTTTCCAGGTATATATAGTGTTCCTGACGAGTCTCATGTTCTCCACGCTCTATTACTTCTATTCGCTTCACTATGTTGGTGATGCCTATATTCTTCGGTCGCAATATTATCTCATATTGATATTTTGGGCTATCTTCCTACTCTATTTCTTTGCCAAGATGACACTCTATACTATCGTTAATAAGGTGTTCTTTGATGGTAAAAGAAATAGACAATGGATAAAGTCTTTATTGTTCGTTATTGCCTTAGAAGGACTCATTGCATTCCCCGCCGTCATCATGGGTCCATACTTTGATATGCCTATCCATAAAGTTGAAATTTATTTCGCAATAGTGCTTATTTTAGTTAAATTGATGACGTTTTATAAGTGTTTTATTATCTTTTTTCGACAAAATGTCGTGAGTCTGCAAATTATTTTGTACCTTTGTGCCCTCGAAATAGTGCCTTTAATGACACTGTGGGGAGTTCTGGATATCACAGCAAATAGTTTGAAAATAAATTTTTAGGACATCAATGATAAAAAAGATTTTGGTTTCACAACCTAAACCGTCAAGTGAGAAGTCGCCTTACTATGATATTGCTTCTAAGTTTGACGTAGAACTCGTGTTCCGTCCGTTTATCAAGGTTGAAGGAATCACAGCGAAAGACTTCCGTGCCCAAAAAGTGAACATTTTGGATTATACCGCCATCGTCTTCACCTCGCGTCACGCTATCGACCACTTCTTTACGCTGGCTAAGGAGTTGCGTGTTGCTATCCCTGAGGACATGAAGTATTTCTGCGTGACGGAGACGATCTCTCTGTATATCCAGAAGTATGTGCAGTATCGTAAGCGCAAGGTGTTCTTCGGTACTACCGGTAAGATGGACGATTTGCTGCCTACCATGGTTAAGCATAAGACCGAGAAGTACCTTGTACCGATGAGTGATGTGCACAACGATAGCGTTGCTCAGTTGCTGGACTCTAAGAAGCTGAACCACCAGGAGTGTGTAATGTATCGTACCGTCAGCAATGACTTTACCCCTGAAGAGGTGAAGACTTTCGACTACGATATGCTGATCTTCTTCAGCCCCGCAGGTATCGAGTCGCTGACTAAGAACTTCCCCAACTTCAAGCAGGGCAAGATTGCTATTGCCACTTTCGGTCCCACCACTGCTCAGGCAGCTAAGGCCGCTGGCTTGCGTCTCGATATCGAGGCTCCGTCAGAGAAATATCCTTCGATGACAGGTGCTCTGCAGCACTATCTCTTGGAGACACAGGGATAATACCTATTTATATATTAGCATGATGGCTCTGACATTCCGTAAGCGTGAGCGCATGGTGAGTCAGCGACTCATCGACGACCTCTTTGCAGGAGGCAGCAGCCGTTCTGTGGCCGCTTTCCCGTTGCGTGCTGTCTACAAACTGCGTGAGCGCAACGAGCACGAGGCTCCATTGCAAATGTTGATTAGTGTGCCCAAGAAGCATTTCCATCATGCCGTTGACCGTAATCGCGTAAAGCGTCAGGTCCGTGAGGCTTGGCGTCGTCATAAATCACTGCTTGTCGAGGCTGTTGCTTCCGACAAGCAGTTACTTGTTGCCTTTGTTTGGCTATCTGATAGTCTGCTGTCTACACAGGATGTCGAGGAACGTGTAGCTGGTATCGTCAAGCGTTTAGAGGAAAAGCTATGAAAACGCTGTGGCATTATATCTGTCGCTTTCTGGTAATGCTATTGATATTACCTATCCGTTTCTACCAGACGTCTATCTCGCCATTGACTCCTCCTTCCTGTCGCTTCACTCC
>JAILMS010000138.1 GCA_024692385.1 Prevotella sp. | reverse complement strand
GGAAGGTAGCGACTATGTAGGTAGTGTGCTTGGCCGTGCTACTGAGGGTGGCAAGACTACCATCACCTTTACGCAGGTGGAAAACAACGTGATGGAGGCCAATAAGCCTTACTATATCGTAGTGACAAGTACTGACGATGTTGACCTCAGCACGGACGCGGCTGTTACAGTAGCTGCCGACAACAACGGCAAGTGGGAGGTAGACGGTTATGAGTTCAAGGGAACTACGACAACCATCCCCAACAGCTCGCTGGCAAGCCTCAGAAGGGTATGTATATCTTGAATGGTAAGAAATATGTTAACAAGTAAAAGCAGGAGGTACGTAAGATGAAAAAGACATATCAGAAACCCGAAACGCAAGTAGTTTTGATGCAACATCGTACATGCCTGCTCAGTGGTAGTCCACAGTCATTGGAATTCGTCGATGATACTCCCGACGACTTCGACTGGGATTTTGACGGAGGAATGTAAAACAATCAAGTATCTATATTTATTAGCCTGTGGAGAATCTTATCCTCTGCAGGCTTTTTTAGGAGTGTTAAACAGCCACTTTAGCGATGCTACTACAAAAAAATGTCGGTATTTTTGAGGTATTACAGATTTTTTTCATATTTTTGCTTCAGAAATACGATAAGTAACTAAAAACGATGACTTTCTAGACTTTATGAGGAAAAGATTATATTGGATGATTGTTGCTCTGATGGCAGTGGGGGGTAGCGATGTCTGTGCCCAGCGCTTTCCTGTGGGCATAGTCAGTGTGCAAGACTCCGTGAAGAGTATACAGTTGGGCGTGATATCATCAGTGGCTACTGATGGTGGCCATGGTGTGCAGTTTGCCGGTATCTCCAACGTCTCTACACATACGTTTAATGGCTTGCAGCTGGGCAATGTCAGCAATATCACGGCGGGTATGGACAAGGGCCTGCAGTTGTCGGGCATCCTGAACGTGTCGTCGGGTATGATGCGTGGCTGGCAGTGGGGAGCCCTCAACTATACCGACTCGCTCGACGGTGTGCAAATAGGTGTGTTCAACGTAGCCCGTAAGCGACCAAAGGGCTGGCAGGTGGGAATCTTCAACCTGTCGTACGACAGCATAGGCCATAAGATTGGCCTGGTGAACGTCAACCCATTGACCGATATCGACCTCATGGCCTATGGCGGCTCGTCAACCAAAGGTAATATCGCTATACGCCACCGCAACAAGAATGCTTATAGCATCGTGGGTGTTGGTACGCATTTTATGGGACTCGACTCTAAATTCTCGGGAGCCTTGTTCTATCGCAGGGGCCTCTATAGACAGCTGTCGCCGAAATGGAGCGTGAGTGGTGATGTGGGCTTCTACCATGTGGAGACCTTCTCTAAGAACAACAACGACAAGCCCGAACGACTCTATTCGCTACAGGCACGCGTGAATGCCGACTATATGTTTAATGCGAAATATGGCGCCTTCGCCTCAGTGGGCTGGGGACTAACACGCTACTACGACCGCAACGAGACATATCGCAACCGTCCGCTGGTGGAGCTGGGCCTGACCTACCGCGAGGCTCGCAATCAGCGCGACTCATGGAGTCACACCTGGGAGGTGAAGCACTCTAAGCGCCTTTATAACGATTCTACCATGGCGCTGCCCGTGGAGAAGCGCTACTGGCAGGCTGCCCTCGAGGCTACGGGCATCAATGTGGGGGTGCAGCTGTTTGATCGCTATATCCTTAATTCAGACTTTGCCCAGACCACACTGCGCACGCTGAAGCGTAACTTCACCGACGGCATGGTGTGGGACAACGACTTCTTTACTACCAATATGTTTGCCCATCCCTATCACGGCAACCTCTACTTCAATGCGGCACGTACCAACGGCCTGACATTCTGGGAGTCGGCGCCCTATGCTCTGGGCGGTTCGCTGATGTGGGAATTCCTGGGCGAGACGGAGCCACCAGCCATCAACGACGTGCTGGCGACATCAATGGGTGGCATGGCGATTGGTGAGATGACGCACCGTCTGAGCCTCACCATGCTCGACGACCGTGATCGTGGCATTACCCGATTTCTGCGTGAGGCTGCCGCAGCCATCACCAATCCCATACAGGGGCTACACCGTATCATCAGCGGTGATGCCTGGCGCGTGAGTCACCGCCACTATCGCTACCATGACTTCAGCAAGATACCCGTAGAGGTGTCTTTCACCGCAGGCTGGCGCTATCTGGCTGACGACGGTGCCTTGTTCCGTGGCATCCATGCTCCTTACATCAATATGACGCTGACGTATGGTACGCCAGTAGACGGCGACAGGCATACCTTGCCCTACGACTTCTTTGACGTAGAGATGAATGCTGCCTTTGGTGGCGGACAACCTTTTATCAATACGCTGAACATCGTGGGACGCCTGTGGAGTACGCCGATTCTGGAGAAAACCGTGGCCAACGGTCAGGAGATGGCGGGCGAGTTTGGTATCTACCAGCACTTTAACTACTATGACGCCAAGCCTATCGAGGACGGTTCCAGCCTGACGCCTTACCGCATCAGTGAGGCTGCCGGCTTTGGCCCTGGCTTTATCCTCTCACTGCCTCAGGTGGGCGGACTGTCGAAGTTGGAGCAGCGTATATTCCTCAGTGGTATCCTGCTGGGTGGTACTAAGAGTGACCATTTCAACGTCATAGAGCGCGACTATAACATGGGCAGTGGCTTCAGCATCAAGTCGAAGACACAGCTCGACTTCGGTAACTTCGGACGTTTCGTCCTCAACGCCAAATACTTCCGCCTATGGACCTGGAAGGGTTATGAGGACAAGGATCTGCAGCCTTACGTAGACGGCACCAAGGACCTGCACTATCTGAATGTGCAGGGCGACAACAGTAATGCATCACTGCTGGTAGTGAATCCCGTCATCGAGGTGCATCTGGCCCGTCAGTGGTCGGCGACGCTCTCCGGCTCTTACTATGTACGTCGTACGCACTACAAATACTACTACGACAGAGACCTCGTATTGCACAAGGACGGTACGGTACATGCCAACACGTTTGAAACGAAGATTGGTCTGACCTGTCGTCTGTAACAGAAAAGAATATTAGAAGAAATAATGACGCTTAAACAATCATAATAAAGAACGTTAAAAAATACTCTATCTCACTCATCGTGACAGCCGCCATCATTATCGAGGTGTTGGGGGCTGCACAGTATTTCATGGCACGCAATAGTGCCACAAGGGAACTGCTGGCTAAAGCACAGCGCGATATGCAGGAAAGTCAGCGCGTGGCTAAGGTAAAGACAGAGGCGGAAACAGCGTTGCTTAATGCTGAACAGAGCATCCATCTGACGCTGGGCACTCCAGAGACCAGCTATAGCATTGCTGCGCGCATCATCAAGGTGAATCCGCATATCATCGGTGTCGGCGTGGCTTTCATTCCCGACTATTACAAGAACAAGGGAAAAGGCAAACTCTTCATGCCTTACACCTACGACTATCAGCCCAGCGTGGTGCTGAAAGGCAAACGCACTGGCGACCCTCACATAAAGACCAGCATAATGGCTTTCGACTATACGGAGCGCGACTGGTATAAGACGGCCATGGAGGGAAAGCGCCAGTGGACAGAGGCATATCTCGGTGCTGGCGAACTCAAGGTGCTGATGTGTACCTATTCTATTCCTATCAAGGACAAGACTGGCCGCGTGGCTGGTGTGCTCTTTGCCGACATCAGCATGGAGGATGCCACCATCATAATGACGAATATTAACTCTGACATCAACCGTAGCGGTGTGATTACGCTGATCATTCAGCTCGTCAGTATGTTGCTGATGGGTTTCATCATCTGGCGTGCCGTCAGTGCCTCAAGGCGTTACAGGGAGCAGTTCCTTGATCCTGAGAAGGATCATCTCATTGAACAGGTGGAGAAGATGAGAGAGGTGAACACCCGCCTGACCAAGCGCAACCAGGAGCTGGCAAAGAAGGTGGCAGACCTGCAACAGCGCGTCACTTCGCAGACAAGTCAGGTAAGCGACCAACACTGGTTCGGGTAGTTTCTGAAAAAAGGTATTGTCGCCACACTCATGCCTAAGGGTATGAATGTGGCGTTGTCTTCGGAAAATCTCAAATTTATTTGGATTTTCCCGCACTTATTTGTACCTTTGCAACTGCTTAACTATGACAACAGAATGAAACGAATATTTACGAGCCTCTTGTTAGGGCTAATCGTGTTGGTAGCGCAGGGACAAATGGTGAATCCCGTGCACTTCTCTTCACAACTGAAAAAGCTGAAAGCCAATGAGGGCGAGATTGTTTTTAGCGCAACCGTAGACAATGGTTGGCATGTATATTCCACAGACATGGGTAACGACGGTCCTATCTCTGCCACTTTCAACGTGGTGAAGATGGAGGGCGTAGAAACAGTGGGCAAGTTACAGCCGCGTGGCAATGTCATCAAACAGTACGACAAGATGTTTGATATGGAGTTGCGCTTTTTTGAGAAGAAGGCCCAATTTGTACAGAAGGTACGCTTCACGAAACCTCATTATATCATCGACTGTTATCTAGAATACGGCGCATGCAACGACGAGATGTGTCTGCCTCCCACAGAGGTGGCATTTAAGGAGCAGGGAGATGCCTCCTCTAATCTCTCCTTAAGGGGAGAGACTTCTGAAAAGAGTGGCAAGGAGCCTGACCCTATGGTGAAGAAAGAGGAAATGAAGGATACACCTGATGATACTGTAGCAATCATAGAGATTCCCACAGAAGATACTACTGCCGTAGATTCTGCTGTCGTAACTCCCCTCCCTTCGGAGGGGGCGGGAGAGGCCGTAGATTCTTCCTCCCTTCTATACATCCTCTTCATGGGCTTTGTGGGTGGCTTGCTGGCTGTGCTGATGCCTTGCATCTGGCCTATCATCCCCATGACGGTGAGCTTCTTCCTGAAGCGCGCAAAGAGCGACAGAAAGAAGGGACTGCGCGACGCACTGACCTACGGACTGAGCATCGTGGTGATTTACCTGACACTGGGACTGCTGGTTACCTTGCTCTTCGGCTCTGATACGCTGAATGCGATGTCTACCAATGCGGTATTTAACGTGTTCCTATTTATATTGCTCGTGGTATTCGCCCTGTCATTCTTCGGATGGTTTGAAATCAAACTGCCCAGTCGTTGGGCTAATGCCGTAGACGATAAAGCAACGACAACGAGTGGCTATGTCAGTATCTTCCTGATGGCCTTCACGCTGGTACTGGTATCGTTCTCTTGTACAGCACCCATCATCGGTCTGCTGTTGGTAGAGACGGCTACTACAGGCAACTGGCTGGCTCCCGCCATGGGTATGCTGGGCTTTGCCGTAGCGCTGGCACTGCCATTTACGCTGTTTGCCCTGTTCCCCTCATGGCTGCAACAGGCACCCAAGTCAGGTTCGTGGATGAACACGCTGAAGGTGGTGCTGGGATTCATCGAACTGGCCTTCGCCCTGAAATTTCTGAGTGTAGCTGATTTGGCCTACGGTTGGCATATCCTTGACCGTGAGGTATTCCTCTCCTTGTGGATTGTCATCTTCGGCTTGCTGGGTGCCTATCTCTGTGGCTGGCTGAAGTTCCAGACAGACGAGATAGGCGGTGAGCTGCATAAGCCCATGCCTGTGGTCTGCATCATGGGAGGACTGGCGTCGCTGGCCTTTGCTGTCTATATGATTCCCGGATTGTGGGGCGCTCCATGTAAGGCTGTCAGTGCCTTCGCTCCACC
>JAILMS010000089.1 GCA_024692385.1 Prevotella sp. | reverse complement strand
GGAGTAGCAATCTCCAGACCCTCGAAGCTCAGTGAACCAACCTTGATGGCCTTACCCAGCTGCAGCTCGGTAACGTCGATGTCCAGCTTCTCAGGAATCTGCTTGTAAGGAGCCTTCACGTCAATCTTACGGATAGAGAGGTTCAGACGACCACCATCACGTACACCCTGAGCGTGACCAACAATATTAACAGGAATACCAACAGTGATAGCCTTTGTCTCGTTGATCTCGAAGAAGTCAGCGTGCAACAGAGCGTCTGTTGTAGGATGGAACTGCAGCTCCTTGATGATAGCCTTGTGCTCAGTGCCATCGATGTTCAGAACTACTACATATACATGAGGTGTGTAGACAGCCTTGCGGAGCTCAGCCATAGATGCAGTGAAAGCCATAGCCTCGGGCTGACCATTCTCACCTTTCTTCTCACCATACAAATTGCAGGGAACCATGCCCTCCTTACGAAGCATCTTAGAGGCCTTCTTGCCAATGTCGGTGCGCTTCTGACCGTTAACGTTAATCTCTAACATAATAATTAAATGTGTTACTCTAAAATTAAGTTTATTGTGCTTAATTCACCATCACACGATGCGAAAAGCGGCTGCAAAGGTACAAATAAAAATTGATAATTGACAATTCATTATTGAATTTTTTATAAAAATAGGTGTTTTTTTTGTATAATCGGGGATTTATTCGTACTTTTGCAACCGATAAGAGTATCAAAAAGCTATTTCTTTACACAACAATTATGATTAACAGAGAACTCATCAGGATTAAGGTCGTCCAGTTAACCTACGCCTACTATCAAAACGGAAGCAAGAATATCGACACCGCTGAGAAGGAACTCATTTTCAGCCTGTCGAAAGCCTATGACCTTTACAATTACTTGTTAGCCCTTATTGTGGGCATCACTCAGGAGGCCCGCCGCCATGTAGAAGTTGCCCAATCGCGTGCACAACGCGAAGGATTGGCAATGCCTTCACAGAAATTCATTATGAACCGTTTTGCCCTCCAGTTGGAGGAGAACAAAATGCTCAACGAGTTCATGGAAACCCAGAAGAAGAATTGGAACGACGAGCCCGAATTCCTTAAGAAGATTTACACACAGATTACCGAGAGTCAAATTTATCAGGATTACATGGCCTCACCCGAAGACAGCTATGACGCTGACCGCGAGTTGTGGCGTAAGTTGTATCGTACACTCATCGAGAACAATCCCGACCTCGACAGTTTGCTGGAAGAGCAGAGCATCTATTGGAATGATGACAAAGATATCGTCGACACCTTCGTACTGAAGACTATCAAGCGTTTTGAGGAGAAGAACAAGGGGCATCAGGAGTTGCTGCCCGAATACGATAGCGAAGAAGACAAGGAATATGCCCGCAAGCTGTTCCGCGCATCGATTATGAATGCCGACGAGTATCAGCGTTTCATGAGCGAAGCCTCTCGCAACTGGGATTTCTCACGTCTTGCATATATGGACATTGTCATCATGCAGATAGCCATCGCTGAGATGATGACATTCCCCAGCATCCCCATTAATGTCAGCATCAATGAATATGTGGAGATTGCTAAGCTCTACTCTACCCCGCGTAGTGCCGGCTATATCAATGGCATGTTGGACACCATTGCCCGTCATCTCATTGAGAAAGAATCTCTGCTGAAGCATATGGAGCCAAGAAAGAGCTAATAACTCATCATAATAGAATCCAAAATATCGAAATAACGTAATAACGCAAAAACAATGACACAGTTTATTCTCGCTGCACAGGCCGCCCAGGGCGGTGGCAGCATGACCAGTTTCCTGATTATGATGGTTGCCATCTTTGCCATCATGTACTTCTTTATGATTCGTCCCCAGCAGAAGCGTCAAAAGGAGATTCAGAATTTCCAGAACACACTGCAGGAGGGTACTCCCGTCGTTACCGGTGGTGGAATCTATGGCACCGTAAAGAAGATTGATCTGGCAAGCGGCATCATCGAAGTAAAAATTGCTGATGGTGTTGTCATCAAGGTCGACAAGGGCTACGTCTACAAGGATACGGCCAGCACACCAGTGCAGAAATAATAAAGAGTAAAAGGGCAAAGAAAGAAGATGGGTATCAAGAACATATTCATCACTATCAGGAACTTCTTGTTCAGTAATGTGAACAAGCAGTTCTTGATTTTCATGTTCTTTCTCTTCCTCTCCGGTATTTTCTGGCTTATCATTACGCTTAACGAAACCTACGAGAAGGAAATCAAGATACCCGCACAGGTGGTGGGCATTCCCAAGAACGTAGTACTCACCTCAGTACCAGTAGATACCGTACGTGCCACCATCCGAGACAAAGGATGGGTCATGATGGTATACCTCTACACAGACCGCTTGGGCACCATCCAGATACCATTTAAAAACTATGACCGTGGTCGTGGTAATGGCACTGTAGGTACTAACGACTTGAAACGCATCATTGAGCAACGCTTAGAATTATCGTCAAAGGTCACAGCTGTCAAGCCCGACCATATGGAATTCTCATATAACAATGGTGAGTGTCGCCGAGTTCCTGTCCGTTGGGCCGGTCGAGTAATCCCTGACCAACTCTACTTCATCTCGCATGTAGAGTATTTACCCGATAGCGTAGAGATTTATGCTTCGCCAGAGAAACTCGACAGCATCCGTGCCGTCTATACGGAGGCCCTCAACTACGTCAACTTCCGAGACACGCTGACCATTGACTGCCAGTTGGCACACATCAACGATGTTAAAGTGGTTCCAGACCGAGTACGCATCCGTTTCCATACTGACGTACTCACCGAGGAAACCATCAACAACATACCTATTCACTGTCTCAACCTACCTGAAGGTAAGGTATTACGTACCTTCCCACGCTATGCCAAAGTGCATTTTGTGGCAGGTGTCAGCCAGATACGCTCACTGCGCGCTGACGACTTCAAGGTTGTTGCCGACTACCAAGAAATCACGCAGAGCCACAAAGAGAAATGTAACCTCTATCTGCGCGAGGTTCCCCGTGGTGTCAGCCGTGCCGTCCTTGACACCAAACAGGTCGATTACCTGATAGAAGAAGAATGAAAATAGGTATTACAGGGGGAATCGGTTCTGGTAAAAGCTACGTCTGCCAGCTGCTCAAGGCACGTGGCATTGAGATCTACGACTGTGACCAAGCTGCCAAGCGCATTATCCGCACGTCGGAAGAGGTTCGCCAACAGCTGTTAAAACTCATCGGTTCCTTAGAGAAGGCCGACATAGCCCGCTTTCTGTTAGAGAGCGAGGCCAATGCCAAGAAGATTGATGCCATCGTACATCCTGCCGTCTTCCGCGACTTCGAAGAAAGTGGCTACCAGTGGATGGAGAGCGCCATCCTTTATGAATCAGGCATCAGCAACCTCGTTGACCGTGTCATCGTTGTCACCGCTCCCGAAGAGGTGCGCATCCAACGCGTTATGCAGCGCGACGGCATCAACCGCGAGGAAGTCCTCCAGTGGATGAAACGTCAATGGCCACAAGAGGAGTTGCGCTGTCGCGCCGACTATGAGATCATCAACGACGGTCATGCTGACCTCAACAAACAAATAGACAATATCCTAAATCATAATAACGAAATATCGAAATAATAAAGGAAATATGAAACAAACCATTTTAGCAATCTCCGGCAAACCCGGACTCTACAAATTAGTATCACGTGCTAAGAACAGCCTTATCGTTGAGGCTTTGGACGAAACCCATAAGCGCATCCCCGCTTTTGGAACAGACCGCATCACCTCACTGGCAGACATCGCTATGTTTACAGAGAGCGACGACGTACCCTTGATGAAGGTGCTGGCTTCTATGCGCGACCTTGAGAAAGGCAAGCCCAGCAGCATCAACTTCAAGAAGGCTACTCCCGACGAGCTGCATGAGTATTTCTCAAAAGTTCTTCCCGAATGGGATCAGGACCGCGTTCAGAACTCGCACATCAAGAAGCTCATTCAGTGGTACGACATCCTCATCAAGGCTGGCATCACTGATTTCGAAGAAGAGATGGCACCCACTGAGGGCGACAACATCGACGACCGCAAGGACTAATCATTAACAAAGGATTAAAAATAAAAAAGAGGATGTTTCAAAACACCCTCTTTTTTATATGCATATTTATCTTAAATCGCAATATCACGCTGACGCCAGAAGCGATAGGTAATGTCTTCAAAGGAACCATCATTACGAAGTCGGTAGAGACGCTGGTTGGTGGTTGGCGATTTCAAAGGACCCAGGTGTTGGATATAAGGACCTATCTTGATATAATCAAAGTCGGCCTTATTGACAGCAGATGACACACGAAGACGACCACTATACCACGCAACTTTAAACTGCGGGTAAGTTTCATGAATATACTGTGCCAACTGATTAACGCCTACAGGATCAGCATCACCTCCCATGAACGACAGGCATGTAATATCTGTACCATAGCGTTCGATAAAGGCATCAATAGCATCAGTGTCCAACGGCATACCAATGTCATCCCAAAGATAATGGCTATGGCATCCTGGGCAATGACACGGACAGTTAGAGATGTTGATAGCTAAGGTTACCTCATCTGGTATCTCTTGGAAAACAACCCCTGTATTTACGTATTTAAGCATTGATTAATTCTAATTTCTCATTTAGTTTCTAAAATCTCTCACACTGTTAAGAACAGTGCAAGAGAGATATTACGCATGTGCGTAATATCTCCTTGATGCTTCTTCCTGACGAGCCTGCGAGAAGTTGCTGACACGCTTCAGGTAACCGATAATGCGGGTCATATAGTCCACATTCTTCGAATGGCAGTGGGGGCACTCTTTGAGATAGCGCTTATCAATATGCCCACAGTCATTACATACCGTATTGGGAATATTGAATGTGAAGTAGTTACAGCCCTCCTTGGCAGCGACCTTCAGCAGGTGCAGATACTGCTCTTTAGAGAGGTGCTCGTCGAGGTTCATGTGCAGAGCCGAACCACCGGTGAGGTGCTCGATATAGGGCGCACCGTGCAACTTGAACTTATCGATGACACTGAGTGAGTCGTCCTCAACTACATAGAAGTAACTATTGTAGCAGTCACGAGGTACGAAATAGCCATCCTCACGGTCCCACTTAGCATGCTTCACACCGACATTCTCAGCAGGGATCATCTCGCAGTTGAACATGATATCCTTAGTGCGATACTGTTTGTTATACTTCTCGATAAGGCCGAGAATACTCTGTACGAACTTCTTATAATCGTCGTTAGGCGTAATCTTCAGGCCCATGAATTCAGCGGCCTCTACCAAACCATTGATACCGATGGTCAGATATTGACGAGCGATATTGATGTAACCAGCATCAAAGAGTGGTAACATTCCATGAGTCTGCAGATCCTTCAAGTTCTCATTATAAGCCAGCTGCACCTTATGGCAGAGATCAATGACCTGACTCAGATACTCCAGATAGTCCATTTTATGGTTGACTGCATACTGGACGCAGCGGTTCAGGTTGATTGTGAGAACTGACTTTGAGCCAGTAGACACACCGCCCGCACCCAGTGTATAAGAGAAACCATTATCGGTAATCTCGTTACGCAGACGGCAGCAAGAAGACAGCGAGTCAGCGTTATCGCTCATATAGGTAAAGAATGAGTGGCCTTCAGCATACATCTCAGCAGTAAACTCACCCCACTCCTTATCCTTAGGCTCACCATTCTCGTCAACGAGCAGAGCCATCGTCTCAACAGGGAAGGTCAGAAGAGTCTTTGTACGCTCCTGATTGAACCACTTCATGAAACGCTTCTGCAACCAAGAGAGGCCATCCCAATCGGGCTTAGAGCCATCAGGGAAGTAGAACTCACCAAAGATACTCTCGAAGTAGTAACGATCATAGTAAGCAACATTCCAGAATACAGCCTGATAGTTGCGAGCACCTGTGGGCTGATTCAGCGAATAAACAATCTGCTCGAAGTAGTCAGTGATGACCTTATCAATAGTACGCTTTTTCAATGAGAGATCGGCCTGCTGTTCGGGATGCTGCCAGTAGTCCTTACCATACTCATTACCAATGAAGTAGTTCATATACATAAGGAACTCTGGTGTAGCACAAGCACCAGCGAGCATAGAACTTACCATAAACACCATGTTGATAAAGCCACCAGCAAACGACTTTAGGTTGGTTGGAGCAGTAGAGTTGCCACCAATGGCAGTTGTTCCGCCAATGAGCCAAGGATACATGGTAATAGACGCACAATAGTTTGCCAATGAGGTCTCATCGTTCTTATATATAAAGTGGTGAGTCAGCAAGTCGATGTACTTATCAGCCAGCTCCTTGTCATACATCTTCTTAATACGCTCAGTCAACAGACGACGATTCAGACGAATAAAGTTTGATTTCGGCAGTTCACCAATCAATGTTGCAATGTTCTTGTGCTCCACATTGGCATTTGCATCAAACTTAGAACTGGTAGCGGCATTAGCAGACTCCATGTAATCTGACAAGAACTGCAACTTAGCAAGTGTCTCACGATCCTCTGTGTGCTGCTGACGATAGAGCATGAACGACTTGGCTACCTTATAGAAGCCTTCGCGCATCAGCGCCTCCTCAACCTGGTTCTGAATATCCTCCACCGTGATATCATCCTTGATATCCAAATGACTGATAATTTTCGAGATGGTACCCAGGTCAGAAGGTACGTTTACACTCTCGAACGCCTTTACGATAGCGTTCATAATTTTGTCTAGCGAGAACGAGTCTCTTGAACCGTCTCGTTTGGTGATGGTAAAGTTCTTAATCTCCATTGTTTATGCGTATATTTCTTTAGTTATTGCTCTCTCTTTACAGTAAAAAGTTTTCCGTTTTGGACAACTTTTCTTTATCTTCCTCGCAAAAAGTTTCCCGTTTTGGGAAACTCTTAGCGAGTGCAAAGATACAAAATATAACTAAACTTTAGGCATATTTTGGAGAGAAATATTTGCAAAAAATAGTTAACGAGCGATGTCTTTCCATACAGTCTTTAGTCTTTCAACGAATAAGTCACTGTAGTGACTACGCGTACCTTTTTAATATATGGCGTGTTATCGTCGCGATTCTCAATAGAGAACTGTCCTTGATCGGCCGTTACAATTTTTCCGAGGTCGCACTCACTGGCCTCTGCAAACTGCGCAGCTGTCTTCTGTGCGTTCTTAATAGCCTCCGCCATCATCTCTGGCTTCATCTGTTGGAACGACGCATATTCATATTGCGGATAATTCTCGCCCAGTGCCACACCCTGCTTCAAGAGCTCCGCCTGACTGGAGATGGCCTTGTTTACTTCTGCTACTTTATTGGTAGCCACCGTGATTGTTGTGTTGACGATATAGCGGAAAGCTTTCTGGTTATCACCCCACTCACGAGCTTCCAAGTCGGTAATAGAAGGAGGATTAACGGTAATTTCCTTTTCGGGAAGTCCGTACCTCAGCAGAAACTGCTTAATCTTCTTCGTCTGCAGATTGATATTCTCATAAAGCATTGGCAGATCGTTTCCTGTCACCTTCGTACCAATACTCCATGTTACTTTGTCGGCTGGCACTTCACGCTCAGCCAAGCCCTTAACCGTCACATGACGATCTTTGTTAACGAAATTGTCGATACCTGCCTTGACGAACCATCCCAGACAGACAATAGCGACAGCAACAAGTGCTGCAGCGATAATACGGTTATTTTCTTTCATACCTTATAATATAATGGTTAATAGAATAGGATTAACGAGACTTAGAATGGTCGTCAGCAAGAACAAAGTCAAGCTGACGCTTCTCCATATTTGCACGAGCTACCTTGATACGCACAGGATCACCCAGCTGGTATTTGTTATGATGGCGACGACCTACGAGACAATAATTACGCTCATCGAAATCGTAGTAGTCATCATCCAAGTCATGCATCGACACCATACCCTCACAGTGGTTCTCATCGATCTCACAATAGATTCCATACGACTGAATACCGGAGATATGAGCGTCGTACTCATTACCAATTTTATCAGCCATAAACTCCACCATTTTATACTTGATACTGTCACGTTCGGCCTGCTGAGCCGTCTGTTCCACATCCGAGCAGTGTTCACAGAGCTCTTCGTATTTGTCTTGATTAGCCGAGCGGGCACCATTCTGGTATTTTGTCAACAAACGATGAACCATCGTATCAGGATAACGACGAATAGGTGACGTAAAGTGGGTATAATACTCAAAAGCCAGTCCATAGTGACCGATATTATGAGTAGAATACTTTGCCTTCATCATCGCTCGCAGAGCAACGGTCTCAATAAGTTTCTGTTCTTTTTTACCTTGACAACCGTCCATCAGTGCATTCAGCGACTTCGAGATAGCGCCCTTAGTACCTGCAGTTTTCATCTTGTAGCCAAACTTGACCACAAACTCGCGCAACGCCTCCAGCTTGGTGGGATCTGGTTGATCGTGAATACGATAAGGCAACGTCTTGCCTTTCGTACCTTTCTTCACCTTACCCACACTCTCAGCGACCGTACGGTTAGCCAACAGCATGAATTCCTCAATGAGCTGGGTTGCATCGTTAGACTTCTTGAAGTAGGCACGAACTGGCTTGCCCGTCTCGTCAATATCGAAATGCAACTCCTCGCGGTCAAACTTGACAGCACCACCCTTAAAGCGGCGTTCGCGCAAGCACTTCGCCAACTTGTCAAGGATTCGCAACTCATCCGCATAGTCACCATCCTTGCCCATCAAGATGTCCTGGACCTCCTCATACGCGTACCTTCTATTACTCTTGATGACGGTATGAGCGATATGATAGTCCTTAATGTTAGCTTCATCGTCCAAGGTAAAGATGACACTGTAACAGAGTTTCTCCTCATTGGGACGTAATGAACATATAAAATTACACAGACGCTCAGGCAGCATAGGGATAGTACGGTCAACAAGATAGACACTCGTCGCACGCTTCACTGCCTCCTTGTCAATCACAGAGCCCTCTTTGACATAGTGCGAAACATCGGCAATATGCACGCCAACTTCCCAGCACTTTCCTTTTTTCTGAATCGACAACGCATCATCAAAGTCCTTGGCATCCTTGGGGTCGATGGTACAAGTAAAGACATCGCGGAAATCCTCACGACGTGCTATCTCCTCGGGCGTAATACCCGGTTCAATCTTCTCGGCAGCCTCCTCGACATGCTTCGGATAGCGATATGGCAGACCATACTGTGCCAGAATAGCATGCATCTCAACGTTGTTGTCGCCTTCCTTACCAAGCACATCAACAACCTCACCGACAATATTCTTCGATTCTCTCGAAGGCCACTGCGTAATCTTAGCAACAGCCTTGTCGCCCGTCTTGCCGCCCTTCAGTTTTTTCTTAGGAATAAGGATATCATGTACGAAGATGTTGCCCTCGGTAACCAAGAAGGCATAATCCTTCTCCACCTTCAGCTTTCCAACAGCCTGATCTCGCTTGTGACTGAGAATCTCTACGACCATAGCCTCCTTGATATGCTTCTCACGACGAGCCATATAAGTTACTTTCACACGGTCGCCATTCATGGCAAACAATGAGTTACGCTCACTAACAAACACGGGCGTACCACCATCATCTGGCAGGAACGAGTTTTTACCATTAGCCTTACGGATAAAGGTACCCTCCTGCACCTGTGTCTTCTGATTCAAGCGATATGAGTTATCGCTGACCTTCGAGAGATAGTCATCCCACGCCATCTCTTCCATCAGGTCAATGGCCAGCATCTTAGTAGGATGTGTGTCAAGTTTCAAAGCCTTAAAAATCTGCTTGAAAGATAACGTCTCGTTAGGATGCTGCTGGAACAACGTCTGCAACATCTCAGCTATCTGTTTCTTATTCAGTCTTTTACCGCCTTTCTTCTTACTCATAGTATTATACATTTAAACGTTTCTGTCGCAAAGTTAGTAAAAAAAACAACATATCGTCATCAATAACTCACTTTTTTTTCGTACCTTTGCCGATAATTATTCTTTAAACCAATTAATAGCTTATGGAACCTACCACATTCTTTCTTGTTGCCGTGGCCATTCTCATATTGGCCATCTTGTTATTCGTCTCTTATGTAAAAGCGCCGCCCTCAGCAGCATTCATCATATCCGGTCTTTCTCGTGAGCCCCGTGTGCTCATCGGTTCCGGTGGTTTCCGCATTCCATTCTTCGAGCGTCTGGACCGTGTTTATCTCGGACAGATTACCGTAGACATCAAGACGGAGGAGAGCGTACCAACTACCGACTTCATCAATGTTGACGTGGACGCTGTAGCAAAGATTCGCGTCATGCCAACCAATGAAGGTACACGCTTGGCTGCCAAGAACTTCCTGAACATGATGCCAAACGAGATTGCTGAACAGTTGCAGGATTCTCTGCAGGGTAACATGCGTGAGATTATCGGTACATTGGATCTTCGCTCACTGAATACTGACCGCGACGGATTCTCTGACCAGGTAATGACCAAGGCCCAGCCCGACATGGCCAAACTTGGTATTGAGATTATCTCGTGCAACATCCAGAACGTGACTGACAAGGAAGGCCTCATCAAGGACCTCGGTGCTGATAACACTGCCAAGATCAAGAAGGATGCCAGCATCAATCGTGCAATTGCTGAACGTGACGTAAAAATCGAGGTATCGAAAGCAGACAAAGAAGCCAACGACGCTCGTGTAGATGCCGACACCGCCATCGCTATCAAGAACAACGAACTGGCTTTGAAGCGTGCCGCCCTGAAGCAGCAGGCTGACACAGCACAGGCTGATGCCGATGCTGCCTACGCCATCCAACAGCAGGAACAGCAGAAAACCATTAATATCAAGACTGTTGAAGCAGAGATTGAGAAAACAAAGCGCGAACAGATTCTCTCGAAGGAGCAGATTGAGATTCGCCAGAACCAGCTGGCTGCTGAAGTAGAAAAGAAGGCCGATGCCGACAAATACCAGATTGAGAAGAATGCTGCCGCTGACCTGGAACAGCGCAAACGCGTTGCTGAAGCCCAGAAGTATGAAGCTGAGCAGCGTGCTTTGGCTCAGAATGCAGAATCAGATGCAGTACGCTATCGTCTGGAGCAGGAAGCTATCGGTATCAAAGCTAAGGGTGAAGCTGAGGCCTACGCCATCCAAAAGAAGGGTGAAGCTGAGGCACAGGCTATGGACAAGAAGGCTGAGGCCTATAAGAAGTATAACAACGCCGCTGTAGCTCAGATGATGATTGAGGTACTTCCTCAGATTGTTGAGAATGTCGCAAAGCCCATCTCATCCATCAAGGACGTTCACGTCTACAGTGGAGGCCAGGACACTGGTGCAGGCGTAGCCTCTATGAGTGGCGGTGTACCCATAGCCATCAAACAAGCTTTCGACGTACTAAAGTCAGCCACAGGTGTTGACATGGCAGACATCATGCGCGCCGGAACCATTGATGCAAAGGTAAACCGTAACATCAACCTCAACGACGAGGCGCGTGACGCTGTTGACCACCTAACTGGTAAAGATAAGAAATAACAAACAGACAAAACCTTGAAAATACTAATTACAGGAGCCAGTGGGTTCATTGGCTCCTTTATTGTAGAAGAGGCGCTGCGTCGTGGTTTTGAGACATGGGCAGCAATACGCAAGAGCAGTTCACTGTCATTCCTGCAAGACGAGCGCATCCACACGATTGAGCTAAACTTGTCGTCAGAAGAGCAGCTGAAAGAACAGCTAAAGGAGCATCAGTTCGACTATGTGGTACATGCCGCCGGTGTTACCAAATGCCTGCACAAGGAGGACTTCTTCCGTATCAATACTGAAGGCACCAAACACTTTGTACGAGCATTGACAGCTACCCAGAATAATCTGAAACGCTTTGTGTACATCAGTAGTCTCAGCATCATGGGAGCCATCCGTGAGCAACAGCCCTACCAAGAGATCCGCGAAGACGACAAGGCCCAGCCGAACACGGCCTATGGAAAGAGCAAACTCGATGCCGAACAATGGCTCGATACCGTTGAAGGACTACCTTATGTCATTCTGCGTCCCACAGGTGTATACGGTCCTCGTGAGCGTGACTACTTCATTATGGCTAAGAGCATCAAAGCACACACCGACTTTGCTGTAGGTTTCAAGCAGCAGGACATCACCTTTATCTATGTCACCGATGTCGTACAAGCTGTTTTCCTGGCATGTGAGAAGGGCGTAACAGGTCGCCGCTACTTCCTCAGTGACGGTGAAGTATATCAGTCGTCAACTTTCAGCGATCTGATACGCAAGGAGTTGGGTAATCCCTGGTGGATACGCATTACAGCACCACTCTGGCTATTGCGTATCATTACCTTCTGCGGAGAGTACGTCGGAAAAATCACTGGCAAGGTAACCGCACTGAACAACGACAAATACTACATTATGCGCCAGCGCAACTGGCGTTGTAACATTGAACCCGCACGTCGCGAACTTGGTTTCGAACCAAAGGTAAAACTAGAGGAAGGCGTCAAACGAAGCATTGCATGGTACAAGAAAAACAACTGGCTGTAAAAGGCTTGCTGGCCGCAGAATGGGTAGGCATAGGATATTTGATATTCACGTTGGTCATCATGACCTGCGCATGGTCTCGCCTACCTAACATTACCGACATGCTTGTACTGCGTGGAGGCTACATTGCTGCCACTTTGGCCGCATGGGGTATCTACCGCAAGTATCCATGTAAACTGACCATGTTTCTTCGTGCACTGACTCAGATGACCTTCCTCAGTTGGTGGTATCCAGACACCTACGAACTGAATCGCATCCTGCCCAACCTCGATCACGTCTTTGCCCAATGGGAACAGACCATTTTCGGGTGTCAACCGTCATTACTGTTTTCACAAAAGATTCCTTATGGGTGGTTTTCCGAGCTGATGTGCCTGGGATATATCAGCTACTTCCCACTCATGCTGGTCATCTACATCTACTACTTCTTTAATCGCTACCAGGAGTTTAAGATGGTGACTTTTGTCATCATGTCAGCATTCTTTGCCTACTACGTTGTCTTCGACCTACTGCCCGTCACTGGGCCACAGTTTTACTATTTGGCGGTAGGTACTGAGAAAATTGCCGCTGGCATATTTCCGAATCTTGGCGATTGGTTTCTCACCCATTCTGAACGTATGGCGGCACCCGGTTGGACAGATGGTTTCTTCTACCATTTGCTCGACATCACCCACGATGCCGGCGAGCGTCCCACTGCAGCTTTTCCCAGCAGTCATGTAGGTGTAACCACGCTATTGATGATGCTGGCGTTACGAACCAAGAGTTGGAAACTGGTAGGAGGTATGCTTCCTTTCTATCTGTTAATGTGTTTTTCTACAGTATACATCTTCGCGCATTACCTCATTGATGCTTTGGCAGGCCTCGTTACTGGCATTGCGATCTACTATGCACTATGCGCTATATACAAAAAAATGGGACTCCGCTGAGTCCCTAACCTTTGTTAACCTTAAATCTAATACTATGAAAAACACGCTGCAAAGATACCACATATTTTATAATATGCAAGAAAACGGTGTATAAAAATGGTGTAACACCTACACTTTCTTGATTTAAATCAATCGGAAACAAAAATATCCAACTAATTATTTGGCCAGTTAAGAATTATTCACTATCTTTGCATCCGATAAGATACATAGCTAAAAACAGAGATTCTCTGACTTGAAGAACAGAGTGTGGCAAGCATTCCGACACTACGAGTCGGGATTCTTTCTTTTTTTGCACGATTAAACCAGAATTGTAAATAACAAATCGTAAAATACAAAATTATGGCATATATGTCACAAGAAGGCTACGATAACCTCATAGCCGAACTGCACCGCCTAGAAGCGGTAGAACGCCCGAAGGCCTCAGCAGCTATTGCCGAAGCTCGTGAGAAGGGTGACCTGAGTGAGAATAGTGAGTACGATGCTGCCAAGGAGGCTCAGGCCCACTTGGAAGACAAGATTAACAAGTTAAAGTCCACCATTGCTGAGGCTAAAGTTGTTGACACTTCACGCCTGAGCACTGACTCTGTACAGATTCTCACCAAGGTGGAAATGTCCAATCTGACCACTAACACCAAGATGTCTTATACCATCGTCAGCGAGAACGAGGCTGACCTGCGTGCCGGTAAGATCTCTATCAAGACTCCCATTGCACAAGGTCTGTTGGGTAAGAAGGTTGGTGACGAGGTAGAGATTACTATTCCCCGTGGAACCATCAAGTTGCGCATCGAGAACATTTCAATCGCATAAATCATGGACATTTTCTCAAAGATTGCTGCTGGCGAGATTCCCAGCTACAAAGTGGCAGAGAACGACGAGTTCTATGCTTTTCTTGACATCAACCCATTGGTAAAGGGACATACCCTGGTTATTCCACGTCGCGAGGTAGACTATTTCTTCGATATGGAGGACGACGAGCTAGCCCGCTACCAGCAGTTTGCCAAGCGCGTAGCTATTGCCATCAAGAAGGCTTTCCCCTGCAAGAAGGTAGCACAAGTTGTACTGGGTTTGGAGGTTGCTCACGCCCATATCCACCTCATCCCTATGCAGAGTGAGGCTGATGCCGACTTCCGCAAAGAGAAGCTGAAACTCACCGAAGAGGAATTTAAGGAAATAGCAGCAAAAATACAGGGAGCATTTGCATGATTCTACTTAGTTTCGATACAGAAGAATTCGACGTACCCCGCGAGCATGGTGTAAGCTACACGCTGCAAGAGGGTATGGAAGTCAGTAAGGAAGGTACTAACCGTATCCTTGACGTGCTGAAAGAGAATGGCGTTAAAGCCACCTTCTTCTGTACGGGCAACTTTGCCGAGAATGCTCCCGAAGTGATGCAGCGCATCATGGACGAAGGTCATGAGGTGGCCTGTCATGGTGTAGACCACTGGCAGCCCAAAGAGACCGACTTCGCCATATCCAAACAGATTGTGGAGCGCGTCACAGGACGTACTGTCTATGGCTACCGCCAGCCCCGTATGTTTCCCGTCAGCGACGAGGAGATTGAGAAGGCAGGCTATCGCTACAACTCTTCACTGAACCCAGCCTTCATCCCTGGCCGTTACATGCACCTGACAGCACCACGCACATGGTTTATGAAAGGTGGCGTCATGCAGATTCCCGCCTCAGTAACTCCATGGATACGTTTCCCGCTGTTCTGGCTATCACTTCACAACCTGCCCGAATTTTTATACCACTGGATGGTACGCCGCACAGTAGGCCATGACGGCTACTTTGTCACCTATTTCCATCCATGGGAGTTCTATGACCTGAAGGAACATCCCGAATTTAAGATGCCCTTCATCATCAAGAACCATAGCGGTCGCCAAATGATGCAACGCTTAGACCGTCTTGTCAAGATGCTGAAAGCAGATGGTCACGAATTTATTACTTATACTGACTTTGTAAACCGACACTCATAATCAGATTAGCCACCGTATCGCCTTGCTATAATGAAGAAGCTGTGCTGCGCCACTCTGTAGAGCGTTTGACAGCACTCTTTGAAAGAATGATTGCCGACGGCCTCATCACTGATGACTCGATGATGGTTTTCGTCAACGATGGTAGCAAAGAGAATACGTGGAACATCATCACTGAATTACACCAAGAGAACCGCTTCGTGCGAGGCATCAACCTGGCACGTAACGTAGGCCATCAGAATGCCATCATGGCTGGTATGGACCGCACGCCAATGGGCCGATGCCGTCATCACCATCGATGCCGACCTACAGGATGATATCGAGTGCATCCCACAGATGGTTACATAATGTGAGGCAGGCAATATGGCTGACCTCTCTACCAATATATCCCTTCTGGGTATGGTACGTCGCACCACTCAGATTGTCACCTACAGTGATCTGTGGCTCATCATTCCCGGCATTATTGCTTTCTGCATACCTTATCTGCGTATCAGCCAGTATAAGAATGTAGCATTTCGTCAGACCCTGCTGGCGTCAGTACTGATGTTTACCGTGTTGTTCTCCACAGGTTCAGAGAACAGCACCTATATCATTGCCTTTGCAGGCGTCGCCCTTTGGTATTGCTGTGAACCATGGCAGCGTACGAAATGGGATATCGCCCTCATGGTGCTGGTATTCATTATCTCGAGTCTGTCACCAGGCGACCTATTCCCAAAGGTTATCTATCGTGAAGTTATCCAGCCCTATGCGCTGAAAGCACTTCCCGTAACCATCGTTTGGCTGAAGCTATGTTACGAGATGTACACCAAAGACTATCGTCAAATAACCGTTAACCAATAACCGTTAATCTTTTGATTACACTCCCCCACTCTCACGAACAAGATAGACCGGACGATTCTTTGTTTCATGGAAGATTCGTCCCAGATACTCACCGATGATACCTAACGACAGCAGTTGTACGCCTCCTAAGAAAAGGATAACGGTCATCATCGTAGGATAACCCTGTACGGGGTCGCCCCAGATAAGGGTGGTAACCAGCACATAGCACATAAAACTGAAGGCTACCAGCGAAACAATCAGTCCCAGTACTGTTGCCAAGCGCAAGGGAGCGGTAGTAAACGATGTGATGCCATCCATTGCCAGTCCCAACAGGCGGGTAAAGTTAAATGATGACACACCAGCCACGCGGTCACCCTGTTCAAAGAGCACCTCATGTTTTTTGAAGCCCACCCAGCAATACATGCCTTTGGTGTAACGCTGCGTCTCGCGCAACTGCTTGAGTGCGTCGATACACTTTCTGTCCAGCAAGCGGAAGTCGCCTACATTTTCTAATATCTCTACACGTGTTGTCTTCTGTAACAGATGATAGTATAGCAGTGTTGTGCGCTTGCGCAACCAGCTTTCCTTGCCACGTGTAATACGCTTGGCATAGACATCCTCATAGCCTTCCTCCCAGTACTTCAGCATTTCAGGAATGACGTGGGGTGGATGCTGCAAGTCGGCATCCATAATCACCATACAATCTCCCGTGGCATAGTCGAAACCCGCCAGCATGGCATTCTCCTTACCAAAGTTACGCGACAGGTCGACATAGCAGATACGCTCATCGTTCTTCCTGAGCTGACGGATAACGTCGATGGTATGATCACGACTACCGTCATTGACCATCAACACCTCCCAGGCATAGCTGCTATGGGTATCCATCAACTCCTTCAGCGCCTCATAGAGGGCTGGCAATGATGCTTCTTCGTTGAAGCAAGGAATGAGTATCGTTACTTTCTTCATGTTACGTTTCACGGATAAAGACACTGCAAAGGTAGACAATTTCTTTGTAATGCGACACTTTTTGACAAAAATATAAGGTGATAAAAGATAAAATTAGTATTTTTGCACCTCCATAACACACTTAGCATGTTGTCAGCACTCAGAAAACATATCGCAGAATGGTGGTCACGGCCATTTACACGCCAATGGCCATTCATAGTGGCATACATCGTACTCATCGGTTGGCAGTCTGTACTGCAGAACCCCGTACCACGCTGGATGATTATCTTCTTCCATGCATGGCTGGCAGCCTTTGTCATTGAGTTGCTACACTGGCGCATCGTTAAATGGCTTGTTTACGCCATTGTCTATACCTTATTTATTACCGAGTTAGTATTGGATTGGCACTTTAGCATGCACCTGTCACCAACCATCCTGACACTGCTTGTCGAAACCAACGGTCAAGAGAGCAGCGAGTTCCTGTCGGCCCTATTCCGACAGCCAGACTTTGGCACCACCATTGCCTATATCGCACTGCTTATTGCTGCCAATGTCACGCTGGAGATGAGTCGCCAGCGCGTCAACCATCTGATTCATGGTGCTAAGACCATTAAGACACTAAAGACCGTGGCCGCTCTACTGCTTATCAGTGGTGCTGTATTTTCTACCATCAGCTATACCGGTCTGTTCAGTTGTCGTGAGATGAACGATGTCGACGAGTGGCGCAGTCATCGACGCAACCCAGACGATGTCGTCACCAAACTCATCATCTCCATCTACGACACCCAACTGGCAAGCCACGAGATGAAGAATGCCTACGAGCAGATAAGTCATATCACAGTAATGCCACAGCTAAACGATAACGATTCTCTTAACATCATCCTCGTCATTGGCGAGTCATACATCAAGAACCACGCCTCGCTCTATGGCTACCCACTACACACCACACCCTTCATGGATGCCGAGCAACAGGCAGGACGCCTCTTCGCCTTTACAGATGCTGTCAGTCCGTATAACCAGACCACCAAGGTCATCCGCAACCTCATCAGCTGCAACTCGTTAGGCGATGGTGAGCACTGGTCGTCAGCACCACCACTGACTGCCGTCTTCAAGAAAAACGGCTACTGGGTCAGCATGCAGGACAACCAGAAGGCTACTGATGGGCATGTGCTGTATAATCTCTTTGAGTTCTCACTGGGCACCTATCTCTATAGTCCACAAATGGCAGAAGCCTGCTATGACGACATGAACGAAGAGACCTACGACTACGACGGACAACTTGTAGAATCATATCGCAAGAATATGGCTAAGGGCGCTGATGCCACACACCGCCTCATACTGTTTCACCTCATGGGCCAGCACGTCAGCTTCAACTGCCGCTATCCCATGGACCACACCTTCAGCCACTTCACTGTCGACAGCACATCATATCGCAAGGACCAGTGGCTCACCGCTGAGATGAGACAGGAGATTGCCGACTACGACAATGCCACGCTCTACAACGACGACGTCATCCGCCGTATCACTGAGTTGTATGGTAATAGTAATACAGTGGTAGTCTATCTCTCTGATCATGGCGAAGAGGTCTACGACTATCGTCCACGTTCCGGCCGCGACGATTTCTCGTATGGCAGTGACATACAGCAGGGCATCCGCCACCAGTACTGTATACCTTATATTATATGGTGCTCAGAGAAGTATAAGGAGCGTCATCCTGACATCATTGACAGATTGCGCCAATACACCAGCCGACCTGTTGCTATCGACAACACCTGCCAACTGCTGTTCCACTTAGCAGGCCTGAATACTCCCTATCACCGTTCTCAGCTTGACGTGCTTTCTGACGACTATCATTGTCCGCCACGCATGCTCAACGACAACGTCAACTACGAGGAAGCGATGCGCTAATGGTTATTGGTTAACGGTTATTGGTTATTGTCCGATAGTCTTTAACGTACATTTCATAGCACAGTTTGAACCACACGATAGTCACCGGCAGTGCCTTCAGGGCATAGGGCTGCACCCACTCCTTGCGCAGATAGGCAGGGAACAAATCACTGGGTGACAGACTAGTTAGTACAAAGACGAATATCAACAGCGCCACATCCCAACGATTACGCTGCCACGGAGCCGCTGTATACCATATCACCACACCAACCAGTGCGATGATATAACCACTCGACTCGCTACCCGTAGAGAATAGCACAGTAAACATCAGTACCGATGCCAGCAAGGTCTCGCGGAATGCCATATTCTTATATTGGCTGATACGCAGATAGGGAATGCCAAACATGACAAGGCCAGGAAGAATCAGCCACAGGTCGCTAAACTCAAGACCTGTCACACGGTGCGTCATTCCCAGCAGTGAGATATTCTGCATCAGCGCCTCACCGTTCTCACTATTCTTCGATACCAGATCCGTAAACCACGCCTGATACTGTCCTACCACATAGTCCGGACTGCTCAGCACCATCGGAGCTACAAACATCACGGCACTCCACACAGCCAGCGCAGCCACAAAGCGCACTTTGTGCTTGGAGAAGAAGAAGAATGCCAAGCCCACGATGCCATAGATCTTTACCAACGTACCCAACACGATGAGAAATGCTGCCGTTGCGTCGCGCTCCTTTTCTATCAGGAAGAAGGCACCTACAATGATGGCGGCGATAGCGATATTAAACTGTTGCATATACAGTGCCGTCAGCAACTCATGGGCGCAGAACCACAGCACAAACAGCTGCTGTCCACTCGTCAACAGCGAGCGACGCACGGCGACATACAGTCCTAACGATAGTGCCACGCACCACATCAGCAGTCCCAGCCATTCAGGAACCACGGCAAAGGGCGCTATCACCAGTGAGAATAGCGGGCCATAGTGGTTGATATCCCAATACTCCTGTGGATACTCCGCATAGAGTGGCAGTCCTTGCCACGCATGCCAGAACGAGCCACGGAATACCAGGAAGTTGTTGTGTGAATGTATCTTCATCACTGCTGCCAGCACGCCCAACAGCAGCCACAGTCCTGCCAGGGTACGGAAGTCGCGGAAAAAAGGCTTCGCCAATATCTCTTTACATTTCTCTATCATAGTCCGTCTTTTTTACCATGCAAAGGTAGCCTATTTTTTCGTAATAACAACAAAAATATCTACGAAACATAAGCCATATATCCGAAGTGACCTCTATTAACCATTTTTAAGACGTAATAAATACACCCTAAGTAAATTATATAGAAGCAGAACAAGTAT
>JAILMS010000163.1 GCA_024692385.1 Prevotella sp. | reverse complement strand
TCTGTAAGCGATATCTCCCTTGTATTCACCGTAACCGTCGAATACGGTATTCATGATACCGTTACCCTTTGTATCGGTAAGGGACAAATCACCAAATCGGGATTCAGCACCTCAAATCCGGTCAGATACTTGCCTATGTCTGCGGCTTTGAATTCTACTGAATTCAAAGCCGCAGACATAGGCAAGTATCTGACCGAATTTGAGGTGCTGAATCCCGATTTAGTGATTTGTAATATAGAATCGAAGGCATCGATGCAGATTGACCTGACTATCAATAAAGGCCGTGGTTACGTTCCCGCTGTTGAGAATCGCGAGTTCTGCACCGATGTCAATGTGATAGCTATTGACTCAATCTACACCCCAATCCGCAACGTCAAGTACAGCGTAGAGCCCTATCGTGTTGAGCAGAAGACCGACTACGACAAGCTCGTTCTGGAGGTGACAACGGATGGTTCCATTCACCCGAAGGACGCCCTGAAAGAGGCTGCTAAGATTCTCATTTACCACTTCATGCTCTTCTCAGACGAGAAGATTACGCTGGAGAACAATGATATCGAGGGCAACCAGGAGTTCGACGAGGAAGTACTGCATATGCGCCAGTTGCTGAAGACTAAGTTGGTAGATATGAACCTCTCTGTTCGTGCTCTCAACTGTCTGAAGGCTGCCGACGTAGAGACACTTGGTGATCTCGTTCAGTACAACAAAACCGACCTCCTCAAGTTCCGCAACTTCGGTAAGAAATCGCTCACTGAGCTTGATGATTTGCTCGAGAGTCTGAATCTGTCGTTTGGAACTGATATTTCAAAGTACAAACTGGACAAGGAGTAATTGCAATTGACAATTGATAATTGACAGTTGACAGTTGAAAATTGTCCATTAAAGAAAACAAAAGTAAAAAATGAGACACGGAAAGAAATTCAATCATCTGGGCCGTACTGCTGATCACCGCCGCGCCATGCTTGCCAACATGGCCATCTCACTGATCATGCACAAAAGAATCACTACGACCCTCGCCAAGGCAAAGGCACTCAAGAAATATGTTGAGCCCCTCATCACGCGCTCAAAGGACGATAGCACTAATAGCCGTCGTGTAGTATTCAGCTACCTCCAGAATAAGGAGGCTCTGAAGGAGCTTTTCGGAGCTGTTGCACAGAAGGTCGGTGACCGTCCCGGTGGTTACACCCGCATCATCAAGCTCGGAAGCCGTCAGGGCGACGCTGCTGACATCGCTTTCATCGAGCTCGTTGACTTCGATGAGAACATGCTCAAGACTCCTAAGGCAGAGAAGAAGACTCGTCGTTCACGCAAGGCTGCTCCTAAGGCCGAAGCTACTGAAGCTGCTCCCGCAGTAGAGGAAGCTCCTAAGGCTGAAGAGGCTCCTGCTGCCGAGGCTGCTGCTGAGGAGGCAAAGGCTGAGTAATCTTTCGATTGAACTCTATATAATAGGGGATTTCCTAATAATATTTCGGGAAATTCCCTATTATTGTATTCTGTTTCTTCGTATCTTTGCAACGTGAAACTATATATATTAAAGATATGAAGAATACTATCATCGCATTTTCCTTGGCCGCCTTGCTGCTTTCCAGCTGCGGAACCTATACGGGTCAGGGTGCCTATGTCGGTGCCCAGTTTGGAACAATTCTCGGTTCAGCCGTTGGAGGTGTCTCTGGAGGCTGGCGTGGTAGTAATATCGGAGCTATAGTAGGAATGGCTGGTGGTGCTGCCATTGGTGCTGCAGTCGGTGCTGCTGCTGACCAGCGTGAGGCTGAGCGCTACGAGGATTATCGTCGTGAGCGTGCTACTCGTCGCGATCATCGCACTCCTCCTTCGGATGCTGGCTATGATAGTAGACGCACTCCTGTTACTCCCCCTTCAGATGATTCAGGCTATGATAGTACTAATAGTGGCGATGATCGTGTAGATTTCGGTATCTCCGGACCAAGTGGCGAACAGGCTTCGGCTGCTGATGATAGTGTGCCTGCTACCATCTCTGTAGATCAGCTCAGACGTGCTCGTCCAACTATCGAGTTGCGCAACGTAAAGATTATTGAGTCTCGTCAGGAAGGCGTTATCTATGCTGGTGAGCAGTGTAAGGTAGTCTTTGAGATAATGAACCGCTCGCGCCATACCCTTCATGATGTTCAGCCGTTGGTCAGCGAGCTGACTGGTAATAAGCACCTTCATATCTCTCCCAATCTGCATATTGAGAGCATTGCCCCAGGCACCGGCGTCCGTTATACCGCTACCGTTGTGGCCGATAAACGACTGAAGGACGGTCAAGCCGTCCTTCGTATCGCTGTTGCTCATCATCAGCGTGAGCAAGAGTCGCTAACTCAGCAGTTCACTCTCGTGACTCGCAGAAGATAGCGTTCTGTTCCCTATTTCATGTCCTTGTTGATAAGCTCCAGTAGCTTGTCTACAGCCTCTTCCTCAGGTATGTTCTTCTCGACACATACCTTTTGTTTATATAGGCTTATCTTGCCACGACCGGCACCTACATAGCCGTAGTCTGCATCAGCCATCTCGCCCGGACCGTTGACGATACAACCCATGATGCCAATCTTCAGTCCAACCAGATGACTGGTAGCAGCCTTGATTTTTGCGATGGTCTCCTGTAGGTTGTAGAGTGTGCGTCCGCATCCGGGACAGGAGATATACTCTGTCTTCGTGAATTTGATGCGTGCAGCCTGTAGAATAGCGTCAGCAAGACTAGTTAAACTAGTGTGACTGGTATTACTCGTGATGACTAGCTTTGTCGCTTTGCGGTCGATGAGCAAGCCACCGACGGCCATGGCGGCCTTGAGCTGTAAAGTCTCCCAGTCGGGGGCATCAACAGTCAGCGTGATGGTGTCGTCCTTGATACTGGCCTCTGCTTCGGCACGTAGGCGGTCGCATTCAGGTATTAGCTCTACCAGTTTGCGTGCTACGGGTATCTCGCATTCAGGCTCTTCAGAGAGTGATACGCGGATGGTATCGCCAATACCTTCAGTGAGTAGGGCGCCAATGCCTACAGCACTCTTGATACGACCGTCTTCTCCCTCACCAGCCTCTGTGACACCGAGGTGCAGAGGATAGTGCATATCCTCCTTGTCCATAGTTTTCACCAGTAGTCGTACGGTAGTCACCATTACCACGGTATTGCTGGCCTTGATACTGATGACTACGTCGTTGAAGTTCTCGCGACGGAAGATGCGCAGAAACTCCATACAGCTCTCCACGATACCCTCTGGCGTATCGCCATAGCGTGACATGATGCGGTCAGACAGTGAGCCATGGTTCACGCCAATGCGCACAGCAGTATGGTGTTCCTTACATATATTAATGAAAGGCACTAACTTCGCCTCTATCTTCTTTAGTTCCTCCTGGTACTCCTCGTCGGTGTATTCCAGGTGTTTGAATGTACGTCCCGGGTCTACATAGTTACCAGGATTGATGCGTACCTTCTCACAGTATTGTGCTGCCACGTCGGCAGTGTGGGCGGTGAAGTGCACGTCAGCCACCAGTGGCTGGTTGTAGCCGTCAGCCTTCAGGCGGGCAGAGATGTTCTTCATGTTCTCTGCTTCGCGAGTGCCCTGTGTGGTGAAACGTACTAGTTCGCCACCAGCATCGATGATGCGCTTTGCCTGCGCTACGCTACCCTCCGTATCGTTTGTGTCGGTGGTTGCCATCGACTGGATGCGGATAGGGTTATCGCCACCAATGGCTATGTTGCCAACATGGGCTACACTACTAATTCGTCTTATACTCATACTGTACCTCTGCTAAGTCTTTGTTGGCCTTCTCAATCTTTGCTCTCAGGCCTTGCTTGTAGTCTGCCAGACGCTTGGCGATAGCCTCGTCACTAAGTGCCAGCATCTCGACAGCCAGGATGGCAGCGTTTTGTGCACCATTCACACCTACTGTTGCCACGGGGATTCCTGGTGGCATCTGGATAATTGAGAGCATGGCGTCCAGACCATCCAGCATACCCTTGATGGGTACACCGATAACGGGTAGGGTAGTAGAAGCGGCAATGACACCGGGCAGTGCTGCAGCCATACCTGCTGCGGCAATGATGACTTTCAGTCCACGCTCTTTAGCGCCCTTGGCAAAGTCCTCTACTGCATCTGGTGTGCGGTGAGCAGACAGTGCGTTTACTTCAAATGGTACCTGCATCTCGTTCAGTAGATTGCAGGCTTTCTCCATAACGGGCAGGTCACTTGTGCTGCCCATGATAATGCTGACGATTGGTTTCATTTTTGCTATATTGTTATTTCGTTATTTCGATGTTAGAGGAATAGGATGGCTACTGCAGCGCACAGGAAACCCACCCAGAAGCCGCCAAGCACCTGTCCCAGTGAATGCTGGCGTAGTATCATACGACTGCTACCCACCATGCCTCCGATGATAAAAATCAGGCAGAGCCACCATACGGGGTTGAACCCCAGGTATTCCGCAAAGGCAAATAGTGCTCCAGCTACACCTCCGATGGCCGCCGTATGCGTAGAAATCTTCCACCACACGTTGATCAGTGCGCAGACAATCTGTAGCAGCAGTCCTGCCACGACGATGGCGCCCATAAAGTGAGGCATGTGCATTCGGTCCATCACATAGATGCAAGTAAAGTAGCATAGGATAGAGATGACGTAAGGCACCATGCGTCGCTCTCTGTGTCCTAATTCTATAAGGTTCCATCCTTGATAGTGACGGTATAGGTGAATCATCAGCGTAGGCATCAGGATGGTAAACAGGTAGACCATAGCGACGACCTGTAGTTTGTAGGACCATGGGAAGATGCTCATGTAGCTGAATGAGAAGAGTGCTATCAGTCCCACTAAGGGCAGATAGAATGGTGTGAATACTAAGCTCATCAGTCGTGCAGCCAGTATTATCTGTTTCTCTCGTCTCGATTCTCTTTTCATTTCTCTCAATTTCTCTCTTTTTCTCTCTTAACTGTCACCTGTCAACTTTCAACTGTCAACTTTTAACTGTCACCTGTCAACTATTTCCTCAGTCTTGCCACTGGTATGCCCATCTGCTCACGATACTTTGCTACCGTTCTGCGGGCTATGGGGTAGCCTTTCGTTGCCAATATATCTTTCAGTGCGTCGTCGCTCAGTGGCTTCTGTTTGTCTTCCGTCTCAATGATGTCACGCAGGGCCGTCTTGATTTCTCGTGTCGATAGTTCCTCGCCTTCTGCTGTCACGTATCCGTCGCTGAAGAAGTAGCGCAGCGGAAAAGTTCCCCAACGTGTCTGAGCATATTTTGAATTAGATACGCGCGAGATGGTGCTCAGCGCCAGTCCAGTCTTCTCGGCGATGTCGCGCAATATCATGGGGCGTAGCGAAGCCTCGTCGCCATCTTCAAAGAAGCGATGCTGCCATTGTATGATGGCGCGCATGGTGATAGTCAGCGTATGGCGTCTCACGCGAATGGCCTCAATGAATCCCTGTGCGGCATCCACCTTCTTCTTTGTATAGAGTAGAGCCTCCTTCATCTGTCGGCTCATGTTCTCCTTATTTGTCTGATACTCGTTCAGCGTATCCGTAAACGACTGCGATACATGCAGCTCGGGTATGTCTCCTGCGTTGAGCGAGAAAGTCACTGTTCCGTCGTCCTGTGTATCTACGATAAAGTCAGGAGTAATCTGTTGGATGCTGTGTCCCATTACCTCACCCATTGCCGTACCAGGCTTGGGGTTGAGCTTGCGCAGCTCCTTGATGAGCGTCTCGTTCTGCAGGTCTGTTAGCTGCAGTGTCTGTTGCAGTCGCTCCCAGTGTTTCTTGGTAAACAGCTCGAAATAGTCCTCGATGGTTCGTTGCATCAGGTCCTTCAGCACTGATGGCTCGCGACGCTGAATCTGTAGTAGCAGACACTCCTGTAGCGAGCGGGCACCGATACCAGCAGGGTCAAAGTCTTGTAGCTTCAGGAGCACTTGCTCGATTTCCTGTTCAGTGACATCTATGTTATGATAGATGGCCAGCTCGTCGGTGATGCTGTGTAGCGGTTTGCGTAGCAGGCCGTCGTCGTCCAGTGAGCCAATCAGGTATTCCATGATGTTACGCTCCTGTTCTGTCAGCTCGCACATGTTCATCTGCTCCAGCAGCTGGTCGTAGAATGATTGCGACTGACCATATACGATATCTTCCCGCTCTTCTTGGTTGGATACTCCCCCCTGATAGACGGGCAGTTCCTCATCGTCACGTCCCAGCGACTCCAGGGCTTCGTCGAGTGCCGATTGGCGCTCTTCTTGTTCGTAGTTGTCTTCTGGGGATTCCGGGCTGTCCGTCGTTTCCGGACTGTCCATATATTCCGGTTCTTCTGTCGATGGCTCCAGGGCAGGGTTGTCGTCCAGCTCTGTCGTGATGCGCTCCATGAGTTGGGTGATGGGCAGTTCAATTAGCTGCGCCTGCAACAGTTGCTGCTGCGTAATGCTCTGCGCCAGCTTTTGTTGCTGCGTCAGCCGTTGTTCCTGTATCTGCTCCTGTGCCATTGAGGTTATTTAAAGTATTCCTTCAGTTGTTCGGCATAAGAGGCCAGCTGGCGTGTGTCGATATTGCCATAGTGCTGCCATATTTGCTGACAGGGTAGTAGCAATGGACTGATGGTGACGTCGTGACGGTTCAGATAAGGATCGCAATGCTGGAATACCTCCAGTACGTCAACTATGAGTGATACGGGAATGCGCATCAGGCTTGACAACTGTCTCACCTCTGGTGTTTCTGCCACCATTGTGATAGGAGTCAGTCTGAAGTACAAGTCGAGTATCAGTATCAGCATGACGGGTGTCAGTCGCTCGTCTTCAGCAATGGGTCGGAAGTCGCGTTCGAAAGTCTCTTCCACCTCCACGCCGTCGTAGAAGCCGCCTGCACTGTTAAATCCCATCATGTTGCGTAGCAGTTGCACAGCACGTGTCAGTCTTTTGGGGTTGCGACTGTATTCCTGCCAGATACGTTCTATGCGAGGTGTCTCCAGATTGGCAATCTCGCACATTCTGGCAAACAGCTGTTGAGGAGCAATGTGTAATTCAATGCTCAACTCTACCATCTGGCGACTGTACATGGGCTTCACTCCTACGGGTTTACGCAGGTACAGCTGCATCAGCAGCAGCCAGTAGTCATCATGCCATAACTGTTTTTTTGCCATCTTTCTTCCTGGTTTGTATGTACTCTCGTTGCGTTTTACTCAGCAAAGATACAACTTTTTTGGAAAATATGCATTGTCTTTCACTATTTTTTCGTATATTTGCAATCGATAACTGACTATCGTATGAAAAAATGTGTGCTGGCGGCTGTCTCATTATTACTAATAACTACCCTTTACGCACAGTCCGCTCGCGATGAGATATATGCCAATTGCCTGTATTCGGCCAGCAATTATCTGGCTTATCCAGGTCCGACGCAGCAAAAGCTGACGCCGGCTCCTCGTGGCTATAAGCCTTTCTACATTAGTCACTACGGTCGTCACGGTTCCCGTTATCATAGCAAGCCCAGTATGTATACTGCTCCTTATCAGACATTGGCCAAGGCCGATAGTCTGGGTAAACTGACTGCTCTGGGTAAAGACGTGATGCACCGACTGGATATCATCTGTAAGGATGCAGACCATCGTTGGGGCGACCTCACTCCGCTGGGAGCTCAGGAACATCTCGACATCATGACGCGTATGTATCAGCGCTTCCCTGAGGTTTTCAAGGGTAATGCCAGTGTCGAGGCGCGTAGCACGAGTGTTGGCCGTTGTGTGCTGTCTATGGATTATGCCCTGATGCAGCTCATTCGCCTCAATCCGGCCCTCAATATCCGTTATTATGCCACCCACCGTGACATGAACTATCTCAATCTGCAGGATAAGGAGCTCTTCAATCTGCGCAAGAACAAGGAAGTCCTTGATGCCATTAAAGATTTCAAAGCGCGCAATAATGACAATCATCACTTGATGCAGTCGCTCTTCAACGACAGCGTCTATGTCAGTCAGCAAGTCAACTCCTACGACTTTGCCGAGCAGTTGCTGCTTGTCGCTGCCATCCTTCAGGATGTGGAGTTGGGCAAGACGATGACGCTCTATGATGTCTTTACCAAGGAAGAAATCTATCGCATTTGGAAGATTAGTAATGCCTGGTGGTATCTTGGTTGGGGCGCTTCTGCTGCTACAGGTAGCAAGATTCCCTATGTACAGCGCAATCTGTTGCGAAAGGTTATCGAGCAGGCAGACAGCTGTATCCAGCTGCCCACCACGAATGTTCATCTTCGTTATGGCCATGAGACGGTGATGCTTCCCTTCTTCTGCCTGTTGGATGTCAATGGCTTTGGACTGGTCACCGACAATCTTGATGAGCTGGATGAGAAGGGATGGGTCAACTACCGTGCCTTCCCGATGGGTGCCAATATCCAGTTTGTCTTCTATCGCAAGAGTCCGCAAGACCGCAATCCTATTTTCAAGGTGTTGCTCAACGAGAACGAGGCCACGCTGCCCTTGCCGAGCGACTTAGCGCCCTACTATCGCTGGAGCGATTTCCGCAAGTATTACCTCAAGAAACTCGATGCCTATGAAGAATAAGTCGTTCCTTCTCTTTCTGGCATTCTGCCTCTTGCCTCTTGCAATGCCAGCACAGTCGCCCCTGCAGCTTATCGAGAAAGATAACAATTTTGCAGCAGGTGTCTTTGGCCTCTATCCAGATACCGACCTGCCCAAGCTGACGCCAGCGCCTAAGGGCTATACACCTTTCTATATCAGCCACTACGGTCGTCATGGCTCTCGCTATCTTAGTGATATGAAGGGCTATCGTGAGCCTTATAAGACCTTACACCATGCTGACTCGCTGGGTAAGCTGACAGATGTCGGCAAGATGGTCTTGAATGAGATCCACAACTATATTCTTGATACTGAAGGTCGCTGGGGCGATATCTCGGAGAAAGGTAAGGTCCAGCAGGCAGGCATCGCCCACCGCATGCTTCAGAATTTCCCTGAGGTATTCAGCGACGGAGCCTTTGTCGATGCCCGTAGCACCATTGTTACCCGCTGTATGCTCTCTATGGGCTCTTCTGTCTTACAGTTAGTCAAGGAGCGTCCCAAGCTGGATGTTACGATGAACAACTCCTATAGTGACATGTGGTATCTGAACCATCAAGACAATTCGGTGCGTGATGCTGCTACCACCCGTCGCTCTCAGATGGCGCTTGCTGCCTTTATCAAAAAGCATTGGAATCTGGACAGAGTCGTTACTCTGCTCTTCAATGATATTGACTATGTGCGCGAGCATGTCGATGTGATGTGGTTCTCCTATTACATGATGAAGGCCGCCCTCATCCAGCGCAATAGCGATAATTGCCCGAAAGACATTCCCTTGATGCATATCTTCACCAGCGAGGACTTCTATCTGTATTGGATGGTTGAGAATGTCTGGAGCTATATCCAGTCAGGCTTCTGCGAGCTCAACGGTGCCAGGATGCCCTACTTGCAGGTCTATCTGCTGCGTAAGATGATCAATGAGGCAGATAGCGTCATTGCCGACAAACAGCACGGCGCCTCTTTGCGCTATGGCCATGAAACGGTATTGCTTCCTTTGGCCTGTCTGCTGGGCATTAACGGCTATGGTCTCAAGACGGCTAACCTTGAAGAGTTGGTGCAGAGGGGCTGGTGGGCCAATGGTGTGAATCCGATGGCCGGCAATATCCAGATTGTCTTCTATCGCAGAAATCCCTCCGACCGCGAGCCTCTTATCAAGGTGTTGCTCAATGAAAAAGAGGCTACGTTGCCCTTGCCGAGCGACTTAGCCCCCTATTATCGTTGGAGTGACTTCCGTGACTACTACCTTCGCGTCGTTGCCGAAGGCGAATCAGCCCTTCGCGCTAAACGCTAACGCGTAGACACGCATCTGCTTCACCATTGCCAGCAAGCCGTTGCTGCGGGTAGGTGAGAGGTGCTCCTTCAGTCCTATTTGTTCTATGAAGTAGAGGTCAGCATCCAGTATCTCCTGTGGTGTGTGACCTGACAGCACGCGAATCAGCAGGGCTACGATACCCTTTACGATGAGTGCGTCGCTCTCAGCGGTGAAGTTGATTTTCCCATCTACATAGTCAGCCTGTAGCCATACGCGGCTCTGACATCCGTCTATCAGGTTGCTCTCCACCTTATATTTCTCGTCCAGCGGCTCCTGCTCGTTGCCCAAGTCTATGAGCAGCTGGTACTTGTCCATCCAGTCGTCAAAACCAGAGAACTCGTCAATGATTTCGTCTTGTATCTCGTTAATGCTCATTGCTTAATGATTTTGAATAATTTGTCTGATGGTCTTACCTTCTCAGGCACCTTGATGCTGACGCGTGTGCCCTGCTGAGCAGTCTCCACGGCCTGTACGTCGTCGTGAATCTCGTCTACGGTGACATACAGCGCTCCTGTTGTCGGACCCGTGATGAGCATCTTGTCGCCTACAGAGAAGGTGTCTGCCTCGACAGTAAACTCTGCCACACCCAGCTTAGAGAAGTATTTCACGCCCTTACCGATATACTGCTTCTTCTCCGTAGCGTTCGAGCCGTAGTGAGCGTTCCATTCGCCCAACAGCTGTCCCTGATAGTAGCCGTCCCAGAATCCGCGGTTGAATACCGTTGCCAGTCTTTCGTCCCACTGGTCCTTCTTCTCCTCGGTAAACTGCTTCTCGCTTTCGTTATCGTTTTCGCTGTCGTGCAATACGGCGGCGATAGCCTCCTTATAGCATTGTACCACGGTGAGCACATATTCAGGACCGCGTGCACGGCCTTCAATCTTGAATACCCTGACGCCGCTCTTCATCATCTTGTCGATGAAGCGGATGGTCTTCAGGTCTTTGGGCGACATGATGTACTTATTGTCTATCTCCAGCTCCGTGCCCGTCTCTCTGTCTGTCACGATGTAGCTTCTGCGACAAATCTGCATGCAGGCGCCACGGTTGGCTGAGCGCCCCGTGTTGTCAAGACTCATGTAACACTTGCCGCTGACAGCCATGCACAGCGCACCATGACAGAACATCTCGATGCGTACCAACTCGCCTGAGGGGCCCGTGATGTGTTGTTCCTCTATCTGCTGGTAGATCTCTGCCACCTGCTCCATCTTCAGCTCACGAGCCAGCACCACTACGTCGGCAAACTGGGCGTAGAACTTTAGCGCCTCGATGTTCGAGATGTTCAGCTGTGTAGAGAGGTGTACCTCCATGCCCACCTTCCTACAGTAGGTCATTACGGCGATGTCGCAGGCGATGACGGCGGTAATCTTTGCCTCTACGGCAGCATCAACTATCTGGTGCATCATCTCGATGTCTTCCCCGTAGATGATGGTATTCACCGTGAGGTATGTCTTCACGCCAGCCTCGTTACAGGTAGCGGCAATCTCGCGCAGGTCGTTGATGGTGAAGTGGTTGGCCGAGTGTGAGCGCATGTTCAGCTGCTCCACACCGAAATAGACCGACCCTGCACCAGCCTTCAGAGCTGCTGCCAGCGAGTCGCGGCTACCCACAGGAGCCATTATCTCATAGTCTGTTATCTGATTCATGGGTGCAAAGGTACTGCAAAACAAGAGAAAATGCAAATATATTTGCAATTTTCCATAATTCTTTGTACTTTTGCAACCATGAAGAAAGCACTACTAATCATCGGTATCTTGTTGATGACGCTCACGGCATCTGCCCAGTACGACTTCCTGACGGCCCATCGTGGCGTCATCAAGGGAGGCTACGACTTCTGGGTATATACTCCTGAAGACTACTATTTCTCTCAGGAGCACACTCCCGTGGTAATCTTCCTGCATGGTGCCAGCCTCTGTGGTCGTGATATCAACCGCTCGCGTCGTTATGGCCCGTTGGATGCTATTGTCCGTGGCCGTGAGATTCCTGCGCTGGTCATCGTTCCCCAGAATCCTGGTGGTGCGTGGAGCCCTAAGAAGGTGCTCGACGTGCTGGAGTGGACGCGCCAGCACTATGCCTGCGACTCCAACTGTGTCTATGTGTTGGGCATGTCGCTCGGAGGCTATGGCACGATGGACTTTGCCGGCACCTATCCTGACAAGGTAGCTGCTGCCCTCGCCATGTGTGGCGGTTGCAGCCTGCGCGACGTACAGCCGCTGGGCCAGGTGCCACTATGGATTATCCATGGCACTGCCGACCGTGCTGTCAATGTGAAGGAGTCGAAGAAGGTAGTCAGCGCCCTCGAGGCTGAGCATAACGACAGCCGTCTGCGCTACGACTGGTGGCAGGGCGCCAACCATGGTGCGCCAGCCCGTGTGTTCTATCTGAAGAAGACCTACGAGTGGCTTTTCTCTCATTCCTTGCTCGACGAGAAGCGCCCCGTCAATCGGGAAATCACTATCGAGCGTAGCGAGCTGAAGAGTGCCTATACCGATATGATTAAGAATGCGCCCAAACCAGAAGTCTTGGAAGGAAGCGAAGAAGACTTTTGAGATTGAGAGATTGAGAAATTGAGAAAATGAGAAATTGAGAGATTGAGAGAATGAGGAATTCATTATTGCTTTTGCTTGTTGTGCTCTTGGCTGCTTGTAGCGAGAAGCCAAAACATACCTATACCGACGAGTTGCTGTTGCCCATGACGCCAGTGAAGAATCAGGGCAAGACAGAGCTGTGTTGGGCTTATGCCATGCTGGCTACCATCGAGACTGAGCACCTGTTGCGTGGCGACTCCGTCAACCTCTCTCCGCAATATCTGGGCCGCATGTTGAAGCGTGAGAATCAGCGCGCTATGGGACAGACGGCTCTCAACTTGCTGAATCGCTATGGCATAGTAGGCTTCGACGTGATGCCCGACGATGCCACCAGCGATCTGCCCACTCCCAAGAATGTCTTCCTGCTGGGCGCCAAGTACACTCCCTTGGAGTTTGCTCACTCCGTCTGTGCCCCTGACGAGTATGTCAGCCTTACCAGCTTTGCCGATTCCCCCTATTATAAGAAGATTGATGTGCCCATTCCAGACAACTGGGAGCACAACCGCCTGCTCAACGTGCCCCTTGACACGCTCCGCAAGCATGTCAATCAGGCGCTGAAGAATCGCCATCCCGTCTGCTGGGAGAGTCGTGGCCATGCCTTATCCATTGTGGGCCTGGCGCGCGATGAGAACCAGCGTCCCTATTACATCATGAAAAACTCCTGGGGAACCAGTCAGCCTCATGGTGGACTGGTCTATATGCCCATGAAGAGAGCGTGGCGCGATGTCGTAGCCATCTATATGACGCGCGACGCCTACGAAGGTCGCTAAAAAGATTTGTTGAACGGCAGTCCTTATTACTGTTTTACTACCGTTACATTGATGGGGTAGACTTTGCCATTAGCAAAATATGTGTTATCAGCAGTAGTCTTCTTGTAGACATCTGTGCCAACGTAGGCAGTAAAGGTCCATGCGTCGTTCCTCCCTCTTACTGCAACATAAATCGTAGATAGCGATGATGTGGGAGTAATAGTATAAGTGTAAAACTCATTAGAAACGACTAGCTTGGTAACGCTACTGGTGATATCATTGCCTGTGGCACTATCCTTTATTTTGACTTTAAGGATGGAAATCTGATTCTCCAATACTGTCGAGCTTGGTATTTGGTAACCAGATAACTGATAATAACAATCAGCGTATTCTAAGTCTGATGCCAACGACGTGAATGTGCCATCTTGAGTGTCTAATAAATCGTAAAGAAGAGGGTGCGACGAATATACATTCTCAGGGTAATAAATCCGAAAGTCACCATTTTCTTTGGGATTCGTCATTGTCACCGTAAAATTGGCAGACTTACCTCCATTTTGAATATCTGCAGCTGTTAATGGCTTACTTACGACATCTTCCATTGTTCCAGTTGTAGTTCGATAGCTAAACACAATCTTATCGCCTACAACAAAGTTCTTTGTCCAATCCGCATTAAGCGCACGCGTAGCATCGTCAGTATCAGCCATATTGACGGTGAACTTTGAGGTTACAACATGATGAGGTGCCTGAGAAGGCTCTATATTGTCGTCATCGTTGCTGCAGGCAGTAGTCAGGAAACCAGCCACCATAGCGAGGGCAGCCATGCTAAGATATCTAAAAGTCTTTTCCATTGTTTCTAATTGTTTTTAATTGTTAGGGTTTATAGTGTTAAAGTTCACTTTCATCGGTGATGATGTCATCCATGTCGAACTCTCTTGCCAAGTCTTGTTCTGGTTGTACATCGTAATCCGACAACATGCTACCTGCTAGCAACTGTGCATGACTTGCAAGGTTGATTACTTTCACTGCCGGCATCTCGTAAACTTTTTTCTTCATAATGATTGTGTTGTTCTAAAATTGTGTGATATTAAGTTGTTGTTTAATCCGAATTTCTTAAGTATAAGGTCTTTCTGCATGTCGTAGAAGTAATGCATGAGCTCGTTGCCCAGGTGGTCGGCCTGCTCAATGGAGAGGGCCTCGCTATAGACACGCACTACCGACTCCGTATTCGACTTGCGCAGATGAACCCAGCGGTCAGGGAAATCTATCTTCAGTCCGTCGGTCTCACTGATATGGGCGCTCTTGTCCTTGGAGAAGCGGTCCTTGACCTTCTTGAGAATGGCATCGACATCAGTATCGGGCATGAGGTCAATGTAGTTCTTGGCAATCTGATAGTCGGGGAAGGAGGCTCGCAACTGGCTGACGCTACACTGCTGCTGAGCCAGACTGCTAAGAAACAGGGCAATACCCACCAAGGCATCGCGACCATAGTGGCACTCAGGATAGATGACGCCACCATTGCCGTCACCACCGATAACGGCACCAACCTCCTTCATCTCAGCTGTGACGCTGGCCTCGCCAACGGCAGAAGAGAAATGCTGACCGCCATGCTGCATGGTGACATCGCGCAGGGCTCGCGTACTGCTGAGGTCGCTGACAGTATTGCCCGGCGTATGGCTCAACACATAATCGGCTACGCTGACCAGCGTGTATTCTTCGCCAAACATCGTGCCGTCCTCGCAGATAAATGCCAAACGGTCTACGTCAGAGTCTACCACAATGCCCAAGTCGAAATGATCCTGTTTCATTCTACCGATAATACCCAACAGGTTGTTCTCAATAGGCTCGGGCTTGTGAGCAAAAGCACCCGTGCACTCGCCGTTCAACATCTCGTAATCAACACCGAGAGCCTGGAACAGCTGAGGAAGAATGATACCGCCAACGGAATTGATAGTATCAACACAGACACGGAACTTGCGCTGACGGATGGCATCGACATCTACAAGCTTCAGATTTAAGACGGCATCGATGTGGCGCTGGTTAAAGGTTTCGTCGATTGTAAGTTGACCTAATTGCTTAATAGTTGCATAGCAAAAGTTATCTGATTCGGCAAGAGCCAGCAGCTCCTTGCCGTCATAGGGCGTCAGGAATTCGCCGTTATGGTTGAGCAGCTTCAGACCATTCCATTGGCTATGGTTGTGAGAGGCCGTGATGACTATGCCGCCATCAGCGCCCGTCATGCGTACAGCCAGCTCAGTTGTGGGGGTGCTGGCATAGCCTATGTCGATAACGTCATAGCCCATGCCCATGAGAGTGCCGACAACGATGTTGCGCACCATCTGCCCAGACATACGACCATCGCGGCCTACTACCATCTTCTTACCGTGAACGAACTGCGCGAAGGCTGAGGTCAGCTTGACAATGTCAAGCGGATTCAGCGTATCGCCAGGACGCCCACCGATGGTGCCGTAGATTCCTGAGATGGATTTTATAAGTGTCATAATGGTTAAGGGTTATGGTTGATTGTGTATTTATTATGTTAGTCTCAGTTTATTTGATTGTTGATTAGGGGCTATTGTTCGTCAGTGTTGTGATACTTCGTGCGATACTCCATCGGTGTCATTCCTGAATGTTCCTTGAAATACTTGCCGAAGAACGAGGCGTTGGGGAACTTCAGGTCGTCGGCAATCTGCTGCATGGTCATATCCGTGAAGCGCAGGCGGTTCTCAATGGCCTTCAGCGTAAAGAAATGAACCATCACGCTGGGACGGCGGTTCATCGTTTCCTGAATCAGCTTGGAAAGGTATTTGGGCGTGACATTGAGCATCTTGGCAAACTCATCGACACGACGAATGCGGCCATCACTCTGTTCCAGCAACTGAAGGAAGCGATCTGCCAGCTTCTTACCATGAAGACCGTTATTATTGATAGCGCTATAGGTGGTTCCTTCTCCTCTGCGAAGCACCGAGAGAACCTCTAACAGGAAGGTGCTGACGATGGAGCGCACAATATCGGGGTAGAGCAATAGCGAGTAGTTGCGCATGTGGTGGCTGAGTTGCTGATAATAGGCATCGAACAGGGCAGCATCGTTATCGGAGAGCGTCACCTTGGGATGCAGCTTCAATGGCAACAGGTCAGCAAGACTATTCTTGGTGAACATATTCATGTTCCACATTACGCCTCGAGAAAACCAAACTTGACGGCAGCTGAAGTCGGACGATGACATAAATTTCTCCACAACTGAGTGAGCCATGAAGAGAAATAGGTCATTTCTTTCAAGCTGAACAGTCTGTCCGTCGTACTCAAACTGAGCGACGCCAGCGGTACAGATAATGACAATGCCGTGATCCATTGGCTTTACCTTGCCAGCAGGTATGCTGGCAAACCCCTCCACAAGAACTAATTCGTCGCTGTCACCAATGCGCAACGTACCTGCTCCCTTTCTTGGTTTAAAGTCAAAAATCTCCATTATGTTCGATTTATCTCATTTCTGGGTGCAAAAGTAGACATAAAAAATGGAAAAACTATGTTCTGTAGGTCACATTTTATGTTCATTAGGGTCCAAAAATGATTTTGTTTCGAAAATAAAGTGTATCTTTGCAACCAAAATTAAATAAGTAATCAATAATTATAAATGAAACTGTTAATCCACCTTTCCTTGGCAGCATTTCTACTGACAGGAACAACCACCATGCAGGCTCAAAGCAAGGCTAAAGCAAAGCCCAAAACACAAGCTAAAGCCAAGAGCCAGAAAACAACAGCTAAAGCAACCACTAAGTCGACAACCAAGATACTATATGTAGAGCCGGAAGACCGCAACTACGCCCAAAATCTGGGTGGACACATGTTCTGGGACTACACCGCCAGAGAAGGTAATGCCTTGCTTACAGACTGGAAGATAAGCAAAGAGGATTATAAAAAAATGGTAGAAAAGTACACTTATAAGACTTTTGAGGAGGCCTATGAGAATCTGCCTGTGCTGCCCGATCCATCGCAAGTTGATACACGTGAAAAGATGACAGAATACTCAGCAGGCGAATTAAAGGCACGCGTTGAAGCCGTTGATAACTATGAGCCAGAACCTGAGTTGAAAACAGAAAGTGACAGATTTAATAAAATCATGATGGATAATGCCAAGAAGGCACGCAAAGGACAGCCTTTCGACACCCTCTTTGTAGACAAGAA
>JAILMS010000157.1 GCA_024692385.1 Prevotella sp. | reverse complement strand
GTTGACAGTTTAAAGGCATTACAGGCTTTGCTCGACTGGATGATTCGTCATGAACTCACCGTGCTCCATTCTTCTACGCAGATTATTATTGCGCCAGGCTACGAGTATCATATTGTAAAGATGCTCATCACCAATTTCCACCAGCCACAGTCTACACTCTTGTTGCTGGTCAGCGCCTTCGTAAAGGGCGACTGGCATAAGATTTACGACTATGCATTGGCACACGACTTCCGTTTCCTCAGCTATGGCGACTCATCGCTGTTGATTCCTTGATAAAGAATTGTAAGTTTTAGTAGTATGAAATACGGTTTTTTCAAAGTAGCGGCCGCAGTACCCGCCATGAAGGTGGCCGACGTAGAGTACAACATTCATGAGATGGAAAAACTCATCGCGCTGGCAGCCGGTGAGGGTGTTGAACTGTTGTGTTTTCCGGAGTTGTCACTGACAGGATATACTTGTCAGGACCTGTTTAAAGAACAACTTCTACTGGCAAAGTCAGAAGAAGGCCTGCTCATGCTGCTCGACTTTACCCGTCAGCTCGATATTATCTGTGTGGTAGGTCTTCCCGTGCAAGTAGGCGGTTTATTGCTCAACTGTGCGGCAGTCATCCAAAGCGGTTCGCTGTTGGGTGTAGTGCCTAAAACCTATCTGCCCAACTATAACGAGTTCTACGAGAAGCGCTGGTTTGCCTCCTCGCAGGATTTGAATCCCACAGACATCTATCTGGCTGGTACACCTGTTACGGTATCTGCCGAACCTAAAGTGTTCCAGACCTATCAAGGCGTCAAGTTTGGCGTAGAGATCTGTGAGGATGTATGGGCACCAATTCCGCCCAGCAATAACCTGACAATGGCTGGTGCTGACATCATTGTCAACCTCTCTGCCAGCAATGAGCTCATCGGCAAGCACGCCTATCTGCGCTCGTTGGTTGCTCAGCAGAGTGCGCGCACCATCAGCGGCTACGTCTATGCCTCCAGCGGTTTTGGCGAATCTACGCAGGACGTGGTCTATGGCGGAAATGCCATGATTTTCGAAAACGGTCAACTGCTGGCTGAGGGTGAGCGTTTCTCCTTCCAGCCACAGCTGAAGACCGCACAGATTGACGTTGAGCGCCTGCGCACTGATCGCCATATAAATTCTACGTTTATCAATGCCCAGCGCCACGCCCACGCTACTATCATCCGTACCAAGGACATCTCTGAAGTGCCTTTCAATCTGACCAGAGAAATCAATGCCCATCCTTTCATTCCTTCCGATGACGAGATGGATGCCACCTGCGAGGATATCCTGAATATTCAGACTGCAGGACTGGCTAAGCGACTGGTGCATACCAACTGCCAGAATGTTGTCATTGGTATCAGTGGCGGACTGGATTCCACGCTGGCTCTGCTTGTCTGCGTGCGCACATTCGACAAACTTGGACTCGACCGTAAGGGAATTGTGGGCGTTACGATGCCAGGCTTTGGCACGAGCGACCGCACACATGATAATGCCACCACGCTGATGCAGCTATTAGGCATCTCCCAGATGGAAATATCTATTGCCAAGGCTGTGCAACAGCACTTCGAAGATATCGGTCACGACGCTGCTAAGCACGATGCTACCTATGAGAATTCACAGGCGCGCGAGCGTACACAGATACTTATGGACCTTGCCAACAAACTCAATGCTCTCGTAGTGGGTACAGGCGACCTTTCTGAGTTGGCACTCGGTTGGGCAACGTATAATGGCGACCACATGTCTATGTATGGAGTCAATGCCGGTATTCCGAAGACCCTCATACAGTGTCTTGTGCGCTATGTAGCCCAGCAGCCTTCTTTCGTGGCCACCCATGATACACTGATAGATATCATCGATACCCCCATCTCGCCAGAGCTCACTCCTGCCGACGATCAGGGCAATATCAAGCAGAAGACGGAAGACCTTGTAGGCCCCTACGAGTTGCATGACTTCTTCCTTTATTATATGCTACGCTTCGGCTTCCGTCCCGCTAAGATCTACATCATGGCGCAACAAGCCTTTGGCAGTTATTATGATGCTGAGACCATCAAGAAGTGGCTCACAACATTCTGCCGTCGCTTCTTCTCACAGCAGTTCAAGCGCTCTTGTCTGCCCGACGGTCCTAAGGTTGGTAGCGTGTCGCTTTCGCCTCGTGGTGACTGGCGCATGCCGAGCGATGCCAGCTCCGCATTGTGGATAAAAGAATGTGAAGAACTCTAACGCTTCACGGTTATTGGTTAACGGTTATTGGTTATTGTCTCATGGTTGACATCATATCAAGCGCACAAAACTCGAAGATAAAGTTGTTGCTGGAATTACAGCAGAAATCTTCTGAACGCCGCAAGCACGGCCTGTTTGTCGTGGAGGGTAGGCGAGAGATAGAGCGTTGCCTGAAACGTGGCTATCAGATAGATACCATCTTCTGGTGCCCAGAGATATTCGGAACTGAGGAGCCACAGGTCGATGGGGCTCGTGTATTCCAGGTCTCTGCCGATATATATAATAAGGTAGCTTATCGTGGTGGAACCGAGGGGGTCATCGCTGAGGTTGTCAGCCAGCAACATACCCTCGAGGGACTGAAGCTACAGAAGCGTCCGCTCATCGTTGTGCTGGAGAGTGTCGAGAAACCGGGCAATGTGGGGGCTATCCTGCGCTCAGCCGATGCAGCCAATGTCGATGCTGTCATCGTCTGTGACCCACAGTGCGACCTCTACAATCCCAATATTATCCGTGCTTCTGTGGGAGCCTTCTTCAGCGTTCCTACTGTAGCATGCAGCTCCGAAGAGTGCATCCAGTGGCTCAAAGCCAATGGCATCCAGATACTCACCGCCCAACTACAGGATTCCCACTATTATTACGAGACCGATATGGTCAGTCCTACCGCCATCGTTATGGGTACTGAGGCCACGGGCCTTACCGATAAATGGCGCCAGGCTGCCGATGCCCATATCAAGATACCCATGCTTGGCATTGGCGACTCGCTCAATGTTAGCGTCTCTGCCGCCATCCTCATGTTCGAGGCTGTGCGCCAGCGCCAACAGTAGCCTGCTAATCGATGATTTCGCTGGGAGGCGTGATGACGGGTTTGCCGTCTTTGTCAAGTAGCGGAGTGAGGCCGCCAGCATATCCTTCCTCAACGAATAAATAGTTGACACCCGTCTCTTTGTCAATAAGGATTGATGCGCTTTTTACCAAACCGCCACTAACCTTTTCCCATACAAATCTTTTGTTGTTTGCCATACTCTTTTGCATTATAAGTTTATGATGTTGCAAAGATACAGATAATTACGAATTATAAACGTATT
>JAILMS010000144.1 GCA_024692385.1 Prevotella sp. | reverse complement strand
CAACCATACAGATGAGTGCGACGAGTCCTATTACGGGATAGAACCAGCCGACGAGGATATAGGCGATGATGATCCAATAGAGATTGAATCCTGGAGTGGCAAAGTGGCGATGGAAATTCTTCTTTTTCTCTTGCATAATTCTTTATTTATTCTTAAAGGAAGAGCGGATAGTGAAGTACGGAATAAAATTGTAGCAATCATCTCGTTGATATCAGAATGACATCCTTGGCACTTTCGGCATTGATATTCTGATATGCCAAGCGCTCATCGCCATTGGCGAGATATATGATGCCACAATAGGTGAAGCCGTGCTTCTCGAGATTATGCTGCATGATACGATTGTCCCTATGGGTATCGATGCGGATATTGGCATCGTGAGAGAAGCAGAAATCGATGATGCTGCTAAAGACACCCCGGACGTCTGGATAGCTGGCAATACGATGAACGACATGATAGGATTGCGTGTCATCCAGCCACTCACCATCGTATATCTTGGAATAGGTGGGCTCTGGGGATGGCAGAAAAGCGAAGTAGCCGACGATGCGCCCTTCGTCCTCTACGACATAGCCGCCATGCTTCTCCATATCGCTGAAGATGACAGCTTCCGATGGGTAGCCGTCTGCCCATTGGAGCATATTGTCTGAAGAGCGCATAATGCCCTTGGCAGCATCTATTACCTGCATGATATCGGTTATATCCGCTGGCTGTGCCTCTCTGATGATTCTTGACATATATTCGTTTTTGTGTTGTTACTATTGTTATAATCTGGGCATATCGTCATTCTTGTGTATTGAGGCGGCCTAATTCTTCGCCCATCAACTGGTGGCTGAATGGTTTGGGTTTCAGCTCGAAATTGATTCCCTTCTGGAAGAGGATAACGAAATCGCTACCGCCAAATAGGAAATATCCCAGTTCCTGACCCTTTGTCACCTCGGCACCCACCTTTACTTCGGGTACCCAATTGATGCTGGTTACAGGCATCATTCCGATAGGCAACAGCGCTACAACACCATAGTCGGGCGTTTCAAGGATGACGCATCCGCGTGTCTCAATCGACTGCCATCCTGGAGTGTCGCAAAACAGGTCGTATTTCTTGGTGTCCTTATTCCAGGTGATGGTACCACCAACGGCATAGTCGGCCTCTATGATCTTCACCTCCTTCACCTTGCCTGCCATGGGGAAATGGTAGCGATGGTAGTCGTAAACATTAAGGAACGAATGAGTAAGCGTGCCTCCGTTGAAGGCTTCGCGATACTGACTGTTGGGGCCCACCAGCTCAGCAATACTACTAAACTTCTTCGACTTGATCTGCACACCCGCCTCTCCGGCTTGTACAATATAGCCTTCGTCGTCAATCTGCCATACGCCCTGAGTGCAGGCATCGGCAGGCGACACGACCACACTATTGTCTTCGGGCGATGCTATTGGTCGGACAGAAGGAGAGATTAGCTTGCGTGCGAAGAACTGGTTGAAGGTCTTCCAGTTTGATGCATCCTCGTACCATCCTTTCGATATGCCAAAAGTATCTTCTTTTGCCACGATGTCATAGTAGGTCTGATTCCACGAATCCTCAGTGTCAAGATAGGCTCCCCACGCCTTTGCAAACGTCTTGAGCCATGTGCGGTAAGGCTCATAGTACTGCAGCGAGTTGTTGTAGAGCGACTGTCCGTCGAGTTCGTCGAGCGGAATATCATTAATGAAGAAAAAGTAGTTCAGGCTCTGGTCTATGCGCGTAAAGATATCGGTTCCTTCGGGCTGGTTGATGACAGTCCAAGGCATAGCATGAGCAGCCCATTCCACAAAGTCGTAATACTCAGAGAGCGTCTGTGCAGGGTTTGTCTTGCGGTCGGGATTCATCTGCACTCCCTTTGCAATAGCTTTCTCCAACAGGCTTTTCAACTGTGGATTAGCATCTACAAGCGCTATCAGTTCGCGAGTGGCTGCCGAGTATTCTTTTTCAGGGTACCCAGTCGAAGCGTTGTCGTCGTTTGACGTACAAGAAACATTTACCAAAGCGCATACTAAAACGATGCTAACAAGAATCCATTTAAACTGTTTCATAACCTTAATTAATAGTTTTATCTCTTTTTTCCTGCAGCAAATATAGCGAAAAAGTCCGAATAATCGCTATATCTGTCTGTTTTTTCGTACCTATGTATCTTAAGAGGAGGATCTTAATCAAATATTTTCTTCCAGAGCCATAAGACGGTTACGGCACCTACAACGCAGAACACGAAGTTGGTGAGATAGCCTTTGCCAAGGAGTTCGATATTTAGCAGATGGCTGATAAAGGTACCAACGTAACTGCCAATGATGCCCATGATAAGATTCATACAACAGCCCTTGCCCTCACCGCTCATAATGCGATTAGCAATGTAGCCAACAAGAATGCCGGTCAGTATAGGCCAAGCCGTAAATTCTACAAGGTGTTCTAACATATTTTTCTTATTTTTATAGTTTTCATCGGCAAAGATAATGATTATTGCGGAATAATTAGTATTTTTGCATCGAAATAATTTATGGAAAGCATCGTAATAGTTATTTTTCTACTGAGCATAGGAGCCAGTTTCGTACAACGGACTACGGGTTTCGGCTTTGGCATCTTTATCATGACGATGCTGCCATTCTTTCTTCCTACCTATGGCGAGGCTACGACGCTTTCAGGACTGCTGGCTATCACGACATCGGCGGTCATTGTGTGGAGGTTGAGGGAGTTTGTTACGTGGCAGCGGCTATGGCCTATTCTGCTGACGTTTATCATTGTCTCCACGATGGCGATCTTTGCCTTGAAACGTATCGAAGACCAGATACTACGACAGATTCTGGGCGTGGCACTCATTCTTATCAGCATCTATTTTGCGGCGTTCAGTCAGAGTATAAAGCTGCCCACAACGAAGTGGATGCAGGTGGGAGCGGGCTCGCTCAGCGGACTGATGGGTGGATTCTTCGGCATGCAGGGGCCGCCGGCAGTGCTTTACTTCATTCAGAGTGAGCCCAGCAAGGAGCACTATATGGCCATGGCACAGACCTACTTTCTGATAGGCAACATGATGATGACGATAGTGAGGGCATATAATGGTTTTCTGACGACAACGGTCATGACGGATTATTGTTTCGGGCTGGGTGGCGTGATTATCGGCACCTGTCTGGGGGCCTTCGTGTTCAAGCATATTCCCAACCGCATCTTCCGCTACATCGTATATGCCTACATCGCCGTGAGTGGTGTGATTATACTGCTGTCGTCGTTCCACAGCTAAACGGCTGGAGCTGACTGCCCATAATGGCTTTCATGGCGGAAAAAACAGCGTCGCCCGTGCAATGGCTGGTATAGAACAGCGTATCGGGGTATCGGACTTTCAACCTCTGGGCCAATGCCGTCAGTTCATCCTCAGGTTCCAGTCCGTCTAAGAGATGGAAACCTCCAAGAACGGTCTTGACAGGGTAAGGGCAGGCTGACAGAATATTCTCCAAGCCGCTATGGGCACAGCCAGTGAAGAGCAGGCCATCGACATAGAGTGCCAACTCATGACGGAAATCGTCGTGTATGTAGTCGCCTTGGGCATTCTGTACAAAGAGGTTCTTATTGCCCCTGGGCATCGGATGGGGCTGCGGAATATGGGCAAGGACATGCAGGCCGTCAGCTATCTCGCAAGAAACATCTACAAAGACTATTCTCTCTTGCATCTCTTGAGGCCACTCAGCAGTAATGGTATGCAGATTGCCTCGCTTGGAAAAGAACTTCCCGCTGACGGCATCGGGCGAAACAAGGACCTGCGCCCTGTCGTTTATCTTCAGCAGATGTTGCAAACCTCCTGCGTGGTCGCTATGGCCATGGGAGATAAAGACATAGTCAACGGGGCTGAGGTCGACGCCCAGCCGCTTGGCATTGCGGATAAACATATCGGTGGCTCCCGTATCGAGCAAGATGCGATACTGGTCTGTCTCTAACAGGACAGACAGGCCATGCTCCGTTTCCAACTGGTCGTCAGCAGTACGATTGTCAGTTAATACCGTCCATTTCATCATAGTTTACTATCCTCATACCATTATTTCAGGTGTGTTCCTATTTTCTCGGCAAAGGTAATGATTATTGCGGAATAACCGCTATGTTTACGGCAAGAAATTATTTGTTGCGCTTAAACTTGTCCTTGAGGCGTTTATAACCTTCTACGCCCAGGATGCTCAGGCCTCCATACTGACAGGTCTTTGCCAATCCGAAGAGTACCGTCCAAAGGATACCTTTTGCCGCTACGCTGATAGGTAGCAGCATCTGTGCAAACGAGAGGATATAAAAGGGGATGCAGCATAGCAGAACAATGACGCCCGTCCGGAAAGACAGGGACTGCAGCCAATGTTTTACTTTATACACGACAGTATGTTCTTCGCGCTCAATATTGCTTTTTCTTTCTACAATCATTTATTCGTTTTTGTGTTGTTTCTTGGAAGGAGTGGGAGAGAAAAGAAAAAAGCGAACTAAATTGTTCGCTTTTCTTTACTTTGTACACCCGCAGGGGTTCGAACCCTGGACACCCTGATTAAGAGTCAGGTGCTCTACCAACTGAGCTACGGGTGCATCATGTTTTTTGTTTTCATTCAGCGCTCTTCTCTGAATTGCGGGTGCAAAGGTACGGAGTTTTTTTGAAACCTCCAAACATTTTTGAAACTTTTTTTGAAAAAAGATAGAAAAAGGCTCAAATTCCGAAGAAATGAGCCTTTTTAGGGTAGAATGGGAGAGTCTTAGATGAACAAAACGGTGAGTCCTGCCATCACAATGCTAACCATAGACATGAGCTTAATAAGGATGTTGAGCGAGGGTCCAGAGGTGTCTTTGAAGGGATCACCAACGGTATCGCCAACGATGGTGGCCTTATGGGCAAAGGAACCCTTACCACCAAAATTGCCTTCCTCGACCATCTTCTTTGCATTGTCCCACGCTCCTCCGGCATTAGCCATGAAGACGGCGAGGGTGAAGCCACAGGTGAGTCCGCCAACCAAGAGTCCTAACACACCAGCTACGCCTAATACGCAACCTACTATAATAGGTATAGCGATGGCGAGGAGTGAGGGGAATATCATCTCATGCTGAGCAGCACGGGTGGAAATCTCTACGCAAGAGCCGTAGTCGGGAGTGGCCTTGCCCTCAAGGATGCCTGCTATCTCACGGAACTGGCGGCGCACCTCTTCAACCATCTTCTGGGCAGCACGGCCAACGGCCTCCATGGTGAGACCACAGAACAGGAAGGCAGCCATACCTCCAATGAAGGCACCGACAAGCACCTTGGGGTTCATGAGGTTGACCTGGAAATAGTTCATGAAGTCGGGGATGGTGGCCTGAGAAGCTGCGATGACCTCGCCCTTGACATTCTCCATCATCACGCCAGCACGCTCCATGGCAATCTTGATTTCCTCGATATAGGATGCCAAGAGGGCCAGAGCGGTGAGGGCAGCAGAACCAATGGCGAAGCCCTTACCCGTAGCGGCTGTGGTGTTACCCAGTGCATCGAGGGCATCGGTACGATGGCGTACCTCTTCGCCCAGTTCAGACATCTCTGCATTTCCACCGGCATTGTCGGCAATAGGTCCGTAGGCGTCGGTAGCCAGCGTGATACCCAGCGTAGACAGCATACCTACGGCAGCGATACCGATGCCATAGAGTCCGTTGGCCAGACTCTGTGAAGACATGGAGAGGTCGAAGCCGTTGGCAAAGCCGAAGCTGAGAATGATAGCCACACCAATAGTGATAACGGGGATACAGGTAGAAATCATACCCGTTCCTATACCTTTTATAATAACGGTAGCGGAACCCGTCAGGCCAGCCTCGGAAATCTTCTGGGTGGGCTTATAACTATGAGAGGTGTAATATTCGGTAGCTTGTCCGATGATGACACCTGCCACAAGACCCGTAATGACGCTGCACGACAGCCAGAGCCAGTTCTCGATGCCCAGGAGGTAGAGAATAGCGAAGGTGGCAACGGCAATGAGTACGGCGCTGACATTAGTACCCAGCGAGAGCGACTTCAGCAAATCGCGCATGGTGGCGCCCTCCTTAGTGCGAACGAGGAAGATGCCGAAGAGTGACAGGAAGACACCCACAGCAGCAATCAGCATAGGAGCGATGACCGCCTTGAGCTGAATTTCATAACCCACAGCGGCAAAGGCTGCTGCACCCAGAGCGGCAGTAGAGAGCACAGAGCCACAATAAGACTCGTAGAGGTCGGCACCCATACCAGCGACATCACCTACATTATCGCCCACATTATCGGCAATGGTAGCAGGATTGCGTGGGTCGTCCTCGGGAATGTCTGCCTCGACCTTACCCACAATGTCGGCACCGACGTCAGCGGCCTTGGTATAGATACCGCCACCCACACGGGCAAAGAGCGCCTGCGTAGAAGCACCCATACCAAATGTAAGCATGGTGGTGGTGATGGAGATGAGTCCGTCGGCATCGAAGTAGTTGAGGACAACAAACCAAATGGCGATGTCGAGCAAGCCAAGACCCACAACGGTAAGGCCCATCACTGCACCAGAGCGGAAAGCAACCTTCAGACCGGCATTCAGACTCTTACGGGCTGCATTGGCCGTACGCGCTGAAGCATAGGTGGCGGTCTTCATACCGAAGAAACCGGCGAGACCTGAGAAGAAACCACCCGTCAGGAAGGCAAAGGGCACCCAAGGGTTCTGCACATTCAGGCCATAGGCCATGAAAGCAAACAGAGCGCAGAGCACCACAAAGACGATGCCGACCACCTTGTACTGCTGTTTGAGGTAGGCCATAGCACCTTTTCTCACGTAAAGGGCAATCTCACGCATGCGTGGTGTGCCCTCATCTTCTGCCATCATCTGACGGAAGAAGAAAAAGGCCATACCCAAAGCAACGATAGATGCAATGGGCACGAGCCAGAATACACTTGGAATATTCATATTAAAATAGGTTAGTTAAAGGTTTTCAAGGTTTTGGTATCAGAGAGGAGTAGGGAAGAGCCTTACTCGTCAGCGATAAAATCGGAGAGGCTCTCAGCATCCTCATCGTCGTCGCCACCGCCCAAATCGAAGGTTGTACGGTAGTTATCCTCTGTGATATCGTCGTCATTGGGCTCATCCAGTTCTACATCATCCTCATCGGGCTTGTTGTAGTCGTCGATGATCTCAACGTCTGCATCATCGTCTTCCTCATCACCGTCAAGACGAGACTCGTCGAACTTCATGCGGGGCTTGAAGGACTCAGGTTTCAGCTTAGCAAAGATAGCCTCTACCCATGTGCCTTTGGCTACCTCCAGCACTTCATAGCCGTCGGCTACCTTCTTCTCATACATGCCGCCCTTCTTGTGCAGACGGTCCTTGGGAAGGGTAGTGGTAGAAATATCGAAACCACTCTCGATGATATCCTGGATAGACTGTGAAAGCGAATCCCATCCACCACCAAAGTTGCGGTCGATAACCTCAAGCAGCTTGGCAGCAGTGATATGACGGATATTCTCGTAGGTCAGGTCGGTAACGCGTGTGATGGGGCGCTTCTTGATGGCCCATGTCAACTTGGTATCATCACCCATTTTGATGTTACCGACCTTATAGCCTTGCTTGGCATATTTCTCCTGAAGTAACTGATTGTCTTCCTTTATTTCCTCAATCATGAATGCACTTCGAATGATATCGGCAATATGGCGCAAGTTCTCTTTCAACTCGCCATCCTTATCAGCTGCTTCGAGCATACGGAAGATGTCATTTTCCTGCACATCCCAAACGGTACTTTTTGTCAGAGTTTTCAAACTGAGGGCTTTGTTTGTTGTCGCTTCTTTCATATTTATCTTTATGTGTTTTTGATATTTTTCTGCAAATGTACATACTTTATTTGCTTTTTACAAGTTTTTTCGCAGATTTTTTGTATTTTTGCAGTCGATTATGGCAGAACCATTAGCTGAGAGACTTAGGCCTCGCACGCTGGACGACTATATCGGACAGCAACATCTGGTAGGCGAGGGGGCCGTCTTGCGTAAGATGATAGACGCAGGACGTATCTCGTCGTTTATCTTGTGGGGACCGCCAGGAGTTGGCAAAACCACGCTGGCACAGATTATTGCCAACAAGCTGGAAACGCCTTTCTACACGCTGTCGGCAGTAACCAGTGGCGTGAAGGATGTACGCGACGTGATAGAGAAAGCACAGAAAGGACGCTTCTTCAACGAGGCTTCTCCTATCTTATTTATAGACGAGATACACCGTTTCTCAAAATCACAGCAAGACTCGCTACTGGGTGCTGTAGAAAAAGGCATCGTGACGCTGATAGGTGCCACTACGGAAAATCCATCGTTTGAGGTCATTCGTCCGTTGCTATCTCGTTGTCAGTTGTATGTGTTGAAATCGCTGGAAAAGGAAGACCTTGAAGAGCTGCTCAAAAGAGCTGTCACAAAGGATGTTGTACTACGCGAGAAAAACATCGAATTAAACGAGACATCAGCCTTATTGCGATATAGCGGTGGCGATGCCCGTAAGTTACTGAATATATTAGAATTAACAGTAGAGTCTGCAGGAAATATTGAGCCTATTGTCATCACCGATGAAATGGTGGTAAATTGCTTGCAGCAGAACCCATTGGCCTACGATAAGGATGGCGAGATGCACTATGACATCATCTCTGCCTTCATCAAGTCGATACGTGGCAGTGACCCTGACGCAGCGCTCTACTGGATGGCTCGTATGATAGAGGGTGGGGAAGACCCCCAGTTTATTGCACGCAGAATGGTGATATCAGCATCAGAAGACATCGGTTTGGCCAATCCCAACGCACTGTTGCTGGCCAATGCCGCCTTTGACACCGTGATGAAGATTGGCTGGCCGGAAGCCCGCATTGCATTGGCAGAATGTTGCGTATACCTGGCCACATCGCCTAAGAGCAACTCCGCCTATCTTGGCATTGACGCTGCATTAGGATTAGTACGCGAGACTGGCAATCAGCCTGTTCCGCTGCATCTGCGCAATGCGCCTACAAAGTTAATGAAAGATCTGGGATATCACGACGGATATAAGTACCCGCATGATTTCCAGGGACATTTCACTCCACAGCAGTATATGCCTGACGCCTTGCAGAATGAGCGTTTGTGGCATGCCCAACATTCGCCGGCAGAAGAAAAGCTGTATGAGCGTATGGTGAACTATTGGGGCGAAAGATACGAGAAATAGCACTCCTGTGTTATGATAAATAGACTATGGAATACGAAGAAATAGTACAGCAAATTATTGAGTTTTTAGGAACTTTTGCGTTTGCAATATCCGGTATCAGGCATGCTGCTGCCAAGCAGTTTGACTGGTTTGGTGGCTATGTTTGTGGCATAGCCGTTGCTATCGGTGGCGGAACCATCCGTGACGTCATGCTGGGCACAACGCCATTCTGGATGACCAATCCTATTTATATTATCTGTACAGCCTTGGCACTTGTCTTCGTGATTATCTTTGCCAAACACATGGAAGGCCTCAGAAATACGTGGTTTGTATTTGATACGCTTGGCTTAGCACTTTTTACGATTGCAGGAATTCAAAAATCTCTCGCGTTCGGACAACCGTATTGGGTGGCGATAATTATGGGCTGTATTACTGGTTCTGCAGGTGGCGTTATTCGTGACGTTCTGCTAAATAATGAACCAGTAATTTTTCAACGAGAAATCTATGCAATGGCAACATTGCTTGGAGGTATAACTTATTGGTTCTTAGATTTCTTACAGTTACCAATTGAAGCAACTGTTATAGCATCATTCGGAGTTACTTGTCTGATGCGATTCCTCGCTGTACGCTATCATCTGGCTCTTCCAAAACTCAACGCAGAATAGCAGCTGAATAACAAAGGAGTAGGTATACATTCTAATTGCCTAACTGTGCCTATTTATCATAATGCGTATTCTTGTCTAAATACACTATTGTAATAAAAACAGTAAGAATATTTGGTAGAATCAGAATTATTTTGTATTTTTGCAGCCTATTATAAATAAGGTGTGAAATAGCGCTTGTAATTAACGAATAACAATACAGAAAATATAAAATAATGAAACCAACAGCGATTCTACTTCTGCACTGTCCTGACCAGCAAGGAATCATTTCAGAGGTAACAAGATTTATCACAGATAATCAAGGAAACATTGTCTATCTTGACCAGTATGTTGACAAGCAAGACGGCATGTTTTTCATGCGCATTGAATGGGAATTGGAGAACTTCCTGATTCCTCGTGAGAAAATCCAGGAGTATATCAATACCCTGTATGCTCAGCGCTATCAAATGACGTGTAAACTGTATTTCAGCGACAAACGCCCAAGAATGGCTATTTTCGTGAGCAAAATGAGTCACTGTCTGTATGATCTGCTGGCACGCTGGAAAGCTGGCGAATGGGACATCGACATCCCTTGTATTGTTTCTAACCACGAGGATTTGCGCTATGTGGCCGAACAGTTTGGTATTCCTTACTATGTATGGAGCATCAAGAAAGACCATTCTAATAAGGCAGAAGTTGAAGCTGCTGAAATGGAACTGCTGCGCAAAGAGAATATCACATTTATCGTATTGGCTCGTTATATGCAGATTATCTCTGACGAGATGATTGCAGCCTATCCGAATCACATTATTAATATTCACCACTCGTTCTTGCCCGCCTTTGTGGGTGCCAAGCCCTATCATCAGGCTTGGGAACGCGGTGTAAAGATTATCGGAGCCACCAGTCACTATGTTACAGCTGAGCTGGATGCTGGCCCAATCATTGAACAAGACGTGACACGCATCACTCATAAGGACACGCCAGAGAGCCTGGTACTGAAAGGAAAAGACCTGGAGAAGATTGTGCTGTCACATGCCGTATCAAAGCATATTCAGCGTAAGATACTGACTTTCAAGAATAAAACGATTATTTTCAGCTAATGAACGTAGCTATCGTAAAATATAATGCAGGAAACATCTATTCGGTAGTCAATGCCCTCAGAAGAATGGGTATTGAGCCCCTACTGACGGATGATGCTGAGCAGTTGCAGAAGGCTGACCGCGTATTGTTTCCCGGTCAGGGACATGCCGCGGAGGCTATGGAATACCTGAAGGCGCGCAGACTTGACGAAGTCATTCGCGACCTGAAGCAGCCCGTCTTCGGCATTTGCGTTGGTCAGCAGCTTCTCTGCAAGCACTCTGAGGAAGGCGATGTTGACTGTATCGGTATCTTTGATGCTGACGTCAAGCGTTTCCAGCCAGAGAAGCATGAAGACAAGGTGCCATGTATGGGCTGGAATAAACTGAGCCTCCCCCAACCCATCCTAAAGGAAGGGAGAGTTGATCCGCTTATGAATGGCCTTCTATCCCCCCTATCTATGGAAGGGTCTGGACAGGCTCCCTATGTCTACTTTGTACATAGCTACTATGTGCCTGTCTGTGAGCATACTATTGCCACAGCAGACTATATTCTCCCCTACTCTGCATCTATGCATAAGGATAACTTCTATACCTGCCAATTCCATCCGGAAAAGAGTGGAAAAGTTGGTGAACGTATCATTAAAAACTTCTTAGAGCTATGATAGAACTGATTCCCGCCATCGACATCATCAATGGTCAGTGTGTACGCCTGACCAAGGGTGATTATGACCAGAAGACGGTCTATGGCAGTCCGTTGACTATGGCTCAGGAGTTTGAGCGTATTGGTTTTCAGCGCCTGCACGTCGTTGACCTTGACGGTGCTAAATCCAAGCATATTGTGAATAGTCCTGTACTCAGCCAGATTACGACGGAAACCAAGCTGACTGTCGACTTTGGCGGTGGCATCAAGACTGACGAAGATATAGAGATCGCTTTCAACAATGGCGCCTCAATGGTTACCATTGGTTCTATTGCCGTTACAGAGCCTGAGCGCTTCTTGGGATGGTTAGAAAATTATGGTGCTGAACGTATTATCTTAGGTGCCGACGTTCGTAACGGACGTATCAGCATAAACGGTTGGAAAGAGGATTCTGCAGAAGACCTCTTGCCCTTCCTCAAGAAATATATCGATGCTGGAGTCAGAAATGTACTCTGCACAGAGATTTCGAAAGACGGTACGCTGGCAGGTCCTGCCATCGACCTTTATAAAAAGGTGATGGAGGCTTATCCCCAGCTGCATCTCATTGCCAGTGGCGGTGTATCGTCTATCGATGATATCAAGGCCCTGGATGCTGCAGGTATCCCTGCTGTTGTCTTTGGTAAGGCTATTTACGAAGGTAAAATTAATCTGCAAGAACTATGGGACTGGCAAAACGCATAATACCCTGTCTGGATGTCAAGGACGGTGAGACCGTGAAAGGCATTAACTTCGTAAATCTGCGAAGTGCCGGTGACCCCGTAGAACTGGGCAAAGCCTATTCTGAGCAGGGAGCCGACGAATTGTGCTTCCTGGATATCACTGCCTCGTTTGAAGGTCGCAAGACGTTTACCGAGATGGTAACAAAGGTAGCCCAGACACTGAACATCCCGTTTACTGTTGGCGGTGGTATCAATGAGCTGAAGGATGTAGAGCGCCTGCTCTATGCTGGGGCAGATAAGGTAAGCATCAATTCTGCTGCCATCCGTCGCCCTGAGCTCATCGACGAGATTACGAACCGTTTTGGCAGTCAGGTGTGTGTGGTAGCCATCGATGCCCGTCTGGATGAAGATGGCTGGCACTGCTATCTGAAGGGTGGCCGCGAACGTACGGAGCGCGGACTCTTTGAGTGGGCTCGCGAAGCACAGGAGCGTGGTGCTGGTGAGATACTGTTTACCTCGATGAACCACGACGGAACAAAGAACGGCTATGCCAACGAGGCACTGTGTGAACTGGCTGATACGCTATCTATTCCCATCATCGCCAGTGGCGGTGCTGGTAAGAAGGAACACTTCCGCGATGTATTTACAGAAGGACATGCTGATGCCGCATTGGCCGCCTCTGTATTCCACTTCGGTGAGATACCCGTTCCAGAGCTGAAACAATACTTAAGACAAGAAGGAATAAACGTTAGAATATGAAGATAGATTTTGAGAAGATGGGCGGCTTGGTGCCTGCCATCATACAGGATGCCACGACAAAAAACGTGCTGATGCTGGGGTTCATGAACGAGGAAGCTTATGAGAAGACCCTTGTCACAAAGCATGTCACCTTCTGGAGTCGTACCCGTAATACGCTATGGACAAAGGGAGAGACCAGCGGTCATTTCCTGAACCTCGTAGATATGAAGATTGACTGCGACAACGACACTCTGCTGGTGCGCGTAAATCCCGTTGGTCCTACCTGTCATACTGGTACCGATACCTGTTGGGGCGAGGAGAACGAGGGCAATCCCCTACTCTTCCTTTCAGAGCTTCAGTCGTTTATCGACAAGCGCAAGCAGGAGATGCCTGAGGGTTCGTATACCACCAGTCTATTTAATAAAGGTGTCAACAAGATTGCCCAGAAGGTGGGTGAAGAAGCGCTGGAGACCGTTATCGAGGCTACCAATGGTACTGACGACCATCTCGTATATGAGGCCAGCGACCTGTTGTATCACCTCATTGTCTTGCTGACGGAGAAAGGTCTGCGTATTGAGGATGTTGCCGAAGAGCTGCACAAGCGCCACGACCCCAACTGGGACAAGCAGCGCCGTGAAGCCAAGGCTGCTGGAAAGATGAAGTGATAGGCGCTTCGCTAGTGATTAGTGAATAACGAATAGTGAACAGTGATTAGTGAAATAAGATATGCTGATAGATTACAAGAAGGTAGACATCTACCATAAGGATGGAGCCCCTGTGCTACACGACGTAGACTTCCATGTGGATGAGGGCGAGTTCATCTATGTCATTGGACGCGTAGGCTCTGGTAAGAGCTCGCTGCTGAAGACCATCTATTTCGAGATGGATGTAGAAAATGCTGAAAATGCCTTTGTGCTCAACCACGATCTTCGTGAGCTGAAGCAGAAGTACATCCCAGCCCTTCGTCGACAGATGGGTATTATCTTCCAGGACTTCCAGTTGCTGGGCGACCGTACTGTCTATGAGAATCTGAAGTTTGTACTGAAAGCCACTGGTTGGAAGAAGAAGGACGAGATTGACGAGCGTATCCATGACGTGCTGGAAGATGTGGAGATGTCTGATTTTATCGACCGCTATCCCCACGAACTCTCTGGTGGTGAACAACAGCGTATCGCCATTGCTCGGGCTATTCTGAATCGTCCGAAGCTGATCGTGGCTGACGAGCCTACTGGCAACCTCGATTTGGAGACGGCAGCCAATATCATCCAGCTGTTGCGCCAGATTACGCAGACCGGTACGGCTGTCATTATGACTACCCACAACATCTCATTGCTCAAGGAGTATCCTGGTATTGTCTATCGCTGTATTGACGGTCGCCTGGAGGATATCACAGAGACCTATAACACGATGGCGCTCTATGAAGATGAAGAAACTGCCGAGACAAGCAATGTAGACTACAGCGCTCGTGAAGACCTGTCGATTTAGTTGACAGTTGATAGTTGAAAGTTCTTTGACCTGAAGGTCAAAGTGTGGCTTCGCAATGATAGTTGATAGTTGAGAATTAAGAATAAAACAAGATAAGACAATGAAAGTAATGAAGTTTGGCGGTACTTCGGTGGGTACACCGGACCGCATGAAGGAAGTAACCAATTTAGTGACTAAGTCAGGAGAGCCTGTATTCGTAGTGCTCTCAGCTATGTCTGGTACCACCAATTCTCTGGTGGAGATTGCTGACTATCTGTACAAGAAGAACCCTGAGGGTGCCAACGAGGTAATCAATCAATTGGAGCGTAAGTACATGAAGCATGTCGAAGAGCTCTACACTACCGATGCCACTAAGGAGCAGACCCGCGAGTTCCTGGTATCAGAGATGAACTATCTGCGCTCATTCACCAAGGAGCTGTTCACCTCTTTTGAGGAGAAGAGCATCGTGGCACAGGGTGAGATGATGTCAACCAATATGGTTGTCAACTACATGCAGGAGAAGGGCATCAAGGCCGTTCTGCTGAATGCGCTCGACTTCATGCGTACCGATAAGAACTCTGAGCCCGACCCTGTATATATTAAGGAGAAACTCGCTGCCATCATGGAGAAGAACGAAGGCAACCAGGTATATATCACTCAGGGCTTTATCTGCCGCAACGCCTATGGCGAGATTGACAATCTGCAGCGCGGTGGCAGTGACTATACCGCCTCACTGATTGGTGCTGCGCTGAATGCTGACGAGATTCAGATATGGACCGATATTGACGGTATGCATAACAACGACCCACGTGTCGTTGACAAGACCGAGCCCGTTCACCAGCTTCATTTCGAAGAGGCTGCCGAGTTGGCTTACTTTGGTGCGAAGATTCTGCATCCTACCTGTGTGCAGCCCGCCAAGTATGCCGGCATTCCTGTTCGTCTGCTCAACACCATGGACCCCGAGGCAGAGGGTACCACTATCAGCAATGCTACTGAGTATGGCAAGATTAAGGCTGTTGCCGCTAAGGACAACATTATTGCTATTAAGATTAAGTCAAGCCGCATGCTGCTGGCCACTGGTTTCCTGCGTAAGGTCTTCGAGATCTTCGAGTCTTACCAGACCCCAATCGATATGGTATGTACCTCTGAGGTTGGCGTATCTATGTCTATCGACAACTCTGCCCACCTGGGTGAGATTGTTGACGAGTTGAAGAAATACGGTACCGTAACAGTTGACACTGGCATGTGTGTTGTCTGCGTTGTTGGTGACCTCGACTGGTCTAACATCGGTTTCGAGACTCAGGTACTGGAGGCCATGAAGAATATTCCTGTTCGCATGATTTCATACGGTGGCTCAAACTACAATATCTCATTCCTTATCAAGGAAGAGGATAAGAAGCGTGCCCTCCAGAGTCTTAGCGATACACTCTTCAAACACTAATCATTACATTATCCAACACAAGAAATTACTATGAAAGGAATATTTCCTTTAGAAAAGCTTGAACGCCTGCAGACGCCCTTCTATTACTATGACGCAGAGCTGTTACGTCAAACGCTCCGTGCCATCAATCAGGAAGCCGGCAAGCACGAGGGCTTCTGTGTGCACTATGCTATCAAGGCTAATGCCAACCCCAAGGTGCTGAAGATTATCCGTGAGGCTGGCCTGGGTGCCGACTGCGTCAGTGGCGGTGAGATAGAAGCCAGCATCAAGGCAGGTTTCCCCAATAACAAAATCGTCTATGCCGGTGTCGGCAAGAGCGATTGGGAAATCAATCTCGGTCTGGACAATGACATATTCTGCTTCAATGTAGAGAGCATTCCAGAATTGGAGGTTATCAACGAACTGGCTGCTGCCAAAGGCAAGGTGGCACGTGTTGCCTTCCGTCTGAATCCAAATGTAGGTGCACATACCCATGCTAACATCACGACAGGTCTTGCCGAGAATAAGTTCGGCATCGATATGCGCGATATGCAGACCGTTATAGAGAAAGCCCTACAGATGCAGAATGTCAAGGTGGTTGGCTTGCACTTCCATATCGGTAGTCAGATACTTGATATGGGCGACTTCGAAGCCCTCTGCAATCGTGTTAATGAGTTGCAGAACGAACTGGAGCGCCACCGCATCCGCGTAGAGCATATCAACGTTGGTGGTGGTTTGGGCATTGATTATCAGCATCCCAACCGCGTTCCCATTCCCGACTTCAAGGACTTCTTCGACACCTATGCCAAGAAACTGAAGCTGCGTGATGGTCAGACCCTGCATTTTGAGTTAGGTCGTGCCGTTGTTGCCCAGTGTGGCACGCTGATTACGCGTACCTTATATATTAAGGAGGGTCGTGCCAAGAATTTCTGCATTGTTGATGCAGGCTTTACCGACTTGATTCGTCCAGCCCTCTATCAGGCCTATCATAAGATAGAGAACTTGTCGAGCGATGAGGCTGCAGAGACCTACGATGTGGTAGGTCCTATCTGCGAATCAACAGACGTTTTTGCCAAGCAAATAGACTTAAACAAAGCCCACCGTGGCGATCTTCTTGCCATCCGCTCTGCTGGAGCCTATGGTGAGATCATGGCATCGCAGTATAACTGCCGCCGCCTGCCAGCAGGATATATCAGCGAGGAACTGTAGGATAGTTGATAGTTGACAGTTGAAAGTTGACAAAATAAAATATTAGGAATTGAAAAAGGAAGACTACATAGAGATTAAAGGCGCACGAGTTAATAACCTGAAAAACGTTGATGTCAAGATACCACGCAACAAGTTGGTAGTCATTGCCGGTGTGTCTGGCAGTGGTAAGTCGTCATTGGCTTTCGATACCCTTTATGCTGAAGGTCAGCGTCGCTATGTAGAGAGTCTGTCTTCCTATGCCCGCCAGTTTCTGGGACGTATGAACAAGCCTGAGTGCGACTTCATCAAGGGCATCCCACCCGCTATCGCCATTGAGCAGAAGGTCATCTCGCGTAATCCGCGTTCTACCGTTGGCACCACCACCGAGATCTACGAATACCTGCGTCTGCTCTATGCCCGTATTGGCAAGACCTACTCGCCCATCAGCGGTCAGGAAGTAAAGAAACATTCTACCGAGGACATCATCCAGTGTACTCGTCAGTATGCACCAGGAACAAAATTTGTGGTTATGTCACCGATCCATCTGTCAGACGGCCGCACTCTGGAGCAACAGCTGAAGATCTATCTGCAGAATGGTTATATGCGTATCGCCGATGGTGGCAACATTATGCGCATCGACGACCTTCTGGCAGACAGCTCTCAAATGTCACCTCTCACCTCTCAACTATACTTGGTTATCGACCGCCTTTCCGTCGACGATGCCAAGGACGTCATCTCTCGTTTAGTCGATTCTGCCGAGACAGCGTTCTATGAAGGACATGGTGAGTGTCGCCTGATGTTCCTGCCGTCAAATATCTGCTACGACTTCTCTATGCGTTTTGAGGCCGACGGCATGACATTTGAGGAACCTACCGACAATCTTTTCTCGTTTAATTCACCTGTCGGAGCCTGTCCTGAGTGTCAGGGCTTTGGCAAGATTATCGGCATCGACGAACATCTGGTTATCCCCAATACCTCCCTGTCTGTCTATGACGGTTGCGTAGTCTGCTGGCATGGAGAGAAGATGAAAATATGGAAGGAAGAATTCTGTCGTCGTGCAGCACAAGATGACTTCCCCATCTTTGAACCTTATTATAACTTGACGCAGAAGCAGAAAGACATGCTGTGGCATGGACTACCTTCCGACAAGCATCGCGACAAGTACGAGCGTGTCTCTATCGACAGCTTCTTCCAGATGGTCAAGGAGAATCAGTATAAGATACAGTATCGTGTCATGCTGAGTCGTTATCGTGGAAAGACTACCTGTCCGAAGTGTCATGGTACGCGTCTGAAACCTGAGGCCGACTATGTAAAGATCGGTGGTCGCAGCATTTCCGACTTGGTACAGATGCCTGTGGTCAGACTCAAGGAGTGGTTCGACCATCTTGAACTCTCTGAACAAGAGCAGCAGATAGGCCGTCGCCTGCTGACGGAGATTAATTCTCGTCTGCAGTTCTTGTTGAATGTAGGTCTGGGATATCTCACGCTGAACCGCATGTCAAACACGCTGTCGGGCGGCGAGAGTCAGCGTATCAATCTGACTACCTCGCTAGGTAGCTCTTTGGTGGGTAGTCTCTATATCCTCGACGAGCCCAGCATCGGACTTCATTCTCGTGATACAAACCGACTCATCAATGTATTGAAGGAGTTGCGCGACATCGGTAATACCGTTGTTATCGTAGAGCACGACGAGGAGATTATGCGTGCTGCCGACTACCTCATCGACGTAGGCCCCGACGCTGGCCGCCTGGGTGGAGAAATCGTCTTTAAGGGCGACATGAGTTGTCTTACATCAGATATCAGCCATCTTACATCATCCTTCCCTCACAGTCACACCGTTCGCTATCTCACCCATCAGGATAAGATAGATGTTCCCAAGAGCCGACGCCCATGGAACAGGAAGATTACTGTTAAGAGTGCCCGCATGAACAATCTGCGTGGAGTCACGGTAGATTTCCCGCTCAACGTGATGACCGTCGTTACGGGAGTGTCAGGTAGTGGTAAGTCGAGCCTTGTCAAAGGTATTCTCTACCCTGCCCTCAAGCGTCATCTCGGTGAGGTGTGTGATGCTCCTGGTGAATATGGTGGTCTGGAAGGCGACTATCAAGCAATCAGTCATGTGGAGTTTGTCGATCAGAATCCTATCGGTAAGTCCACACGCTCCAATCCTGCCACCTATGTCAAGGCCTACGATGCCATTCGTGACCTCTTTGCCGACCAGCCATTATCACAGCAGATGGGCTTCACCTCTCAGTATTTCTCGTTCAATGCCGATGGTGGCCGTTGCGACGAGTGTAAGGGAGCAGGCGTCATCACTGTTGAGATGCAGTTTATGGCCGACCTGGTGCTGGAGTGCGAAGCCTGCCATGGTCACCGCTTCAAGCACGATATCCTCGATGTGCGCTATAATGGTAAAAATATTGACGATGTACTCAATATGACCATCTCTGAGGCTATCAGCTTCTTCTCTGCAGATAATGCCACACTCTGTCGCACCATCGTTTCCCGTTTGAAGTCGCTCGAAGATGTCGGTCTGGGATATATCAAGCTGGGCCAGAACTCATCGACGCTCTCTGGTGGTGAGAACCAGCGTGTCAAGTTGGCCTACTTCATCGGCCAAGAGAAACAGGAGCCTACCCTCTTCATCTTCGACGAGCCTACTACCGGTCTTCACTTCCACGATATCCATCGACTGCTTCAGGCTTTCAATGCGCTGATAGAGCGTGGTCATACCATTCTTATCATCGAGCATAACATGGAAGTCATCAAGTGTGCCGACCATATTATTGATATGGGGCCGGATGGTGGTGATCGTGGCGGAGAGGTCGTTGCTATCGGTACGCCAGAGGATATTGCAGGCAATGCAAAGAGTTTGACAGGAAAATTCCTTGCAGAAAAACTGTGACATCTTTTTGCAAGGCTAAAAAATGTTAATCGAGAATTAATTCTCAATTCTCAATTCTCAATTCTCAATTAAAAGTATTACCTTTGCAACCGCTTTAGAGCAAAGTGTTCTTTGGAAGACTGCCGATATGGCTCAGTTGGTAGAGCAACGCATTCGTAATGCGTGGGTCGCCGGTTCGAGTCCGGCTATCGGCTCACTTTCCATAGGAGTCAGAATTTCAACGTTCTGACTCCTCTTTTTTTCTCAAAAATTGACGCTGCGGATTTAGCTCAGTTGGTAGAGCATTGGCTTCCCAAGCCGAGGGTCGCGGGTTCGAGTCCCGTAATCCGCTCTTCAAATTTTCCGAAAAACGGTGCTAAATGAGAAAAATTAACAAGAAAGTGAAAAAAGTCGCATAAAAATTTGCAGGGTTCAAAAAAAGTCCTTACCTTTGCACCCGCAATCAAGGAGACAACCCCAAAGGTTTAGAACTCTAGGGTCCTTTTGGAAGGATGGGTGAGTGGCTGAAACCAGCAGTTTGCTAAACTGCCGTACGGGTTCCCGTACCGGGGGTTCGAATCCCCCTCCTTCCGCACCGAGGGGATTTCTCTGCGAGCGCGCCTAACGCTGGTCGATTCATCTAATGGTTAGGATACAAGATTCTCAATCTTGGCATAGGGGTTCGATTCCCCTATCGACTACAAAAGAAAAAAGCACTGAGAAATTCAGTGCTTTTTCTTTTTATTCTATCACGCTGATTCGCATCTCTATGTCGTCAACAGGACGGTCTGCACGACCTGTCGCCGTACCTTGTATCATCTCTACCACGTCGAGCCCCTCCTCTACTTCACCGAATACGGTATACTGACCGTCGAGGTGTGGAGTACCACCAATAGTAGTATAGATTTTCAGCTGCTCTTCAGTGAGGCCGTCGCCCTTCACCTGAGCTTCTGCTTCTGCTGCCAGCTTGTCTTGTAGCTCCTGCAGTCCGGCACGGTTTCTGTCACGACGCATCTGCATGATTTCATCACGATGCTGGGCAGCCAACTGATTGAATGCCGACTGGATCTGCTGCATCTTTAGCTGCTTGGAGAACTGCTTTAATTGTCCTTCGTTATATGTCTGTCCCCAAACGATATAGAACTGTGAACCACTACTGCGACGCTCAGGATTTACCTCGTCGCCCTGACGTGCTGCGGCCAGTGCTCCACGCTTGTGGTAGATGCCGTCTTTTATCTCTGCTTCCAGCGTATAGTCTGGACCGCCCATGCCCAGCATCTTGCCAGCAGGAGCACCCTTAGAGTCAGGATCGCCGCCCTGAATCATAAAGCCTTTAATCACTCGATGGAACAGTGTGCCATCATAATACCCTTCCTTCACCAGTTTCACGAAGTTATCACGGTGAATAGGCGTCTCGTCATACAGGCGAACCACGATGTCGCCCAACATAGTTTGTATCCTTACCTTCATAATTTCAATGTTTGTTAATAATGGCTACAAAGATAATGATTATTCTGCAATTTTCACTATCTTTGCAAGAGATATTTAAACAATCATACCTGAACAGATGACAGAGACAATAGCATATTATCTTATTGCACTCAACGTAGTGACCTTCCTTGTCTATGGTCTTGACAAGTGGAAGGCCAAGCGCACCCTGTGGCGCATCAGGGAGGCCGCCCTACTCTACCTTGCCTTGTTTGGTGGCAGCATCGGCGCTTTGCTGGGCATGAAAGTATGGCACCATAAGACCATGCAAAAGAAATTTAAGTATGGCTTGCCGCTGATTCTGATAGTGCATATAGCCCTTGCTTGCTGGCTGTTGTTTTATTTCTCCTGATGAATTTTCAGGAGCGCCGCCCGATTATCAGCAAAACTGATAAGAATATTATGAAAACCATATTACCTTTGCAACATCATTTAAAAACTCATTAAAAATTATCAGTATGAAAACTATCTATGAATGTTCGCAAAGTAAGGGAATCAGATGGATTACCATCATTTTCTTCCTCATTACCTTTTTCTCCATCCTTTTGGTGATTAACAATGTGTCTAAAGGAGAAGGCGTCATGGAGGCTATTCTCGTCACAACCATTCTGCTTACAGCCTCCTTCGCGTGTGTCCTCGCATTCCCCATGTATGTCATCGTAGAAGATGATGGAATAGGTATTCGCACCATGCTTTATACAATACGCATACCGTATGAGGATATCGACCATATAGAGCGAGTTGATGAGGAGAGTAGCCTGTTTTGTGTCACTAAGACTATCAGGTTGTTTGGCATCGGTGGCGTTTTTGGCTATATTGGCCTGTTTAGCACAAAGGATGTCGGCATGTTCCGTTCCTATGTCACCGATTCCAAGAAGGCCTTTCTGGTCTATCGCACCAATGGCATGCCTATCGCACTAAGTGTCAGTGAGCCAGACGAGTTTATGCCCTACTACCTGAAAGGAGGTGCAAAATGAATATCCTATACGACTTCTCTTCTGCCCTCCTGCAAGCACGACAGCAGAAAGACGTAACACAGGAACAGATTGCCTTTGCCCTGGACATCTCACAAGCTACATATAATGCCTGGGAATGTGGCCATCGCATCTGTCCCTACAAACATATCATTGCCCTTATCTGCTATTTCGACGACGACCAGTTTACGCGCAAGATGGTACGCATCCTGCTTACCCTGCAACACAACATGGCTGGACTGAACAGGAAATCAAAAGACGAACTCAGCGCCTACTATCTGAAGTTCACCGATTTGCTGTCTGACGAAATACGAGAGTGGCTCAAAACCTTATAGGCTAAAAGAACAGCTAAGCCAGAGCTGGGATAGGCTGTCCTGTGCGTGGGATAGCCTATCCTGTTTCTGTATACAGCTAACTGGCGCGCTAAATAGCTGTAGTAGCATCGCTAAAGTGCCTGTTTAGCACTCCTAAAGTGCCTGTTTAGCAAGCCTAAAGAGCCACTTTACGAGCTTCACATTATTTAACTTTACGTCGTAGAACAAAAACTTGCAAAACTATTAACCTATTAACATAACACCCCTCTACCCTCGATAAACAAAGGGCTCAAGGTATGTTAATAGTTGCTCCAACTATTAACATACATGTACCATAGATATATGAAGTGCGACCCAAAAAGTTGGACACAAGTATGTGAAATGTATGGTACATGTTTGGAAACTATTAACATGCCTCAAACGCCCTGTACATCATGGTTTGCGACCAGTCATGTTAATAGGTTAATAGTTTTTGCGAAAAAACTTTTTTTAGGTGGTCTTTTCGAGATTTCGCGCTTTATACTAAGAATCAAGTACCTTTCACAGCGATTCTTGATTTCTACTTCTGAAATAGCCACCACTTGTTTGTTGGTAACCGGCTTTTACCAATTTTTCTGTCAAGGGACATGGAATATTATCCATACCCTCGAAGAAATTTTGGCAACAATATAGCAGTTGGCACAACTATTTTATAATCCACAAGAGAAACAGTAAGAAATGCTATGTAAACAAATCTCCC
>JAILMS010000133.1 GCA_024692385.1 Prevotella sp. | reverse complement strand
ACCTATCTCGCCATCATAGTCATCCGTGCTGTTGTTGGTCATGTTGAAAGTGACGATGGCCGTTTCGCCTATGCTAATAGAGGTCTTGTCGGCCGACACGTCGTTAAGGGTAAGATTGACGATGTTGGGATTATCCAGTACAGTGCCCGTGCCACCTTCCAACTGGACACCGACGACGGCACTTTGTCCTATACGATAGCCTTCGCTCGAGGTGCTGCCGCCAATGCCTTGTTCGTCAGGATCAAGAACTGACAGTTTGAAGTAGCTGTCACACATGCCACTCCATCCCCAGTTGATGTGGAAATAGTCTTCTCCCTGATAGCCGTCACAGACGAATTCGTGACCGCCACCTGTTGACTGTCCGGCATATATGATGGCGCGCCCTTCTGCCAGCTCATGGTAGAGCATTTCAATCCAGTTGGCATACGAATAGTGGCTGCGTTCTGCTAACTTCGCGGTGGCCGCATATCCGAAATAGGTAATCAATGCAGTAGGAATTTTATCACTTATTGCCGTAGATCCGCCAACTGTGGTATTTCCATACTGCATCTTCACAGACACACCACAACACCTCATCAACGTTGCCACAGCATTAGCGCTCTCGGCACTGTAGTCTCCAGCGTAGCTTTCAAGCATCTTGTCCCAATGGATGTATGTTCCGGCACTAATGCCTGGGATGTTGCTTTCCCATCGTGTCTGGTATCCAGGTATATTGGCAAGGGTGGTTGTCGTCGTGAGACCAGCCTGTTGGGCTGTATAGTACATCACCTGTGCCATCGCCGTAGCGACACAACCAGTGACAGCACCTCCAGCAGGGTAGTAGCTGGTCACCTGATTGTTATATGGTGCGTCTTGGTCCCATTGAGTTGTTACCAGTGGAGCAATAGGTGTCTTGACACTAGATGCTGCACGACGGGTCGCCGTGGGCTGATAGCTGTGGGCGTCCAGCCATGCTATCTCGTCGGCATAGCCCTGCAGCCATGCACGCATGTTGTCGGGCATGTTCTCCAGGTCTAGGCTTCCGCTGTTGCTATAGCCCAGAATGGGCGTTGTACGGTCGTCGTTAGAGACGATGAGGTAGCCGTTGTCGCCAGTGGTATTGATGACATAGAGTCCGCTGAAACGGCCTGCCATGGTGAGCTCAGAGGCTCGTGCCGGACTCTTCTTCGGACCCATGCCCGATGCTGCTCGTTGCTGTAAGAACGATACGGCCTGTTGCAGTGCTTGTTCAGGCAATACCTCGCCAGCCTGGATGATGATAGCCATCATCATCGATAGTACTAAAAGGATAGTTTTTTTCATATAGTTGGGGGGTTATGTAGTGCTGCCACAAAGATAGCTGATTTTTATTTAATTGGTGCCACCACCTCCCATTTTTTAGCAATTATTATTGTATTTGCGGTATATTCAAGAAAAAATTGTATCTTTGCAGCATCAATGATTGCTGACGAGTTGAAATATCGTATACGCGGTGCTTTTGGCTTTGAACCGACAAGAGAGCAGCAGGAGGCCATAGATGTCTTTGCAACATTTATGGCAGACAGTCGTATGATGCCTGTGATGGTGATGCGAGGTTCGGCAGGTACCGGTAAGACGACGCTGGCAGCAGCCATTGTCCGTGGTTTGCAGTCGTTGGAGCAGCAGCTGGTACTGCTGGCACCAACAGGGCGTGCCGCCAAGGTGTTCTCGCTGTATGCGGACAGTGCGGCCTATACCATCCACCGCCGCATCTATAGGCAGAAGTCATTGGAGGGTGGCTTCGAGCTGGGCTATAACAATACCCATGATACGCTGTTCATCGTGGATGAGGCGTCGATGATTAGCCTCAATGGCGAGGGGCGTAGCTTGTTGGACGACCTGATCAGCTTTGTGTATAATGGGCGTAACTGCCGACTGATGCTCATTGGCGACCAGGCACAGCTGCCACCAGTGGGCGAGGAGGAGAGTCCTGCGCTGATGGCTCCCGTGCTGCGCAGCTTTGGACTGCATGTGTATGAGTGTACGCTCAACGAGGTGTTGCGACAGAGTCAGGAGAGTGGCATCCTGTGGAATGCAACAGAGGTAAGAAGGCTGATGTATGATGGCATATGTGAGTTACCTAAGATTCTGATAGATGGCTTTACAGATATCAAGGTGGTGCCTGGCGACGAACTGATAGAGACGCTGGCGAGCAGTTATAGTAAGGTGGGACTGGACGAGACGATGGTGGTGACGCGCTCTAACAAGCGTGCCAACATCTTCAACCAAGGCATCCGCAACCAGATACTTGGGCGTGAGGATGAATTGACTACTGGCGACCAGCTGATGGTGGTGAAGAATAACTACAGCCTCACCCCTAATGCCTCTCCCAAGGAAGAGGGGAATGATGTGCGGCCTATGGAATTCATTGCCAATGGCGATATGTGCGTAGTGCGTAAAGTAAGGAATGTCCATGAACAGTATGGCTTCCACTTTGCTGAGGTGACGATGACATTTCCTGACTACGATAACTATGAGTTGACAGCCACCGTGCTGCTCGACACGCTGACCAGTGAGGCGCCTGCTCTGACGCGCGACCAGCAGGAAGAACTATATAACAAGGTGTTGGAAGACTATGCTGACATACCTCGTAAGGCTGACCGCATGAAGGCACTGAAGGAAGACCGCTACTACAATGCCTTGCAAGTGAAATATGCCTATGCTGCCACCTGTCATAAGGCACAGGGCGGACAGTGGGCACATATCTATGTGGATCAGGGCTATATGACAGACGATATGCTTAGTGCCGATTATCTGCACTGGCTCTATACTGCCTTTACCCGTGCAACAGAGCAGCTCTATCTGATTAACTGGCCGAAGACGCAGATTAAAGTTTAGAGGTTATAGTTTAAAGAAAAGAAGATATGACTCCAAAGGAATTAAGAAACGAGCGACTGGCTGAAAAGATGATTAAGCAGCTGAAGCGTCGCAACATGGAGGCCTTCTACTGTCCTACGGCAGAGGAGGCAGTGAAGAAAGTGTCAGCGCTGATAGCTGATGGTAGCAGTGTGACGTGGGGTGGCTCGATGACTATCCGTAATATGGGAATTCCTCAGGCACTGAAGGAGCGTGGCACATTGGAAGTGCTTGACCGCGATGAGGTGACTGACCGTGACGAGGTGGTGAAGATCTATGAGCGAGCCTTTACCGCTGACGTCTATCTGTCGAGTGCCAACGCTATCAGTGAGGATGGCGTCATCGTCAACATTGACGGTAATGGCAACCGCGTGGCAGCTATCACCTGGGGACCAAAGAAGGTCATCTTCGTTATCGGTATGAATAAGGTGGCACAGACTGTTGAGGCTGCACTGGCAAGAGCCCGCTCTACGGCTTCGCCAATCAATGCCGCACGCTTTGACATCCAGACACCTTGCCAGTTGGATGGTGTCTGCCACAACTGTAACTCGCCGGAAAGCATCTGTAACTATGTGCACTTCCTGCGCAACTCACCACGAGGCAAGCATCAGGTAGTGCTGGTAGGTGAAGACTTCGGCTATTAATGGACAGAATGGTTTACCTAAACGATGACATAGCGCACTTCGACTGGCAGGCGGCATTGCCCCTGCTGTCGGAACAGCGTAGGGAGCAGTGTCTGAAATTCTGCCATGAACAGGGACGCAAGACGTGTGCTGCTGCCTATCTGCTGTTGTGTGAAGCCCTCCGTAAGGAGTATGGCTTCACAGAACTGCCCGTCTTTGAATATGGTGAACACGGCAAACCCGTCATCGTCGGACACCCTGACATCCATTTTAATCTAAGTCACTGTCGTGAGGCGGCTATCTGCGTAGTCAGCAACCAACCAGTTGGTGTAGACATTGAGACGATACGTCCTTTCAAGGAGTCGCTGGCACGCTATGTGATGAACGACGACGAGCTACAGCAAATCAATGGTTCTGCCTTAGAGTTTACTAAGTTGTGGACTCGCAAGGAAGCCGCTGTCAAGCGCAGCGGTCATGGCATCAACAACGAAATGAAACATGTGCTCGAAGGATTGCCTTTCGAGATAGAAACAACTGTCTGCGTGGATAAAAACTACGTATTCTCCGTTACTCGCTGAAATCCTAATTTATTTCAGGCACTTTAGGTTCTTTTCCAACTGTGTTACGCTGCTGGCGCCTACAAGTACAGAGGTGACGGCTGGTTGGCGGAGCACCCAGGCAAGAGCCATCTCGGCCAGCGTCTGTCCCTGGCTGGCGGCTTCGCTGTTGTATGCCTGCAACTGTGCCAGTAGTTCAGGTGTCAGCATATCCTCTTTCAGGAAGATGCCCTTCGACATGCGTGAGTCTTCTGGGATGCCCTGCAGGTAACGGTCGGTAAGTAATCCTTGAGCCAGTGGAGAGAAGGAAATGAAGCCCACACCAGCCTCGGCGCAGAAGTCGAGGATGCCCTCTTCCTGTGGCTCACGGTCGAGCATGTTCAGGCGACCTTGATAGATGAGCAGAGGTACGTCGCGTTCCTTTAAATACTGGTAGGCAAAACGAGTGGCTTCCAGCGGCCATCGGCTGATACCGACATAGAGCGCCTTGCCCTGTCGTACCACATCAACCAATGCCTGTAGTGTCTCTTCCAATGGTGTTTGCGGGTCGTAGCGATGGCTATAGAACAGATCGACATAGTCCAGGCGCATGCGCTTCAGACTCTGGTCGAGCGATGCCATTAAGTATTTTCTGCTGCCCCATTCGCCATAGGGACCTGGCCACATGTCATAGCCAGCCTTAGTAGAGATAAATAACTCGTCACGATAGGGACGGAAATCCTCGTCCATCAAGCGGCCAAGAGTCTCTTCGGCAGAACCATATACAGGACCATAGTTGTTGGCAAGGTCGAAATGGGTGATGCCGTGGTCGAAGGCATAGCGGGTAATCTCACGGCTACGCTCATAGGGGTCAACACTGCCGAAGTTATGCCAGAATCCCAGACTTACCTTAGGCAACAACACACCCGAGCGTCCGCAGCGCTCATACTTCATGCCGTTCTCGTAGCGGCTCTTGTTTGCGATATACTTCATGTTGTTCTCTCCTTAACTTTATGATTCTGGGGCAAATATACGAAA
>JAILMS010000124.1 GCA_024692385.1 Prevotella sp. | reverse complement strand
AGCATCAACTGCTTGCGCTCACTGAGGTTGTTGCACGTCAATACGTGGTCGTTATATTGCGATGTTCGTCCCGTTTCCTCCACAATACTGGGTACTACGCCTATTGTCTTGCCATCTGCCTCTTTGGCAGCCTTCGCAATGCACTCCATCAGTCCTTGATTCACACCACCAAAGACTACTACATGGCCATTCCTTGCAATCCATTTACCTAGTTCCTCTGTCTGGTGGAAATAGGATGCATTAATTTGATTATTTGCCGAACAAAATATACCAATCTTCATTGCTCTTTATTATTATTTCTTGCAAAGATAGCGCAAAAAAACGGTATGACACCCGCAGAAACTCATCAAAATTTGTTAAAAAGGCAAACGTTTGTCCTGTTTTCAATTAATTATGAGTAATTTTGTAAATAATTACGCTTTTAACGATTTAAAATGTACGGACAACAGGGACTTCAAGACTTCCTCTTTCTCATGCTCTACGGTGGGGTAGCCATGATTGCTCTGATAGCGGGTTTCTATCTGTTGATGAGACGCGCTAATGCCATTGCCCCTGACGTCACTCCGCCGACAGTACTCCGCCGTTGGACAGCAGTTTTCTTTATCACTGCCGCACTGAGCCACATGTGGTGGTATGCCTTGGGTGTCCACTGGTTGACAGACGACCTTTTTGTGCGCAACATTGTGGCTGTTACGCTTGATGATATCACGCTTATCCCTCTTGTCATGTCTATGCTGCTACGCATGTTGCAGGATAGACAGCGCAAAGTTTGGCCTTGGTTTTTGGCACAAATACCAATTCTCGCGGCAGCTACTGCGGGAATAGTCACACATAGTGAGTTTTACGGTTTTGACATGATGCATTATTGGCAGTTGCTTGTTATCATTGTCTTTGTCGTTTATTATATCCATGCGCTAAAACACTATGGGCATTGGCTGCGTGAGAATTATGCCGACCTTGAACATAAAGAACTTTGGAAAAGTTTGTTGTTCGTAATTGTTCTTTTTATCTTCTTCGAGGTGTATACCACGAATGCAGGACAAATGCTCAAGGAGTATCTATCGCAGCTAATTACGATAGTTATTGTTGCCTTTTTACTTTGGCGCGTAGAAACTCTGCAGAAACTGGAGGTTAAGGAAGATCCCATTATAGAGCCAGACAAGCAGGAATTGCCTCCGGTGTCAGTTCCGTCGGGTATTGGTTCTTTACTTCATAAGTATTGCGAGCGCCGACAGCTTTACCTACAGCACGATCTGACGCTAACACAACTCTGTGATAAAATAGGTACCAACCGCACCTATCTCAGCCTTTATTTCTCGCAACAGAATATTACCTATAATGCTTATGTTAATGGCCTGCGTATCAATCATTTCGAGCGTCTTTACCGCAAGGCCATGGCCTCTCTTCGTTCCATTACCGCTCAGCAATTAGCTTACGATAGTGGCTTTAAGAGCTATAGCACTTTCTCTGCAGCTTTCAAACAGATTAAAGGACAGACTGTCACGGAGTGGATTCGCCAACAGGGGAAGGCAGAATAACGGCTAAAAGGACTTTTACTCGGAAAAACCCAAATAAATTTGGTTTTTCGTTTGCTTATTCGTACCTTTGTAGCCCAAAATAAAAAGAGAAAGATGTTAGAAGTAAAGAACTTACACGCAAAAATCGGTGATAAGGAGATATTGAAGGGTATCGACCTCGTAATTAACGATGGCGAGACACATGCCATTATGGGACCCAACGGTTCGGGTAAGTCGACGCTGAGTGCTGTCCTCGTAGGTAATCCGCTCTATGAGGTCACAGAAGGTGAGGCGTACTTTAACGGCAAGAATCTGTTGGAGATGAAGCCTGAGGACAGAGCACATGAGGGTTTGTTCCTCTCGTTCCAGTATCCGGTGGAGATTCCTGGTGTGTCGATGACCAACTTCATGAAGGCTGCTATCAACGAGAAGCGTAAGTATCAGGGTTTGGAACCTATGAACGCTGCTGAGTTCCTGAAGCTACAGCGCGAGAAGCGTAAGATTGTGGAACTTGACTCTAAGCTGGCAAACCGCTCGGTGAATGAGGGTTTCAGTGGCGGTGAGAAGAAGCGTAACGAGATATTCCAGATGGCTATGCTGGAGCCGAAACTGAGCATCCTGGATGAGACAGACTCTGGTCTGGATGTCGATGCGATGCGCATCGTGGCTGAGGGTGTCAACAAACTGCAGACTCCTGAGACATCATGTATCGTTATTACTCACTATGACCGTTTGTTGGAGATGATTAAGCCACAGTTTGTACATGTACTCTACAAAGGTCGCATCGTGAAGACGGGGGGGCCTGAGTTGGCTGTACAGATCCAGGAGCATGGATACGATTGGATTAAGGAAGAAATCGGTGAAGAGTAAGCGGTCGAAACCCTAGTGAATTGTTTACAATGAATAGTGAAAAACAATATATAGACTTGTATGAGCAGTGTCGTACGATGATTCACGAGCATAGTAGTGACGTGATGAATAGCGTGCGTGACGAGGCCTATGAACGTTTCCGTAAGGAGGGATTCCCCACCAAGAAGGTGGAGCGCTACAAATACACTGACATGCAGAAACTCTTCGAGCCTGACTACGGTTTGAACTTGAACCGTCTGCAGATTCCTGTAGACCCTTACAGCGCTTTCCATTGTGATGTGCCCAACCTCTCTACGAGTCTTTATTTCGTGGTGAATGATATGTTCTATCACGATGAGAAGCCTAAAGGTCATTTGTCAGAGGGGGTTATTATCGGTTCGCTCAAAGAGTTTGCCTCCAGCAAGTATTACAACCAGTTGGCGGGCAAGGCAAATGACGCCACTACCGATTTGAATACTATGCTGGCACAGGATGGTCTCTACGTCTATGTGCCCAAGAATGTGAAGGTAGACCGTGCCATTCAGGTCATCAATATCCTGCGTTCTGACGTTGACCTGATGGTCAATCGTCGCGTGCTCATCGTCTTGGAGGAAGGTGCTGAATTAAAGATGCTGTTCTGCGATCATGCCGCTGATGACAAGAACTTCTTAGCCACGCAGGTTATCGAGGCCTTTGTCAGCGAGAATGCCTCATTAGACCTCTACTGTCTGGAAGAGACACACAACAAAAATGTCCGCGTGAGCAATGTCTATATTGACCAGCAGGCCAATAGCCGCGTAAACCATAACGTTATTACGCTACACAATGGGGTTACGCGCAATAAGCTTGACCTCACCTTCTCGGGAGAGGGTGCTGAATGTGCTTGCTATGGTTGTGTGATTGCTGATAAGCAACAGCATGTGGATAACAATACGTTGATTAATCACAAAGTACCACATTGCACCTCAAACGAGTTGTATAAGTATGTACTAGACGATAAAGCTACAGGAGCCTTTGCTGGTAGAGTACTTGTGGAGCATGGTGCACAGAAGACCTCTTCGCAGATGACTAATCAGAACCTGACGGCTACTAAGGAGGCTCGCATGTATACCCAGCCTATGCTGGAGATCTATGCCGACGACGTGAAGTGTGCCCACGGATCCACCGTTGGACAACTCAACGATGCCGCTCTGTTCTATATGCGCCAGCGTGGTATCTCGCTCAGCGAGGCTAAGCTGTTGTTACAGAATGCTTTCATCAATGAAGTTATCGACAAGATGCAGCTCGAACCATTGCGTGACCGCTTGCACTATTTGGTAGAGAAGCGTTTCCGTGGCGAGCTGAACAAGTGTGACGGCTGTAAGCTGTGCAAGTGAAGATAATATGTACGATATCAATAAGATAAGAGAAGATTTCCCTATATTAAGCCGTGAGGTATATGGTAAACCATTGGTTTATCTGGACAATGCGGCTACCACACAGAAACCACTGTGTGTACTCGATGCTATGCGCGACGAGTACCTCAATGTCAATGCTAATGTACATCGTGGCGTACACTATCTCAGTCAGCAGGCTACTGACTTGCATGAGGCTGCTCGTGAGAAGGTGCGCCAGTTTATCAATGCCCAAAAGACGGAAGAGATTGTCTTTACCCGTGGCACTACCGAGGCCATTAATCTGGTAGCAAGCTCGTTCTGCGAGAGCCAGATGCAACCCGGCGACGAAATCTTGGTCACAGAGATGGAGCATCATTCTAACATCGTCTCTTGGCAGTTGCAAGCCCAGAAGCATGGTATTGTGGTAAAGTATCTTCCTATCACTGATGACGGACATCTCGACCTTTCAACTCTCAACTCTCAACTGTCAACTAAGACAAAGTTGGTAAGCGTGGCCCATGTCAGCAATGTGTTGGGCACGGTGAATCCTGTTGAGCAGATTATCAAAGTAGCCCATGAACATGGCATCCCTGTATTAGTGGATGGTGCACAGAGTGCGCCCCACATGAGGGTTGACGTGCAGGCGATGGATTGTGATTTTTATGGTTTTAGTGGTCATAAGATGTATGGTCCTACGGGCATCGGCGTACTCTATGGCAAAGAGGAATGGTTAGAGAAGTTGCCACCGTATCAGGGTGGTGGTGAGATGATCGATAAGGTAACGTGGGAGAAGACTACTTTTGAGCGTCTGCCCTTCAAGTTTGAGGCTGGTACCCCTGACTATGTGGCAACTCACGGACTGGCAAAAGCCATCGAATACATGGAAAGTATTGGCATTGATGCCGTCCAGCAGCACGAGCAGGAGCTGACCCGCTACTGTATGGAACAGCTGCAGTCTATTGACGGCATGACCATCTATGGCCCTCAACTGTCAACTGTCAACTGTCAACTGTCAACTCTCAAAGATGCTGTCGTTAGCTTCAATGTAGGTACTATCCACCATCTTGACATGGGCACGCTACTTGACCGTCTAGGCATTGCCGTACGTACTGGTCATCATTGTGCACAGCCGTTGATGGACCGTTTGGGCATCAGTGGTACGGTACGTGCTTCTTTTGCTCTATATAATACCAAGGAAGAAGTTGATATACTGGTGGCTGGTATCCGTCGTGTCAGTCAGATGTTCTAACGATGAAGATAGGTAACATAGAATTTGGTGAGCGTCCCATATTCCTCGCTCCAATGGAGGATGTGACGGACATTGGTTTCCGCATGCTGTGCAAGCGGTTTGGGGCTTCTATGGTCTATACGGAGTTTGTATCGGCAGAAGCGCTGGTGCGCGATGTAAAGTCGACGGTGAAGAAGCTGACCATCAGCGACGAGGAGCGTCCTGTAGGTATCCAGATCTACGGTCGCGATGTTGATGCGATGGTGGAAGCTGCGAAGATAGTAGAACAGGCAGGCCCCGACGTTATTGATATCAACTTTGGCTGTCCTGTGAAGAAGGTTGCAGGAAAAGGTGCCGGTGCAGGTATGCTACAGAATATCCCCAAGTTACTAGAGATTACAGAAAAGGTAGTACAGGCTGTAAAACTGCCCGTCACCGTGAAGACTCGCCTGGGATGGAATCACGAGCAACTCATCATTACTACACTGGCAGAACAGTTGCAAGACTGTGGTATTCAGGCATTGACTATCCATGGACGTACGCGCTCGCAGATGTATACGGGTGATGCTGACTGGACGCTGATAGGAGAGGTCAAGAAGAATCCCCGCATCCATATTCCTATCATTGGTAATGGTGATATCAAGTCATTGGGTGATGCCGACCGCGCCTTCGATACCTATGGTGTCGATGCCGTGATGATTGGTCGTGCTACCTTTGGTCAGCCATGGCTCTTTAGCAAGCAGGAACTGACACTCGACGAGAAAATAGATATATTGGAAGAACAATTACGTATAAATATTGAACGTATTGACGAGTATCGAGGCATTTTGCATACCCGTCGTCATTTGGCTGCCAGTCCTGTCTTCAAAGGTGTTCCCAATTTCCGTGAGACCCGCATCAGGATGCTACGGGCAGAAAAAAAGGATGACCTATTGGCCATCCTTGAAGAGTGTCGCGTATTGCTTCGATAACAATCCGCTTATTTGTTTAGCTTCCAGGTAACACCATCCTTGGTGTCCTTGACCTCAAAACCGGCAGCAGCGAGCTCATCACGAATCTGGTCGCTGGTAGCCCAGTCTTTGTTGGCCTTAGCCTTGGCACGAAGCTCCAGTACCATGTCCATCACCTTGCCGAAGGCAGCCTCACGTTCATCGTTAGTACCGCTTTTCTCAGCCTTGAGTCCAAGGATGTCGATGGCGAAGAGCTGCATAACCTCCTTCAGCTCAGCAAGACAGTCGGCACAGATGGTGCCTTTGTGGTCTACGAGTTTGTTGATAGTGGTGCAAGCCTCGAAGAGGTAGCTGATAACCTGCGGTGTAGCGAGGTCATCGTTCATGGCGTCGTAGCACTTCTGGCGCAGGCTCTTAACAACCTTCTCAGTCTCTGCGTCACACTTGTCTGAAACCTGAATACGCTCCAGGTCGCTGATAGCATTCATCAGTTTCTCCAAGCCTTTTTCAGCTGCTTGCAGTGCCTCGTTGGAGAAGTCTACAGTGCCACGATAGTGAGCACTCAAGACGAAGAAGCGGATGGTCATGGGAGAGTAGGCCTTCTCGAGCAGTGGGTGGTTGCCCGTGAAGAACTGTTCTAGGGTGATGAAGTTGTTGTACGACTTACCCATCTTCTGACCGTTGATGGTCAACATATTGTTGTGCATCCAATATTTGACGGCAGGATGACCCATCGAGGCTTGTGCTTGGGCTATCTCGCACTCATGGTGGGGGAAGATAAGGTCCATGCCACCTCCGTGGATGTCGAATTCCTCGCCCAAATACTTGCGACCCATAGCGGTGCACTCGCAGTGCCAGCCAGGGAAGCCGTCGCTCCAGGGTGAGGGCCAGCGCATGATGTGCTCAGGTTGTGCCTTCTTCCACAGGGCGAAGTCGGCCTGGTTCTTCTTCTCGCCAATACCTGCCAGTTCGCGGCTCTCGTCTTTGATGTTCTCCAGTGAACGACCAGAGAGGATGCCATAGTGGAACTTTTTGTTGTAGGCCTCGATGTCGAAATAGATACTTCCGTTCGACTCATAGGCGAAACCGTTATCGATAATCTGCTGCACCAGCTGCTGCTGCTCGATGATGTGGCCCGTAGCGTGCGGCTCGATAGAGGGACGCAGCACACCCAGCATATCCATATACTGATGGTAGCGGTTGGTATAGTACTGAGCTATCTCCATGGGCTCCAGCTGTTCCAGGCGAGCCTTCTTGGCAATCTTGTCCTCGCCCTCGTCAGCATCGTGCTCCAAGTGGCCCACATCCGTGATGTTGCGCACATAGCGTACCTTGTAACCCAGGTGCTTCAGATAGCGGAACAACAGGTCGAAGGTGATGGCAGGACGGGCATGGCCCAAATGGGGGTCGCCATAGACGGTAGGACCACAGACATACATGCCCACATTGGGGGCGTGCAACGGCTCGAAGCGCTCCTTCTGGCGCGTCAGCGTATTATAGATAACTAATTTCGATTCCATATTCTCTGCAATTTGCCTGCAAAGGTACGAAATAAAAGTGAAT
>JAILMS010000069.1 GCA_024692385.1 Prevotella sp. | reverse complement strand
GACCTCAGCCATATCGATGTCGGCCATGAGTTGTGCGTTGGCACTCTGATTCAGCTTGGTTGCATAGTGAGCAAACCAGAAGAGGTGCTTGTCGGCAGACAGCTGATAGAAGCCCTCAACGGGAGTGAGGAAGTCGGGGTTGACAGCGTTACACTTCTCGCAGAGACCCCATTCGGTGAAGGTGTGAGGAGCAATGTTGCCACCAGCAGTATTGCTATAAGTAACAGAGCTGCCAGCAATAGGTGTGATGCCATCGCAGTCGAGGTTACCGTTGGCATAGACCACAGCGGTGCCGAAGGGTACGGGGTGGTCCTCAGTACCGATAACCTGATACCATGCTACGTCGTCGCTCTGCTTGCCATTGAGCAGGTATGCCAGCGCACCACTTGTCATATCGTTCTCAGTGAAGGCCTCACCTTGTGAACCATCAATCTGATAAACGTTCTCACCCTGAACATCGTCGCGACGCCACAAACCTTCGCCATCGTTGACGAGACCTGTGCTGTAGCAGTTCTTGATGGTTGACTTAGAGCTACCCATCCATGCGCAGATACCTGCACTCTCCGTAGAGCCGCTGATAGTACCCAGGTTGTAGCAGTTCAGAATGTGAACCTCACGCTCAGAGCAGCCAATGATACCTGCTGAGTTCACATCAGAGCCATTGATGTTGGCTTCGTTACCACAGTTGCGAACGATAACACCGTCACCCCAGACGTGACCCAGAATACCGGCAGTCCACTTGGTACCAACGATGGTGCATGATTTGTCGATGATGACGTTCTCAATAATAGCAGGACCAACAGCCTGACCGAAGAGTGCCTGGTTGACCTTGTCAGCATTGGTTTTCAGATTGAGGATGCGGTGACCCTGTCCGTCGAAGTGGCCCTTGAAGTCCATGCCATCCTGACCAATAGGAGTAAAGGCCAGACCCTGCATGTCGATATCAGCAGTCAGTTTGGCATTGGAAGCGCCCTGACCGATACTATTAATCATGTAGGCAAACCAGTTGAGCTGGTAGCCGTCAGCAAGGCTATAGAAACCTTCTTCGTCAGCTGTCAAGAAGTCCTCCTGCCACTTGTTACATATGGTACAGAAGCCATGAGCATACTGGTGCTCGTCGACCGAGCTGCCCTCGTGATTAGAGAAGGTAACATCAGTGCCTGCCTTCGGAGTAATGCCGTCGCACTGCAGTGAACCGTTAGCATAGACCAAAGCATGGTCTGGCAGGAAGGTAGGCATAGCATCCTTGTTGTTGCCCTCCAGGTTCTGGCGCCAAACACCAGCGTCCTGCTTGCCGTTCAGCATGAAGGCCAGCTTACCAGAGGTGAGGTCGCCACCTTCGACATTGATAACCTCAGCACCCTGTGCATCATAGAGGTTGAAGATGTTCTCAGTGGTAATCTTGGCATTGTTACGCCACATATCCTTACCATCGTTGTCGCCACCAGACAGCATGTGGCCAATGTTCCAGAAGCCCTTGACCTCTACGCTGCTGTGACCACCGAACCAACCGGTAATGATGGCACTCTCGCCACCAGCCTTCACATCGCCCGTGTTGTAGCAGTTGATAATGCGAGTAGCAGGACCACCGTTCCAAACAACACCAATCAAGGCGCAGCAGTTGTTGCCCTGTCCTTCTACATAGCCCTCGTGACCTACATTCTCGAGTGTTACCCAGCCTGAGCCGTTGCTGACACCAATGATTCCACCGATGTGGGCATCGCCTATGAAAGAATTTCCAGAACCTGCAATGAGGTTCTTGATGACACAGCCACCATCGACAACGCCGAAGAGGCCGATGTCTGAAGAACCGATATACATAATGTTGTCTATCTTGTGGAACTGGCCGTCGAACGTACCCTTGTAACGAGCCTGATCATTACCAATAACAACATAGTCATCGTTAGTGAAATCGATGTCGGCAGTGAGAATGGCATTAGCTTCCGTCTCGCCACCGTTCACGATGTTAGCAAACTCTACCAACTGGGCTGCTGTACCAATCTCGTACACGCCGTCGGTGTTCTTCTCCAATGCGAAGGCATTGGTACATGTCAGGCAACAGAGCACCCACATGCAGAGGTAAGTAAATCGTTGTTTCATAATTACTTTGTTAAATAGGTTAATAATTATTTAATGTTAAAAAAGAATTCGTTACCTTGTTGCCATGCTGAATAGCGTACACGGCCACCAGCGACAAAGCCTATGCGCACCGTGCGCGAGATGGCAGGCATCTTGCCATCCACCTGGCGCATCCGGACGGTGAGCTGCTTCTTGCGCAGCGTAGCCTCGATGGAGGTCTGGCGATAGTAGCCCTCCCGATAGCTGAAGCCGTCGCCCTCGTCTTCGTAGAGCTGACCTACGGCCTTGCCCTCACCATCAATGCATACAAGCAGTGTCAGCGAGTCGGTGCGCAAGTCGGTGGTGCTCTGAGCGAGGTTAGCCAGCGGAATCACCGAGCCCGGGCGCTGGCGCAACTCACACTGGAAACTGTCGGTAGCGGCTTCCAGCGTCAACGGCTGCCATGCCGTCTTGGGCATCGCCGTACGATCGGCCCACTGAGGACGCACCAGCAGGTCGCCACCCAACAGGAAGGCACGGTCCTCACTGCGGAGACTCAGGTCTGTGGGGTCAGCCATGAAGAGCGGACGCATCACAGGCATACCCGTCTCGCTGGCTTCACGGAACAGCGTATAGATATAGGGCATCAGTCGATAGCGGCGATTGATGGCCGTACGACAGGCGTCGAGCACCTCGGGGGTGAAAGCCCACGTTTCCTGAGCAACCGTGCCCTTTGTATTATGGTTGCGCACGAAGGGGAAGTAGACACCTAATGCTGTCCACTGTGCGACGAGTTCGCCATTGGAGTTCTCGCAGAATCCACCGATGTCAGGACCATTGAAAGGCTGTCCGCTCAGTCCAAGGGTCAGCGTCATCGGTACACTCAGCTTCATGTGGTCGGGGTGCGACAGGTTGTCGCCCGTCCACGTGGCAGCATAGCGCTGACCGCCCAAGAAGTTTGAGCGCGACAAGATGAAGGGGCGTTTCTGCGGGTTAGCCAGCAACAAGCCCTGTCGACTGGCGCGCACCATATTCATGCCATAGACATTGTGGAAACGCAGGTGCGGTCCGGCAGTTACACCGTCGCCACCCTCGTGGCGATTGTCGAGGGGCATGGTCTGCTCGGGTTGTCCGAAGATGGCAGGCTCGTTCATGTCGTTCCAGACACCATCGACACCTGTCGCCATAAGGTCGCGATAGAGTGTAGACCACCACGAGCGCACCTCAGGACGCGTGAAGTCGGGGAAATGACAGGCGCCTGGCCACACGTTGCCCTCAAAGAGTTTGCCGTCAGCAGTCTTCACGAAGTAGTCTCCTGCCCTGCCCTGATCGTCGACGAAGTAGCCCTTCTCGGCTTTCACACCGGGGTCAATCATGTAAACACTCTTGAAATGCTGCTGATGCAGATAGTCGTTCAACCTGCGAGGATTGGGGAATCCGTCAGGGTCGAAAGTGAAGATGCGGTAGCCATCCATATAGTCGATATCCATCCAAATAACATCGGACGGTATCTTATGTTTTCTAAGCAAATCGGCCACCTCCATCACACGACCATCAGGATAGTAGGTGTGGCGACACTGGTGATAACCCAATGACCACAGCGGTGGCAATTCCATATGACCAGTGAGGTCAGTAAGAGCCTGCATGAGCTGCTGCACGCTTTTACGCTCGATAATCACGACACGAAACGCTGGACCATCACTTTCAAAGACAACATCCTGATCTGTACTGATGGTCTGACGCCAAGTGTTATCAGCGATGATACCAAACGCAGAGCCATCGGCACGTAATCCCATCACCCACGGGTGACTCTGGTAGAGGTGTGTTCCTCCGTCGACACCGTAGGCAGGTGTATCAATATTCCATAGAGAGATTTTCCGACCATTACGCTTCAGCGGTCCTGTCACTTCACCTGTTCCATAAAGGTCAACACCATCACCGATATGAATAGTCGCAATCTGCTTGCCATCACGTTGTGAGAATACGGGCTTCAGGCGCCAGTTATCGGGCAGTGTCGATGTTGCCATCAACTCTTGTATAAAGATCGGTGACGGCTGATGGTTGGATGCATCATAGTTAGCAGGGACAAAAACAGCTACGCTATCGTTAGACATAAAAGTGGCCTGAGCCATCACAATCACTGCGACGGCCAGACCATGAAGGATGAATAATAATCTCCTTAACATCTTAAAAAAACTAACTTATTATTGAACTAACTAACTATTACTTTACTATCTCAGCCTGTATCGTTTCATGGAACAGGTCGATGGTGATGCGATAACGTCCGTCGCGGCTGATTTCCCATTTGGTATCATCACCACCCGTACGCAGATGGCGCTCTTTGAGTACATCAGCACCTTGATGATAGGGGTGCAGATTTTTGGGATACCAGCGATCCTGTCCCTGGAACTTAAAGCTCGTAGGCTCTTCTACCTCAGGGTGGCGCTTCAACTCACCCTCCCAAGTCCATACATAGGGATTCTTGAGGTCTTGCTTCATGAGCAACATCTTACCTTCATGCCAGCCTGCCTCAGTGGCTCCTCCTGCAATAAACAACTCACCCCAAGGCTGGAAAATCTCACCGTGTAATACCTTCTTATCAGTGTAGACGTGCAGACGATAGCGATCTTCGCTCACTACTACCTGCCAAGCGGCAGACTTTGCATCAGTAGTCTCACTATAGGCAAGACCCTTGTTTACCAAATTTGCATCAGCGACCATAGGAGTGAAATAGCGGTCACCCTTACGAGGCTTCTTGGCTGTTGTTATGCGTAACTCACCTACATTCAGGCTTCCAGCATACTTATAATCGTTATCTGCTACTTTCTCTAACTTCTGGGCACCACCTGGTACTGCTGAGCCCGTAATCCATAAGTCTTGCGCAGCAACTTTATTACAAATCAAACAAAATGCTGCAAATAAAATATATCGTATCATCATACTTCTAACCTTTCAACTTAATACTAATTTCATGTTGGCACGAGGTACGGGGAATGTTCACAGTAACAACGCGCTTGTCCTGATCATAGCTCCACGCATCAGAGGCTATCTGCTTTCCATTTACCATAACAGCCGATGGACGCTGCTGAGCCAAGAACTCTGCAGTATAAGCTCTGCTATCAGGCATGCCAGGGAAGCGACCTTCACGTGGATGAATAATCAACTGATTACCTTGATGGGAGATACGCGTAATAGTATAGGCTCCCTGCTTGTATCCCTCAGTATCGCCTTCATCCTCGTAGAGTGAAGTCTCTCCATCAGCACCAGGCACAACTTTCAGAATGAGGCGGTCTGGACGAGTATTCAGGTTCATCATAGGCGGATTGTTTACTATCACGCTACCAGCACGATAGAAATAAGGAATCTCCTCCATGGCATAGAGATCTGTGAGGACGCGATTTCCGTTCACTACTTTATTGCGACATACATCAAACCAGCGACCTTCTGGCAGCCAGGTACAACGAGCCGTCATACCATCATGACCTGCCTCAGTGACGATAGGAGCAACTAAGATATCGTCTCCAAACATGTATTCATCCTCAAAGAGGTAGGCGTTATTATCTTCAGGCCACTCATAGTAGAGCGGACGACATAGGCTCACGCCCGTATCGTAGGCCTGACGCGCTGCTGTATAGATGTATGGCATCAATGCATAACGCAACTTGACCGTTTCTAACAACTGTGGAAAGTTATCATATTTCCAAATGCGACGTTCAATGCCTTCCCAGTTAGTAGCGTGGGTACGGAATACAGGAGTAAACACACCATACTGCATCCATCGCAGATAGATTTTTCCATCGTTAGGACCCGTCTGTTGGTGACCACCAAGGTCGTGTCCCCAATAACCAAAGCATACATTTGATGCCGTAGCAGTGAAGTAAGGCTGCCAAGCCAAAGTTCCATAGGTTGTAAATGAGTCACCTGAGAAGCCAATAGGATAGCGATGGCTGCCCAGTCCGCCCCAACGATGGAAGATGAGGGGGCGACGATCGGGGCGATTCAGACGCATATCATTATAGAACACATGGTTACACCAAAAGGTCTCTCCCAGTCCATCAACATATTTACTGGTCAGATTCTGCTGCCAGTCGAGCCACCAGAAGTCAACACCTTGTTTTTCGCGAGCACGTATGATACGATTGAACATGTGATGATAGAAACGTCCGTCACTCAGGTTCCAGGGGACTACCTTGGTATCTTTTGCCATACCCATATCCTCTCGCAGCTCGTTAAAGAAATCTTCATCATCATCTACGCCGTCAGCTGGATGTAAGTTCAGCGACACGCGCAGTCCCTGCTTGTGCATCCAGTCAATCAATCCCTCAGGATCGGGAATTGCTGTAAGATCCCATGTCCAGCCAGTCCAACCTTGAGTGTGCCAGTCCATATCGAAAATCATCACATCCATAGGAATCTGGAAGTTCTTTACATCATTGACAATCTCCATGAACTCATCACTGGTGTAACGTTGGTATTTACTATACCAATATCCTAATACATAAAGTGGCGGCATCGGTTGACGACCAGCAACCTTAATATAGTCGCCAAGCGCTTTCTTATACTGATGGCCATAACCTAAGAAATACCAGTCGATGGCATCCTTGTCAATAGGCTCTGCCAGCCAGTCGATACCGTCAACCTGTTTGTCAAAGACAAAAGTCGTTGAGCCGTCACCTCGTCGAGAACGAGGAGATTCGTCAATAATGCTCCAGCCTGCTCTTGAAAGCAGACCATTTTCCATCTCTTGACGTTTGTTATCGCCAATCTGTCCGTCCAGTGTACGGGTTGTACCCTTCAAGTTCATTGCATCATCCTTGCCTGGGTACCATATTACTCGACGGCCATTGAGTGTCAGGCTTACTGTCAGTACATCAGAAGAAGGATGACGTCCATCAATGACACCACCTTTCTTATACTTAAGAGTTAATGCATCTGTTGTAATGGTTAACCAACCGTCTTTCTCCTCAGTAGTGAAAGCTGGTACTGGCAAGCGGCGGTTGACAATGGCAAAGGTTGCACGATCCTCAAAGCGTGCATGATCACTGTATTGAATGCGAATCATCTCAGGCGTCAGCACAGTAAAACGAGCCTTGCCTGCATTAATCACAGCATCAGGATGAGCCATAGGGTTGAGTTCCTGAGCCGAGAGACCATTCATACAGAACAAAATGGTTAGAAGTACTAATATCTTTTTCATACGTTTTGGAAATTTTTCTGCTGCAAAGGTAGGGCGAAATATGAGCAAAAGGAAGTTTGCAAGGGTTTGTATAACCCATATTTCGTTATACAAACAAAAAGCCACTGAAAATCAGCGGCTTAAATATATAATAACCAAGCATTGTATAAAGGAAATATTCGCCCTATTAGAGTTTATATCTCCATGATAAGCTGTTCAAATTGGTCATTATCGACCTTTGAGCGGTTTTTGATTCGTGTCTTATAAGTATTCACAGTATGCACAGAGTAATTCAAGAAATTTGCAATGCGATCGCTATCATTAATACCCAGACGAATGAGTGCAAAGATACGCATCTCGCTAGTCAATGATTGGTCGTCAGCAGGTTCTTTGCGATCTTTTTCATCAAATAGCTCATTGTACTTTTTCACAAAATGAGGGAAGAGTTTGAGGAATGTCTGATCAAAGGATTCAAACATATTCTCACGCTCCGTATTCAGCGCCGACTGCTTCAGTGTAGTGCGCAGATCGTCATATTGACATGCCACAATCTTGCGGTCAAGAGCCAAATAAACCTTCTCCAGTTTTGCAATAAATTCAGCATTAGTATAAAAGGAGCGTCCAATATACTCATTCTTAATTTTGTTGGCCTCTTTTAGCTGGTGTATCACAGTAGAAAGCTGTCCGTTCTTGGCTTGTAATTCATCCAACTGTTGATGAATTGTCTCACGAGCCTCTGTCAGTTTTCGATTCTTTTTATGAATAAACCAATAGCTTGCAAGAATTCCCAACAACATAACTACTGCCATTCCTGTAGCTGCAAAGAGCCAGTTGCGCTGACTCACCATGGCCACATAGCGATCTTGCTCAATGATTGGCAGAATGTCATTGATTTCAACTTTTCGTAGGCGTGTGCCATAGAAATTGATATCTTCCAATGCCTGATGTACATAGCGACTGGCACGGTCATAGTCACCTTGTTTATAAATTAGACGTGACAAGTGATAGAGAGCAGTAATCTCACGCGTAGCCGTCTCATTGTCTGCAAGGGCGGACTGCGCAAAATAGCTCATAGCCTTATCCTCATCATCCAAATAAATATAAGCCCACGCCATTTCTGCCGTAGTCTTTGCTCGCAAGTGTAGGTCGGAATCACAGAGCTGCAGCACATGTTCAAAGGAAGCCAACGCCTCATGATACTGATGGTCACGCATTTGGTGAGATCCTGTATACGACCACCACTCTACACTATTCTCTGGCACTACCTGCTTCATGGAATCCAAATAGGCATTACTTTGTGAGATATATTTGGTATAGTAAGGTTCCTCTCTCACATAATCGGCCATTGAGCGCCACAGATTGCAGTTTTGTTCATAGTAGTCCTTCAGCAAATCTCCCTCCAGGCGTGAGCGATTGATAGACGTTAACACATCATGAGCCTCAGAGAGAATGCCTGCAGAAATCAAAGAGAAAGCAATGGCATTCTTTGCCTTTACCACTTGGTTCTCATTCCCCGAAGCGGTAGCATACTCCAGACATGCTGAAGCGTAATAACGAGCAGAGTCGTAACAGTAGGTCTTATATTCGTTGAACAAAGCATAGAGTTGCTCATACTCACGGCCATTCTGACGTGCTCTGTCCATATTTTGACGCAACTGCTCAATCCGGTCAATATGCAACTGATTGAAATGCTCGCGCTGATCAAGGCTCTTATCCAGTTTATCGAGCCAAGTCTTGGTATCAGTAGCAGATACTGATTTACAAGTTAATAGAAATAGTAGAATAAGGTATGATAATTTCACATTCATATATTGTTCTCTAAATAGCGTTCTTTTTCACCTTGCAAAAGTAGCAAAAAAAACAATGAAAAGAATACTATTTAGAGAATATTAATAATTATCTGACGGAAATGTCTGCAAATACGAAAAAGGTTAAAGTTTCAAGAGTTTCTCGACTCTGGTGCCATTTTTGTTCTTGAGTTGTATGATATACGGCCCATGAGCCACCATATTGGTATCAATGATAGCAGTACGCATCGCTTGCCCCTTACCCATTATGACACCACTCATACTGAGCAACTGCCAACTGAACGGGATATCGTTATCAGCCTCAACACGTAACATATTGCGGTCTTCTGTTGGCATAAGGATAAAACTATTATCAAGTTTAGACTCTTCGACGCCAGCAGCCTGTCCGAAAAGAGGAGCAGCAGCTTCTACAGAGGGGTGGCCATCGCTGATAGTAGGCCATCCGTCAGTTCCCCATTCCACCTTATCAAGATAGACAACACGGCCTGCATCGACATCATTGGCTTGGAAACCATGATAGAGAACCCATGTCTGTCCAGCGTCATCGGTAATAAACTCAGAGCAATGACCAGGACCATAAACCGCATTACTTATGCTGAGCAGTGTGGTAAAATTATCACCGATAGCACTACGGCCATTACGGTCTACATAAGGTCCAAACAGATTGCGTGAACGAGCAACCACCAGACGATAGGTGCTCTTTGCTCCCTCACAACAAGAACCTGCAGAGCCGATAAGATAGAAGAAACCATCATGCTTTACAATCATCGTAGCCTCTATCAATCCTCCTGCAATCTTCTTGGGAGTACAACCTTCCTTGATGCTAAGACCATCTTCAGTCAGCTCTACACCATAGATATCGTGAAAGGATCCCCAAAAGAGGTAATTATGTCCATCTTCCTGAATGAAGAATGGGTCAATACAGTTTTCGATGTTGACCTCGGAAGAGATAAACAACTTGTGAGCGTCGTGAAAACCGCCATTGGGGCGGTTGCTGACGGCAACACCGATGCCGCACTCCCATGTTTTGCCCCATTCCGACTTAGAATAATAGAGGACATACTGTCCATTAACATAGTTGATATCGGGTGCCCAGATGCCTCCATTGGGAACAAAGTCCATAGGACGGGTACGGTCGTTGAAAGCCGTACCGGCATACGCCCAGTCTACCAGGTTCTTCGAACGGTAGATGGGCACATTGTGCGTATCCTCTGTGGCATAGACATAGAAGAATCCATCGGACGCCTTAATGACAGAGGGGTCAGGCAGACTATAGCGAATGACCGGATTCTGGTATGTATCACCGGCCTTGACTGTACAAGACAGACAGGCCAGTGATAATGCAATCGTTACAATTCTATTGATATTCATATTGTTGACTATTGATGGTTCACTCTGCGGGTTCGAAGGTGGTATGCAGATCGGTGGCCAAGAGACACAGTGTGAAGGTATAGCGACCACTGACGCTGGGCACCCATTTCACGTCGCCACC
>JAILMS010000062.1 GCA_024692385.1 Prevotella sp. | reverse complement strand
CCACGTGTAGTTGCAGGCGTGCAGTGGGTATATGGCTCTGCATAGAGGTTGACGAGCAGGAAGTGGCAGTAGGCTCGCATCATGTAAGCCTCGCCCACCAGCTGGTTGATGGTCTTTGCAGACGCATCGGCAATCTCCTCTTGGTGCTCAATGATGTAGTTGGCGATATAGATAGCGTGGTAGTAGCTGCGCCATGAGAAATACGACGTAGTGGGTGATGGGTTCTCATCCTTCCACAGCCACAGGTCGAGATAGGCGTCGAGGTCGCTGCTAGCTGTAGAGCCAGTGAACTTCAGCTCGTCAGTACGTACCGTCGTCATGTGGCGGTCTTTGGGGAAGTACTTATACTCATAGGTCAGCATGGCTCTGTACTCCTCGCCTGTGGAGGCGATGACCTTTCCCGTCGGTGTGATGTCGAGGAAGTTGTCGCAACTACTTAGGGCTGCAACGATGTTACAGCATACAAGACCAGACAATAGACTATATAGGATATTCTTTGTTTTCATAGGGCGTCAGAAGTTTACGTTGAGTCCAAAGATATAACTACGGGTGATGGGCTGTGCAAAGGGGTTGCCCATCGTCTCCGGATCCAGATAGTTGTCGTAGTTGCTGGCTACCACCATCAGGTTACGGCCCTCAAAGGATACTGATGCCGAGGTGATGCCCACCTTCTTCAGCCATTCCTTAGGCAGCTTATAGCCCAAGCGAATGCTTTGCAGTCGCCAGTAGCTGCACGACTTCACCCATGTGTCAAGCATGCTATAGGTGCTGTATTCTGAGAAATGGGTGTACTCAGCAGCGCGTGCCGGGGTAGAAACCATCAACGCAGGCATATCCGTATTGGTATTGGTGGACGTCCAGCGGTTCAGAATGTCGTGGTTGGTATTCAGACCACGGTCAAAATAGGTGGGCGAGTAGGAGGGCTGTACGCGTACCTTCATACCGAGGTTGAAGATAACGTTGATGCCCAGCGTCCAGTCTTTATATTCCATATTGTTGATGATACCACCAGAACACTTCGGGTCTTCAGAGCCCATATAGGTGTAGAGGTTTCGCTGCTCTTCGGCAGTCAGCGTGCTGGCGCCAAACTTGTTGAGCTTGAAGAACTCAGCGGCTGTCTGGATGCTACCATCCTTGCCACGGAACAGAGGATAGCCCTCGCTATCGATGCCTGCCGTCTCATAGGCAAAGAGAGCACCGACGGGATAGCCCTCACGACCGGGATAGGTGGAGTTCTCAGCAACTGTCTCGTTGAGCACCTCATTGGTGTTGAAGCCCAGATTGACAGAGGTAGTCCAGTTGAAGTCCTTGCTCTTAATATTCTGCGTATTCAACGAGATTTCCCAACCCTCATTCTTCATGGATGCCCAGTTGACAGAGGTATAGGCGAAGCCCGTCTCCAATGGCAGCTTGCGCGAGCTGATGAGGTCGCTACTCTTACGATAGTAGTAGTCGATGCCCAGTCGGATGCGGTTCTTCAGGATGGCAAAATCCAGTCCCATATTGATGTTGCTGGTCTTCTCCCATTTCAGGTCTGGGTTAGGAGCAGTCTCCGTAGAGATGACTGACTCTACATTTCCTGGCAGAATGGTGGTGCGCTGATAGGTACCGATGAGGTAGGGCGACGTATTCTTGTCGATGTTACCCTGAATACCGTATGAGGCGCGCAGCGACAGCTCACTGAGCCATTTCACATTGCGCAGGAACTTCTCTTCCTTGGCACGCCACAGTCCGCTCACTGAATAGAGGGGCAGATAGCGGTATTTCTTAGCCACACCAAACACATCGCTACCGTCGAAGCGGATGCTGGCACCCAGCGTGTAACGATATAATAAGGTGTAGGAGCCAGTAGCAAACCACGACACATAGGCGTTCTCCAGATGTGTCTCCTCATGCAGCGGATAACTACGGGCAATATTCTCGGTGGGGAATAAGACGGGCTGAGTGGTTAGTGTGCGGTTGTCGTAACCATAAGCGGTGGAGGTCAGCGTCTCTGACTCTGTGTGGCGCACCTCTGTACCCGCCATCAGCTCTACATCGTGGATGTCGCCCAGGCGTCGTGCCCATTCCAGCATAGCCTTCCATGTCCACTGGCTGGAGTGCGAATTGGTCTTCTTGCTCATACCGCCCTCAGGAAGGATGGTGCGGTAGACACCGTCGATGGTATAGCTGGCATACTCCTTAGCCTTACGCATGGCATAGCTGTTCTGACCGGCATAGCGGTCTATCTGGTAGTTGTCGTACTGATAGCCCAGCTGGGTAGTCAGCTTCAGATATTTGTTGAACTTGAACTCAGCATCGAAGATAGCCATCACAGAGCGGTCAGTGCGCTCCTTCGACGTGTTGGCACTCTCCTCAAAGATGTTGAAGTCAGGAGCAGCATTCTCTCGGCCCTGCACGTTGTGGTCGTAGTTGAAGCCACCCTCACTGTTGTAGGGCTCGAAATAGGGATTGGCACGACGAGAGTAATATACAGGATTGGTAAAACCACCCGTATCCGTCATGTAGCTGTCTTGCTTACGCTGGTTAGCAAAGAGCGAAACGCCTAACTTCAGCATCTTATTGATGTTGAAGTCGGTCTTCAACGTTACGTTGTAGCGGTTGTTCTCAACGCCCTTCACCGTACCTTGTTCTTTATAGTAGCCTGCCGATGCATAGTAGTGGGAACGGTCGGAGCCACCACTGATGCTGGCGTTATACTCCTGGTTCAATACATTGCGGAACAGGATATCGTTCCAGTCGGTATTGATGGTACGCAGATTGTTGATGCGCTGCTGTGCGCTAGCCGACAAGGCATCCCAGCCACTGGTCTGATAGGTGTTAAACTCGCCCAGCTCATCGAGGATATTGGCTACACCGCCTTTGTGCTCACGATAGCTGTAGCCACTACGCAACAGGTCGAGCTCCAGGCTCACCTTCTCATCAGCATTCAGCAGGTTCAGACGGTCTATGTTAGCCTTAGGACTATAGGTCAACTTGGTAGAGAAGTTGATAACGGGACGTCCTTCCTTACCTTTCTTTGTCGTGATGACGATCACACCATTGGCTGCGCGGGCACCATAGATTGCTGTGGCGGCGGCATCCTTCAGTACGGTGATGTTGTCGATATCTGAAGGATTCAGTCCGGCAATGCTCGTCTGGTAGATATCGTCAATGTCGTTGAGGTTGTCGATAGCGGGTATCTCGTTGCCCTCCATGGGAATACCGTCGAGCACCCATAGCGGTTCCTGAACACCATTGATAGATGCCGTACCACGAATACGTATCTTCACAGGAGCGCCAGGAGCACCGGTTGCTGAGACGGTGCTCAGTCCGGCAATCTGACCTGCCAGTGCCTGGTCGATATTTTTGACGGCACCAACAGCCTCTTCCGACATATTCAGTTGTGACACAGAGGCCGTCAACTTGCGGCGGTCAATCTTCTGATAACCTGTCACTACCACCTCGCTCAGACTCTTAGAGTCGGCAGGCAGCTGTACGGAGTAGTCGTTGGTGGAGCCAGTAAGATTGATTACTTTGCTCTCATAGCCTACATAGCTTACCGTCAGCTTCTTGGTGCCAGCGGGTACCTTCAGCGTGAAGCGACCGTTATAGTCTGTGATGGTGCCTTGTCCTACCTTGCCATCGCCAATGCTGACGGTGGCACCGATGAGTGGCTCACCCTTCAGTTCGCCATCCATAACGACACCCGTGATGACGCGCTCCTGAGCCATCATGGTCAGCGTGCTCACCAATGCTATGATTAATAAGACCAGTTTTCTCATAGGCATTTCTCCCTTAGTTGTTTATTTCTGTAGCCCTAAGGCTGTCTGTATTCTCAGTATTACATCGTCGTAGTGCATCTGTGTGCTCAGGTCGCCGGTAGTGCGACGGCTCTTGAGTAGATGCAGGATGCGCATCATCTCAGCGCGCTTCACGCTCAGCGCATCACTGGTACGGCTAATCTGATGATTGGTTATATCGATGGTGCGTCTGCGGCTGTCTGCCAGTGATGAGTCATCCGCCAGCTTCTTGCTCGTCTTGAAGGCCTCCAGTTCTGAGGCTGCTGTGACGAGGGCGTCTACCAGACTCTTCTGCAGACTGCGCTCCATCACGTTCAGCTTCTGACCATTGATGGTCTTGCGGAAGATGTGCTGATGAATCATCTGCATCATGTCAACAGCCGAGAAGGCCTTGTCGCCATTCGTCCACTCATTCTGATACATGCGCACCAGTCGCTCGTTGACGAGCAGGTCCCAGAGGATATAGTTCTGGGCATTCTTCAGCATCATAGAAGGCTCCTGTTCGTAAGTACCCATCGGGGTGTTTCTGAGCAGGAAGAGCTGCTTGGCCTGTTCGTCGCCGAAGAGCCACTGTGGGAAGCACAATACCTCATCCAGCAGGAACTGGACAGCCTGACGCTGGCGCTCCTTCTCTACATAGATATAGCCTGGCTGTATGTTGTAGTGATTCTCTGTACCTGTAATCATGGGGCGCTCCATATAGATGCCACCCACATTTGCTAATACATGGTAGAGCAGTGTCTGCCACTGACTGATGACTGCTTTATAGAGACGTGCTGCCTCGTCGTAGTTCTGTTCGGGCTCTCCGTTGCGTGTCCAGTCTACCAAGTGTTTCATCACCACCTTCAGGTTGTTGATGCCCAGACGTGCTGACTTGACTGCATCGTCACCCAGGTCTTCACTCAGTGCTCGTGGGTCAACAGCCTCACGCATCGACTGTGCCTCACTATAACGATACTCCTTGCCCTGGTAGCGAGACAGTAGCTTTGCCAGTTCCTCTTGCTCGTTGCTAGCGGCAGGATACCAGCGATAACCCCACTCAATGGCCATCAGGTCGTAGGGACCGATATGTGGTGACATCACCTTGACACCATCTCCCGGCTGTGCTACATAGTTGAAGCGGGCATAGTCCATGATGCTGGCAGCTGTTCCGCCTACACGCTCAGTAAAGGATGGTGAGCGCAGTGAGTCGGTGGGGTAGGCTGCTGAGGCTATCATGTTGTGACGCAGACCTAAAGAGTGGCCAGCCTCGTGGGTGGCTACAAAGCGCACGGCATCGCCCAACAGTTCTGTAGGCATGTGTAGCGTGCGGGCCTGTGGATTAGTGGCAGCAGTCTGTACGATAGACCACTCGTTGATGAGTGCCTGCACGTTATGCCACCAGATGATGTCAGCCTCGAGAATCTCTCCTGTACGTGGGTCGATGGTCGATGGGCCCATGGCGTTGCTCTTCTCTGAGGCAGCGTATGTCAGCACGGAGTAGTGCAGGTCGTCGCTCTCAATATCGAGGGTATCGTCAGGCACCAGTGCGCGGATGGCATTCTTGAAGCCAGCCTTCTCGAAGGCACGGTTCCAGTCGTTGATACCCTGTATGATATAAGGGCGCAGATGCTGGGGAGTGGCACGATCCAGATAGAACGTGATAGGCTTGACGGGTTCTGTCAGCTCGCCACGCAGATAGGCTGCCGTATCCTTAGGCTCTAGACGCCAGCGGCTGATGTAGTTGATGTTCTTCACCTCCTGCTGTTCGTCGCTATACTGCACGGATGATGTGGAGAAGTAGCCTACGCGCCAGTCTTCCTGACGACGACGCATGGGTTCGTCGGGCAATAGGAGGATATTAGACTTTACCACTACAGAGATGTTGACCTTGGCACTGCCTTCCTGTACGACGGTGGTCAGCTCAGAGAGGGCTACCACGCTGCGCTCAAAGGCTTTGACGCTGATGATGCGCGACAGCTCACTTCTGGCATTCGTGCCGATGTTCAACTCGTTAAATACATCATTCAGGATATTCTTCTTACCATTAAACAGGTCGCTGGCGTTGAAGATGACTGTTGACGAATCGGAAGCCACTGCTGACACCTGGATGGTGGCCAGCACGGGGTCGATGTAGTTGTCAGTCACTGAACGGGCAATCTGGGCACCAGGCTTTACGTCGGGTGTTACACGATGTTGGCGGATGATAATATTCCTCCGCTTGCGATCCCATTCAAAGCGCACCATCTGGTTCTCGTAGTTCACGCCCTTGTTGGCGCTGGCATCGTTCAGTTCCAGAGGTACCTGCTCCAGTTTGTTGTGTACTAAGAAGTCACGACCAAGCAGGCTGACGGGCAGTTCCAGCAAGATGCTGTCGCCCTTCTGGATAACGTTCATTACTCCCTGCATGTCGACGCTGTCGCGTCCTGTCAGTCTTTTGTAGTCGCTTGTGTTCTCCTGAATCTCTTTCTTTGCTTTCTTCTTACCAAATAAAGGTAAAGCGGCATTGGCTGTTGTTGCCAATGACAAAAAAAATAGGACGACCAGTAATGTTGATTTCTGGCCGAGGAATGTGTTGATGTTTCTCATTTCGTGTGCAAATATACAAAAAATTGTTTGATATTAGCACAAAAAATAAGTAAATTATTACTTATTTGGTCTTTTTGCCCTTTTGTTGTGTCTTTTGGGGAGCCTTTTGCTGTGTTCTCTGTTGCGTTTTCTGCTGCGCCTTCAACTGGTCGTCCTTCATGTCTTTCCAGAAAGGATTCATAGCAGGAGCACCATCGTTGGTCTCCAGTTCCAAATCGGGAATCTCAATCTCGTCAGTGGGAAGGAACGGCACAACAAACGTGTTGGCCTTCTGAACAAATACGGTGGCGATACCCTGTCCGATGATACCAAGTTCTTTGGCAGCACGCCATGAAAGGTCGATAATGCGGCCACGCACATAGGGGCCACGGTCGGTGACACGCACATTGACGCTACGTCCGTTGGCAGGATTATAGACCATCAGCTGGGTACCAAAGGGATAGCTCCTATGCGCACATGTCAGGCTGTCTGGATGCAGACGCTCACCACTGGCCGTCTTACGTCCATGAAAACGCTTGGCATAAAATGATGCCTTGCCCTTTTGTAATGTTTGAGAGGAAGCCTCTCCCCATCCCCCTCCAAGTAGAAGGGGTGCAATAAAGAG
>JAILMS010000055.1 GCA_024692385.1 Prevotella sp. | reverse complement strand
GTTGACGCACTGAGCGACCTGAAGCTCCGCCTCGGTTGGGGTAAGACTGGTCAGCAGGATCTGAGCGAGGGTACTATCCAGGAGAAGTACTATGGTTGGATTCATACCTATTCTAAGAGTGTAGGTACCAACGGTCTCTATCCTATCGCCGGTCTTAATGGTGAGCTCTATCGTCCTGGTAACTATACTGAAGACCTGAAGTGGGAAACCACTACTACCTATAACGTAGGTCTTGACTTCGGTTTTGCTAACCAGCGCCTGACAGGTAGCGTAGACTACTACTATCGTAAGACTACCGACCTGCTGAACTTTGCTAAGGCTCCAGCTATGTCTGGTTACAAGAACATGATGTGGCAGAATATCGGTTCGTTGAAGAATACCGGTATTGAGGCTGCTCTCAGCTGGAAGGCCATTGCAAATAAGGACTTCTTCTGGCAGTTAGACTATAACATTACTTATAATAAGAACGAGATTACTGACCTCGAGGGTGTATCCGACAACGGTATGCCTGTAGAGACTGGTCCTGATGCCGGTGGTGGTACTGGTAACAAGGTACAGGCTCATCAGGTAGGCTATCCTGCTAACTCTTTCTATGTTTACCAGCAGGTTTACGATGCCAACGGCATGCCTATCGAGAACTGTGTTGTAGACCGCAACGGTGATGGCGTGATTACTCCTAACGACCGTTACCTCTACAAGAGCCCCGCACCTCCTGTAACCATGGGCTTTGCTTCTCGCTTTGAGTACAAAAACTTCGACTTCAGCTTCTCACTGCGTGCCAGCTTCAACAACTACGTATTCAACGACGTGCTGCGTGGCTCAAGCAACGTAGGTCCTACTGGCGGTTGGGTACAGAGTGCCTATATGGCTAACCACCTCACTGACGCTCTGGCTCGCAACTGGCAGACTTGGGAGCTGACAGCCAACCAGTCAGACTACTATGTGCAGAACGCTTCATTCCTGAAGTGCGATAACATCACGCTGGGTTACTCATTCAACAACCTGTTCAAGTCAGCCAGCTATCATGGCCTCAGCGGTCGTCTGTCTGTTGCTGCTTCGAATGTGTTTACTATCACCAAGTATGACGGTCTGGATCCTGAAATCAACAATGGTGTAGACCAGAACATGTACCCACGTCCCTTCTCAGTCGTTGTTGGTCTGAATCTGAATTTCTAATTATAAGAACATAAAGTCATGAAGAATATATTCAAATACACATTGCCCACAGCTGCTCTTGCTTTGGCGCTGGGCATGACATCATGCACAAAGGATCTGGACGTCGATCCGATCGACCCCAACCTTTCTACAGAATTGAATCTTGATGGTCTTTATCTGAAGTGCTATGCCAACCTGGCTCTTCCCGGTAATGGCGGTGCCAACGGCGACTCAGATATCGACGGTTACGACGGTGGTACGGCAGGATTCATTCGCCAGTTGTTCAACTCTAACGAGTTGCCTACCGACGAGTCTATCTGCTGCTGGGGTGACCCTGGTATCGCTGGCTTCAACTTCAACCAGTACGATGCTTCTCATCCTATGTTGCACATGTACTACTATCGTCTTACCACTGGTATCAACTTCTGTAATAGCTACCTCAACGAGGTGGGCGACGGTGGTGATGCTACCAAGGTGGCTGAGGTTCGTTTCGTACGTGCCCTCCAATATTATATGTTGATGGATGCCTTTGGCAACATTCCTTTCGCTACCAAGTTAGAGAAGCCCAAGCAGATTTCTCGTCTGGAGGCTTACAACTGGATTGAGGGTGAGTTGCTGGCTGTAGAGCCCAACCTGCTCGATGCCAAGGCCATGAAGTCTACCGATACTGACTACGGTCGTGCTACCAAGGGTGCTGCCTGGATGTTGCTGGCCCGTCTCTATCTGAATGCCGAGGTTTATACTGGCACTCCTCAGTGGGAGAAGGCTGCCCAGTATGCTAAGAAGGTCATCGATGCCAACTATAAGCTGAACACCGTTGGTGCTAACCAGTGGACTGCTTATCAGATGCTGTTTATGGCTGACAATGGTGAGACCAATGCCGCTCTCGAGGCCGTATTCCCCATTCTGCAGGATGGTTCTACTACCACCAGCTGGGGCGGTACCCTGTTCTGCATTGCCTCTTGTTACGACAATACCATGCATGCTAATCCTCTCGACGCTGACGCTACCAACAATACCGACCAGGCATGGGGTGGTAACCGTGCACGTCCTGAGCTGATTAAGAAGTTCTTCCCCTTGAACAATGCTCCTGAGGATGCACAGTCATACGATATGGCTGCAGCAGCTGGTGACGATCGCGCTCTGTTCTGCAGTGCAGGTCATACACTGGATGTGGAGAAGGTTACTGAGTTCAGCAATGGTTATGGTGTAGCTAAGTGGAGCAACTTTGCCAGCAGCAATGCAGCAACTCACAACGCTTCGTTCCCCGATACCGACTTCTTCCTGTTCCGTCTGGCTGAGGCTTACCTCACCTATGCTGAGGCTACAGCTCGCACCAACGGTGGCAAGACTACTACTGAGGGTACTGGCTATATCAATGCTATTCGCGACCGCGCCAACGCTTCTACCAGAACTGACGGTAGCAGCTATTCGCTCAACGACATCATCGATGAGTGGGCTCGTGAGTTCTACTATGAAGGCCGTCGCCGTGTTGACCTCATCCGCTTCGGACTCTATGGAGGCAACAATGACTACAAGTGGCAGTGGAAGGGTGGTGCCTACGGTGGTACTAACTTTAGCAAGGACCTGAACATCTACGCTATTCCTTCTAACGAGATTGCCACCAACAGCAACCTGGATCAGAATGATGGTTACAAATAAGCAATTCTAAAAGATTACAGATATGAAAAAGATTATAAAATCCGCATTATTGGTACTCTGCAGTGTTTGTCTCCTGACAGCTTGTGAGGACGACCGCGACTCCAATCCAACCCTGCAGAAGCCTACTGAGGGTTCACTGGTGCTCAACACACCAGCCATGACCAATGCTGTTTGCGACCTTGCCAACTCGTCGGTTCTGAACTTCACACTGGCCAGCGTGCCCAACTATGGTGCTCCAGTTTATACCAACTACGAGATGGAAGTGTCACTCAGCGCAGACATGAGCAATGCCGAGGTAATTGCTACCACTCCATATACTAAGATTGAGGTTGACGCAGCTACTCTTGCTGCCACACTGACCACCATGGAGACTGATAAGGGTAAGACAGAGGCTGATTTCCCCATCGAGATTCCCGTATACTTCCGTGTACGTGCCAATGTTTACCAGAATGCCGGTAGCGCTATCGACGGTTATGAGACAATTTCTAACACCGTTGCGCTGAACAAAGTTCACCTGCTCTACTCACTGCCTCCTGTTACTACTCCTGACAACCTGTACATCACAGGTAACTTCAATGGTTGGGATTGGAACAGCTCACTGACGATGGTTCAGTGCTACGACGGTGCTAACGTATTCTGGCACATGGTATGGATTGATGAGTCTGGTATCAAGTTCAATGCTGAGAAGGCATGGGACGGTGGTGAGGTAGGCTATGCTGGCCTCCACAGCATCACTGGTGACCTGGCTGACCAGATTGTTGACGGCGGTGGCAACATTGCTTCTTCTAACCCAGGCTGGTATCTGATGATTATCACCACTTCTGTTGCTGGACGCGACATCGTTTACGATGCACAGTTCAACAAGCCTACTGTATGGCTGATGGGTACTGCTACTCCTGGTGCAAGCTGGGCAGAACTGGAGGATGGTTGTGACTTCACCGTTCCTACTACTAAGGATGGTGACTTCGTATCGCCTGCATTCACCAACGATACCAGCGGTGACGGTGGTCTGCGTGCTTACGTGAAGATTCCTGGCTTCGACTGGTGGAAGTCTGAGTTCATGGTATTCGATAAGAAGATCGTTTATCGTGGCATGGGCGGCGACCAGGATCGTATACAGGGTGTTGCTGGTCAGAAGCTCTATCTGAACTTCGCTACTGAGACTGGTGATATCAAGTAATAACCAATAACAAACTTAAGAATATGAAAAAGTTAGCATTCTATATGTCCCTCATTGTTACAGGCCTGCTTATGGCAGCCTGTAACGAGGACTTCAAAGATTGGGCAGTTCAGAAGACCTATTTGCCTGAAGACGCTATCACGATTCCTGGCTTTACGGCTTCAGCAATCAGTTCTGAAGGTATTGACCTCAACGCTGTAACTGATGAGAATGTCCAGCTGATAAGCCTTAAAGGTAGTAATGAGCTTCCTAAGGGTTATCTGCTCACTGGCGTTCGTGCCTATGTCGTTCCTGCTGACGATACTACTGTAGAGCCAGTCATTCTGCAGGCTGCCAGTGCAGAGGGTTTCTTCTCTGTAAGTGATTTGCAGGAGACCGTTGTTAAGTTCTATGGTCCTCGTCCTACTCCACGCACCTTTGTTGCTCACGTCTTCGCTGACGCCATCAAGGATGGTCAGAGCGCATTGATTGACGCTGGTGAGGTAAACATCATCCTGACTCCAATCGCTCCTGAGATTGCAGAGAACTACTATATTGTTGGTGGTCCTAACGACTGGCAGCAGTCAGCAGTCAACAAGACGCTGAAGTTCAACCACAGTGGTAAGGATGTCTATGAGGATCCAGTCTTTACAGTAGTATTCCCTGCTTCTGCGGATGCCACTTGGTTCGCTATTGGTGACGATGAGGCTTGCGAGGCTATTGCCAATGATGGAGACTGGTCGAAGCTCTTTGGTACTACCAAGGGTAATGGTAACACAGATGCTGAGGGTACTCTCGATCGTCGTTTCAACCTGAGCGATGATGGTTCGTTCTGCGTACCTGCAGGTGCTAAGTTCATCAAGGTTACTCTGAACATGATGGATCGCACCTATAAGATTGAGTCAGTAAACATCTCTGAGAACTACTATCTGGTAGGTGGTCCTAACGATTGGGAGCAGTCAGCTGTCAACAAGATGGTGAAGATGAACCACAGCGATAAGAGTGTAGTAGATGATCCTATCTTCTCTATCGTATTCCCCGCCAAGGAGGGTGAAGATACATGGTTTGCATTCGGTGATGACGAGGCTTGTGAGGCTATTGCTGCTGGCACATGGAACAAACTGTTCGGTACAAAGGGCGACAGCAAAGACCTGAAGGGCTCATTTGATTTCCGTTATAATCTGGATGGTGACCACTCATTCTGCGTACCTGCAGGAAGCGGTAAATACATCAAGTTCCAGGTTAATATGTTGACCTTCGAGTATGAGATTACTCCGCTGAACTATCAAGAGTTTATCTATATTCCAGGTAATGCACAAGGATGGTCACCAGAGTCTGCTGCTGCTCTACGCTCGCCTAACTTTGATGGCGTTTATACTGGCTATGCTGTTCTGGATGGTGGTTTCAAGTTCACTAAGCAACGCAACTGGAATGCAGAGTACAACTGGAACGACTTCACCAGCGTACCTTCATTCATCAACAATGGTGCAGGCACAGATACTAACCTCTATTGCGACGCTCCAGGTCTCTACTACCTCGTAGTTGATGTAGCTGCCGGAAAGATTGAGGCAACTAAGATTACCAACATGAACCTTGTTGGTGACTTCAATGGTTGGAATCCTGGTGATGCTGCACAGCAGATGACATGGGATGCTGAAAACCTCTGCTTCACAATCACAGGAGCAGGTGTCAACGCTAACGGTTGGAAATTTACTGCCAACAACGATTGGGCCATCAACCTAGGATCTAACGACTCAGCAGAGCCTTCTACCGTTATCAACGACCTCGTTGGCAACGGTAAGAACATCGGCGTGGTAGGTACAACTATCAAATTGTATCCTTGTCGTACCAACTCAGACAAAATCTATTGTACGGTAGAATAAAGAAACATACCTTCAATCTAACTAGGTAAAAACACAGATTCAAGGCGGGCATCCCATCAATAATGACGGTGCCCGTCTTTTTTGCGAAAAATTATTTCAAAAATCTATATTATCGCACCCACCCAAACAGATTTTTTCGTATATTTGCACCATCAATGTTTGACTTTATTTTTGATGCTATGAAAGTAGGAGTCCCCAAGGAAATCAAGAACAACGAGAACAGAGTGGGCATGACACCGTCAGGTGTTGCCGAGTTGGTTAGACGTGGCCATCAGGTCTATGTACAGCATACTGCGGGGGAGGGCAGTGGCTTCAGCGATGAAGCATACCAGAAGGTAGGTGCCCAGATACTGCCTGCCATAGAGGATGTCTACAGACAGGCAGACATGATTGTGAAGGTGAAGGAACCCATCGCTCCGGAATATTCGCTGGTACGGAAAGGGCAGGTGGTGTTTACCTATTTCCATTTTGCCTGTGAGGAGGAACTTACCCACGCTATGCTCAAGAGTGGTGCCACATGTATTGCCTATGAGACTGTGGAGCGTGATGACCGCTCGCTGCCTCTGCTCATCCCGATGAGTGAGGTGGCTGGCCGTATGGCTACACAGAATGGTGCTTATTATCTGCAGAAGACGCAGGGCGGAAAGGGGAAGTTGATGGCTGGTGTGCCAGGCGTAAAGCCAGCCCGTGTGTTAGTGCTTGGCGGTGGTACGGTGGGTGAGGCTGCTGCGCGCATTGCTGCCGGTATGGGTGCTGATGTCACCATCACCGATGTGTCGCTACCCCGACTGAAGCAGCTGGCTGCTGAGCTGCCTGCCAATGTTCATACGCTATACTCGTCGGAGCACAACATCCGTCAGGAGTTGCCCACAGTGGATGTCGTCATCGGCTCTGTGCTTATTCCTGGTGATGCCGCTCCGAAGCTCGTCACCCGCGATATGTTACAGCTGATGGAAAAGGGTACTGTACTGGTGGATGTGGCCATCGATCAGGGTGGCTGCTTTGAGACCTCTCACCCAACAACCCATAGCGATCCTGTCTATATGGTTGACGGCATCGTCCACTATGCAGTGGCTAATATCCCTGGAGCTGTTCCTAATACGAGTACTATTGCGCTGACCAATGCTACGCTGCGTTATGTCATTGCTTTGGCTGACAAGGGCTGGCAACAGGCCTGCCGTGACGATGTGTCGCTCAGACGTGGTGTCAATATGGTTGACGGACAGTGTACCTATGAGGCCGTTGCCAAGGTATGGAATTTGCCATATCGTCCGCTACAACTATAGTAAACTAAACAAAAAATCCTGATATTCTTTGAGGGTATCAAAATTCTTTGTATCTTCGCAGTTGCAATGAAAGTAGTTGTAGCGATAGACTCATTCAAGGGCTGTCTGACTTCACGAGAAGCTAATCAGGCTGCTGCGGAGGGTATCAGGAGTGTTAGTCCTGATGCTGAGATTGTGCAGGTGCCTGTCAGTGATGGCGGCGAGGGCTTTCTGGAGGCATTTCACTCGGCCATGGGAGGAGAGATTGTGGAAGTGCTGGTCAGAGACCCGCTGATGCGGCCTGTCACAGCCCAGTATCTGCTCCTTGACGGCTTGGCAGTCATAGAGATAGCACAAGCCAGTGGTCTAACGCTGCTTTCGGAGGAAGAACGTAATCCCTTGGTGGCAACAAGCTATGGAACGGGACAGCTGGTAGCAGATGCTGTCAGACGGGGTGCGCAACATATCATTGTCGGACTTGGTGGCAGTGCTACCAGTGATGCGGGCATCGGTATGTTGCGCGCACTCATCGATAACCTTCCCTCATCCTCTTCCAATAGAGGGCGAGCCCGCAGTTGGGATGATATCGAGGAAATAAAATCAGTACGTTTTACGATAGCCTCTGATGTGAAGAATCCGCTATGTGGGGAGAATGGTGCTGCTCATGTCTTCGCACCTCAGAAGGGCGCCTCACAAGATGATGTGCTGGCGCTTGATGAGCGTGCCAGAAAGTTTGCTGAAGTCTCAGCGAAACACTTTGGCTACGACCGTCAGAATATGGCGGGTGCTGGTGCTGCAGGAGGGTTGGGCTATGCCTTCCTGCAATACATGAATGCTGAGTGCAGACCAGGCATCGAACTGTTGCTGGAAACGATAGGCTTCAAGGGGATAGTCGGGGATGCCGACCTTGTTGTTACGGGGGAGGGTAGTGCCGACCGTCAGACACTGATGGGCAAGTTGCCTATGGGCATCCTACAGCAATCCGCTGATGTTCCCGTCTGTCTGATAGCGGGCAGAATCTGCGATAAAGAACAACTTCTTCAGGCAGGCTTTGCTGGTGTGGAGTGTATCAATCCTGCTGGCATCTCTCTGGAGGAAGCCATGAAGAAAGAAGTAGCCACAAGACACATCTCCTTAGCTCTGAAATCTATACTACCGTTACTAATGTCTTATGATGACAAGGGTAGGGCGTAGCGAGGATTTTCATTATTTTTGAGTATTGCGGGGATGTTTAAATCTTTTTACCTTTGCAGTCGGAAAAATGTAAGGTAAAAAGGAAAAGAAATGAAAAGTATTGTATCTGTACTCATCGCCTGCTGTGCTATGACTGCCAGTGCGCAGAGTCGTCTCAGCGTAGGTGGTTATGGCGAAGTGAACTACTCTCGCAACTACTATAGCGACCACGTGAGCCGTTATAGTCAGCCAGAAGAACATAAGAACGACCCGTCACACGGACGTTTCGACATTCCGCATGCCGTGATTTATCTCGGTTACGACTTCGGCAAGGGCTGGACATTTGGCACTGAGATAGAGTTTGAGCATGGTGGCGTAGGGCTCGCCTATGAAAAGGAAGACGAGGAAGGCGGCGAATGGGAACAGGAAACGGAGAAAGGCGGCGAGGTGGAGCTGGAGCAGTTCTGGATACAGAAGTCATTCACTCCCTGGGCTAACATCCGTGCAGGTCATATCGTGGTACCTGTAGGATTGAACAATGCACACCACGAGCCACTCAACTACTTCACGGTGTATCGTCCTGAGGGCGAGAACACTATCCTTCCCTCTACTTGGCATCAGACGGGTATCTCGTTCTGGGGACGCTATGGCGACTTCCGCTACGAGGCGCAACTGGTGGCAGGACTGAATGCCGACCAGTTTACGAATACAGGCTGGATTCATAAAGGTCATAAGTCGCCCATGGAATTTGATGTAGCTAATAAATATGGTGTAGCTGTGCGCTTGGACAACTATACGGTGCCTGGCTTGCGCATTGGTCTGAGTGGTTACTATGGTCATAGCATCGGCAATACCTATCCTGCAGAGAAAGACGGACTGAGTGCGACCTATAATGGTCGAGTAGCCATTGGTGCTGTAGACCTGACCTACAAGGGTCACAACTGGATTGTGCGTGGACAGGCAGATTACGGCTATCTGGGTAGTGCCGACCAACTGAAATATATGTATAACCGCAAGAACTCTAAGTCACCCTTTAAGCACTCAGCATTCGTCAGCAGCAATGCCTATGCTGTAGGTATCGAGGCTGGTTACGATGTCTTTGCATTGGTTCCTCAGATGCGGGAGAGCAAGGAACATCTCTACCTCTTTGGACGCTACGAGGCTTACAATGCCTATGCCTCAGCCACCAAGAACACCCACTACGACTTTACCGACGTAAAGCGTATGGCGGTGGGTGTGAACTATATGCCCGTAAAGGAGATTGTCGTCAAGGCAGAATATTCTCACCGCTTCCTCAAGAGTGCTTACAATAACGAGCCTTCGCTGAATTTCAGTGTAGCGTATGCGGGATTCTTTAAACATTAAATTCGCTTCGCTCAGAAGACATTAAACATTAAATTCGCTTCGCTCAGAAACATTAAGGATTAAACATAAACCACATAAAATTATAAATAATGAAAAAGTATTTGTCTCTTTCGGTAGCCGTCATCCTCGGCGCGCTGACCTTTACATCTTGTAGCGAGGACAACAACGATGACAACAATGGTAATCAGGGTGGCAACATCTATAGTGATGTCAGCTATGGTAATGCCGCTATGGATGCTTGTGATGATCTGGGCAAACAGTTGGAGAAAGCCAACGGCGTCATTGCCGCTGCCAGTCTCAGTGAGGCCCAAGAGGCTTATCTCTATGAAGTGCTCAACAATCTTGTTGACAATGTCATTGTACCAACCTACACCAAACTGGCTGATGATACGGAGGACTTGGAGAAGACACTGAACGGACTGGACGTGAACAGCATTACTCAGGAGAAGGTGAACAAGGCCTGCGAGGACTTCAAATCAGCTCGTGAAAACTGGGAGCGCAGTGAGGCTTTCCTTGGTGGTGCCGCAGCAGACTTTGATATCGACCCAACTATCGACTCATGGCCTCTGAACCGCTCACTCTTGCTGACTTATCTGCAGTCTGGTCGCACAGACTTCAGCGATGAGGAGATTGAGGATGCCACTATTCTGGGCTTCCACGCACTGGAGTTCCTGCTGTTCCGCAATGGTCAGCCTCGCAATGTGGCTGAGTTCAAAGCCAACGATACCTATACTGGTTTCACCGCCATCAGCGGAGCCTCTGAGCTGGCTTATGCTCAGCGCATCTGCACCCTGCTGAAGGAGCGCACCTTCCAGTTGCAGGTTGCTTGGGAGGGTGAGAAGAATGCCAACCGTGTGGCTGTAGTCAAGGCTGCTGGTCTGGAATATACCACTGAGAATGGTCTGAGCTTTGGTGACAACCTGAAGCAGGCTGGCAAGAACAGCCAGAGCACCTTTGCTACACTGTCAGATGCTATTGCACAGGTATTGTCTGCTGATGAGGGTAGCTGCTTCGCTATCTGTAATGAGGTAGGTACTGCCAAGATTGCCAATCCCTTTGCTAATGGCGACATCGCTTATGTAGAGTCTCCTTATAGCTATAACTCTATCACTGACTTTGCCGACAATGTGCGCTCTATCCGCAATGTGTGGTTGGGTTCTACCAATGGCAGCGCAGCCAGCAAGAGCTTCCACAGCTTCTTCGCCAACGTCAATCAGGCTTCAGTGAATACCGCTGTAGAGAATGGCTACACATCAGCTATCAACAATATCTCAGGTATGCCTGCACCTTTTGTAAAGTATTGCAGCGTGGTATCGGGCAAGAACTTTGACGACCAGAAAAACTGGGACTCCATCTCAGAAGAATAAACAAACTAAAATGAAATGATAAAACACGTAACGAAAGCTACTTTGTGTGGCCTGTTGGCGCTCTCTTGGGCGCTGACAGGCTGCTCTGATAGTAGCGACACCATGGAAGAAAACCCAGGATTGGGTGAGTTGAAACCCTCTGAGGATGTCTTTGGAAAGGCTACAGGTAACTTCTCTGCCGATGAGTGGTTTCCTGGTGGTCGTCTTGGTACTACTGAGAAGGCCAGCTACTCGGCTGCTACTCCTGCCGTAGAGAATATTGCTGGTATGGAGAACGACTTCAATACCGGCGAGGACTTCTTCGAGCACCTCTACACCTTCGACCAAGAGCCTCGTAAAGGTCTCGGACCGGCATGGGTGCGCAATAGTTGTATTGCCTGTCATCCCAGCTACGGTCATGGCAAGCGACAAACGGAGTATCGTGCTAACCAGATTGGCAACGGCTACCTGCTGGTAATCTACCATCCAGGAGATAATAGCTATATCTCTGAGGTAACGGGTATGCCTCAGACACAGGCTGCTGCACCCTTCAAGGCTCCTATCGATGAGAGTATGATTAGCATTGAGTGGAAAACCGTGACAGCGATGGAGAGTGGCCTGCCTATGCAGTTTGAAGATGAGGGCGGCTATTCGCTTATCTATCCTGAGGTGCGTATTCCACAAGAGGCTTTCAATACCAATCCTAAGCCCTCGAACTACGATGTGCGCCTGGAGTCAACCATTGGTATCTATGGTACTGGCCTCCTCGATGCCATCAGCGACGAGGATATCGAGGAACAGTGGAAGAAGGAGTCGAAGTATGTGACGCTGAATCCTGCTATGTGGGATAATGATGCCAAGACCTTCAAGCCTTCAGCCTACTATACAGCAAAGTATAACGATACAGGTACGCATCGTGGTGACCACGGCCCCCTGAAGCGCTTCACCTATGCCATGACACGTGGCTCACTGCAAGATGGAGCTGGCGCTAATGCCATTTGGAACATCACCAATGTGAGCCGTTCTGACCGCAACTGGCTCTATACAACTACTGCATGGGCTCAAGCTATGAGTGAAGACCCCGATGTCATTGCCAGCATCAAGGCAGACCCTTCATCTCCTTATTATGCAGATGGCAGCGAGAGCAAGATTGCCGAAGCAGTGCGTAACCTGCTGGATCCATCGACTAATCAGTTCGACAACCAGTGGCATAAGTTCTCGCCAGAGATGAACGATAAGCAGTACTATCAGTTTATGGTGTGGCATCGTGGATTGGCTGTGCCTGCTGCGCGTAACCTCAACAACGCTGAGGTACAGCGTGGTAAGGAACTGTTTAGCGAGATTGGTTGCGCCCAGTGTCATCGTCCGTCATGGACTACTGGCAACGACGATATGTGGATAGATGCCTCTATCAAGGCTTATGCAAAGAGCATAGGTAAGGATGCTAACCAGGTGCTGCCACGCTATCCAGGACAGACCATCTGGCCTTATACTGATATGGTACAGCACCGACTGTTTATGAAGAATGACATCCGCACGGGCTGGTGTCGTACTACTCCACTTTGGGGACGCGGACTGAGCCGTCGTCTCACGGGTGCTGACGACCGTCTGCACGACTGTCGTGCACGCACTGTGCTCGAAGCCATCATGTGGCACGGCTATTCCAAAGAGTCGGACGGCTATCGTGCTACCGAGAAATTCTATCATCTGAAGAAGGCTGATCGTAATGCGCTCATTAAATTTGTAGAGTCTATCTGATGAAGCGCTTTCTCCTTATTATAATACTAGCGACTGTCGTGCTGAGTAATCGTGCCGTTAATACGGTGGTTCCTCAGGCGACAGCCGCCC
>JAILMS010000029.1 GCA_024692385.1 Prevotella sp. | reverse complement strand
CACTACATAGGAACTTCCGCCGATGAAGACGAAATCGTCGCGCAGGGCATTCTTCATACACTGCGTATATGCTTCATGCACAGTAGCGTAGCGCTCTCCAAGCAGTCCGTGCTTGGCGGCCTGTAGCTGTAAATCGGCCTCCTTGATGGCTCTTTTGTTGTCGGCCTTGGTAAAGTAGTAGATGGCTTTCTTTGGCAGCAGTTGAAGCACTCCGTCGATGTCTTTATCGTTGACCATACCGAAGATGATGTGCAACTGACGGCACTGCTGCTGTTGCAACTGCTTGGAGAGATACTGCCATCCAGCGACATTGTGGCCGGTGTCGCATACCACCTTGGGGTCTTGCTGGATAATCTGCCAACGGCCCATCAGTCCGGTCAGTTTGCAGACATTCGCTACGGCATGCTGGAATTCATAGCGGCATTTATCTATGTTGTGCTCCTTGTCGCAGAGGCTGAGGTAGCCTAACGTAGCCAAATGATAGGTGGCACACATGATCGTGTTCATATTCTTGACCTGATAGATGCCGCCGAGATCACCGTGTACGACGCCATTGCTACAGGTCTTGTAAATCATACCGCCTCCGGGAAGGCTGTCGGCTGCGGTGACATCTTGATAGTCTTCGGCAAAAATGATGGGGGCGTCCATCTCTTTGGCTTTGGCCTCGAAGACGGGGCGCGTCTCCTCGTTGGCCTCGCCAATAACCACCGATACACCTCTTTTAATAATACCGGCCTTCTCCGCAGCAATCTTGGCTAACGTGTCGCCAAGATATTGTGTGTGGTCAAAGCTGATATTGGTAATGATAGACATGATGGGGGTGATGATGTTCGTACAGTCAAGACGACCACCGAGGCCTACCTCAATGACGGCAATATCTACCTGCTGGTCTTTGAAGTATTGGAAGGCCATGGCCGTGGTTACCTCAAAGAAAGAAGGGTGAAGGGGCTCGAAGAAAGCGCGCTCGCGCTCAACAAACCGAGTAACGTATAATTCGCTGATAGGCTTGCCGTTAACGCGAATTCGCTCACGGAAGTCTACGAGGTGGGGCGAGGTGTAAAGTCCTACCTTGTAGCCACACACCTGAAGGATGGCAGCGATGGTATGCGAACAAGAACCCTTGCCATTTGTGCCAGCAATATGAATGGTGGCATACGACTGATGAGGATGGCCCAGATGCTCGTCGAGCAGTAGGGTATTCGTCAGACCCTCTTTATATCCAGCATTGCCCTGTCGCTCGAACATGGGCATCTGGTTGAAGAGATATTGGCAGGTTTCTTGATACGTCATAGCTATCGTTGTTTGTTGCAACTCAGTCGCAACATCCTATTATGTTTAACTGAAATAATTCTTGAACTTCTGGAAGATAGAACGCTTGGTGTCAGCATCACCCTTGAAGTTGTCGCTCTCGCGGAACTGCTCAATGGCAGTCTTCTCTTCCTTCGTCAAGGTCTTGGGGACATATACGCTGATGTTGACAACCAGGTCGCCGGTACCTCGTCCGTAACCCTGTACGGCGGGCAATCCCTTTCCGCGCAGACGCATCGTCTTGCCCGGCTGTGTGCCCGGCTCCATCTTCACCTTCAGCTTCTTGCCCTCGATGGTGGGGATTTCTACCTCGCCACCCAGCGCTGCTGTGGGGAAGTCGAGCAGCAGGTTATAGATAAGGTCGTTGTCGTCGCGGATAAAGGTGTCGTTAGGCTCTTCCTCGATGAATACCTGAATATCACCGTTGATGCCCTTATGACGGCCAGCATTACCCTTACCGGGTACATTGACAATCATGCCTTCAGCAACACCGGCAGGAATGGTAATCTCGACTACTTCTTCGCCCTTGACAATACCAGAACCGCCACACTCATGACACTTGTTCTTGATAACGGTACCTTCACCACCACAGGTAGGACAAACGCCCTGTGTCTGCATCATACCAAAGATGCTCTGCGTGGTGTGGGTGATAACACCTGAACCGTGACACGTAGGACACTGATCGTTGGTGCTTCCAGCCTCTGCGCCCGAACCGTGACAGTGGGAGCAGGTGATATCCTTGCGAACCTTGAACTTCTTGGTAACACCGTGGGCAATCTCCTCCAATGAGAGTCTTACCTTCAGGCGAAGGTCAGAGCCACGATGCTTCTGTGGACCACGGCTGCCACCAAAGCCTCCGAAACCTCCAGCACGGCCACCAAAGATGTCGCCGAACATGGAGAAGATATCGTCCATATTCATCGAAGCACCACCGAAGCCTCCGAAGCCACCACCCATGCCTGGACCGTTGAAACCGAACTGGTCGTACTGCTGACGCTTTTGGGGGTCGTGCAATACATCATAGGCCTCAGCAGCCTCTTTGAATTTCTCCTCGGCTTCTTTGTTGCCGGGGTTACGGTCAGGGTGGTATTTGATAGCGATGGTGCGATATGCCTTCTTAATCTGGTCTTCTGTGGCGTTCTTGTCAACACCAAGCACCTCGTAATAATCTTTTTTCTGTGCCATTAACTGTCAACTTTCAATTGTCAACTTTCAATTTTTACTGTCCTACTGCCACTTTGGCGTGGCGGATTACTTTATCGTTGAGCATATAGCCTGTCTGCAGACAGTCGATTACTTTACCTTTCTTGTCGTCGCCCATACCAGGAACCATCGCTACAGCCTCGTGCAGGTCGGTATTGAAGTCGGCATCGGTGGTCTCCATCTTCTTTACGCCCAGACCTTCGAGGGCCTTGATGAACTTATTGTAGATAAGCTCCATACCCTCACGCAATACGGCGGGATCGTCGGTCTTGGCACCATTCTCAATGGCACGCTCCATATCGTCGATGACGGGGAGAACGGCAGATACAGCCTTCTCGCCACCATTAAGAATCAGCTCAGCCTTCTCCTTCAGGGTGCGCTTGCGGTAGTTGTCAAACTCAGCAGTCTTATAGAGTATCTGCGTCTTCAGCTGCTCAATCTCTTCCTGAGCGGCCTCCAGTGGGTCTTTCTCCTCTACAGGCTCCTCGGTAGTATCAGCAGCTTCATTGTCAGCGACGGATTGCGTGCCACACTCAGACCTTGAGGTCTGAGAATCGCTGACCACATTTTCTTCCTGCTGTGGCTGCTCTTCTTCTTGTGTGTTTTTTATTTCTTCTTCTGTCATAATGTTTAAATTTTAAAACCTAACAGGCCGAAAGCAAATTTCGTGCCAACTGTCAACTGTCAACTGTCAACTGTCAACTTTCAACTGTCAACTGTCAACTTTCAACTTACTAAACGTACATCTCTGCTTTCTTCTCCTTGATGGCTTCATCATAGATGTAGTCATCGTAGCTTGTCAGCTTATCAATGGTTCCCTTCGGCGTCAGTTCAATGATACGGTCAGCAACGGTATTAATGAACTCGTGGTCGTGCGAAGCGAACAGAATATTACCCTTGAATGAGATGAGGTTGTTGTTGAAAGCCTGGATAGACTCCAAGTCCAAATGGTTGGTGGGAGTGTCGAGAATCAGGCAGTTGGCATTCTTTAGCTGCATGCGGGCAATCATACATCGCATCTTCTCACCACCAGAGAGTACGCAAACCTTCTTCTGGATATCCTCGTCCTTGAAGAGCATACGGCCGAGGAATGACTTCATCATCACCTCATTGCCTGTGCCAAACTGGCTGAGCCAGTCTACGAGGTTCATCTCTGACTTGAAGAACTCTGTATTGTCGAGTGGGAGATAGGCGGTGGTAATGGTGACGCCCCACTTGTAGGTACCGGCATCAGCCTCACGGTTACCATTGATAATCTCGAAGAGCGCCGTCATGGCCTTGGGGTTATGTGACAGGAAGACAGTCTTCTGTCCCTTCTCGATAGTGAACGATACATTATCGAAGAGTACGGTGCCGTCGGCATCGACAGCCTTCAGGCCTTCTACCTCCAGAATCTGTGTGCCAGGCTCGCGCTCCATAGAGAAGATGATACCAGGATACTTACGTGTAGAAGGAGTGATTTCCTCTACGTTCAACTTCTCCAGCATCTTCTTGCGTGAGGTGGTCTGCTTAGACTTAGCCACGTTGGCAGAGAAGCGACGGATGAATTCCTCCAGCTGTCTCTTCTTCTCCTCAGCCTTCATTTTCTGGTTCTGTGCCTGACGCAGTGCCAACTGGCTGGACTCATACCAGAATGAGTAGTTACCAGAGAAGAGGGTAACCTTACCGAAGTCGATATCTACGGTCTGTGTAGAAACGGCATCCAGGAAGTGACGGTCGTGAGATACTACGAGTACGCACTGCTCCAGATTTGAGAGGTATTCCTCCAACCACTGTACGGTATCGAGGTCAAGGTCGTTGGTAGGCTCGTCGAGCAACAGGTTGTCGGGGTGTCCGAACAGGGCCTTTGCCAACATGACACGTACTTTCTCATTGTTTGATATCTCAGACATCTGCTTGTAATGCTGACCTTCAACGACACCGAGGTTCTGCAACAGCTGGGCAGCCTCACTCTCGGCCTCCCAACCATTCATCTCGGCAAAAGCCATCTCCAGCTCGGCAGCGAGCACGCCATCTTCCTCGGTCATCTCCTCTTTAGCGTAGAGGGCTTCGCGGTCCTTCATATTCTTCCACAGTGGCTGGTGTCCCATCAGAACAGTATCCATGACTGTGAACTCATCATACTTGAAGTGATCCTGCTCCAATACTGACATACGCTCGCCAGGGAGCATCTCAATAGTACCCTTGTTAGGCTCCAGCTCACCGCTGATAGCGCGCAACAGGGTTGACTTACCAGCACCGTTGGCACCGATAATTCCATAAATGTTACCACTTGTAAACTTCAGATTGACGTCCTTATACAACGTCTTTTTTCCAAACTGAATAGCCAGATTTGTGACTGTTATCATCTCTTTTCCTTTACCTTAATAAATTTGCGGCTGCAAAGGTACGAAAAATTTATGATATATGCCACATTTTTACGTAACTATTTCATTAAGATGTCGTTAATAATCAAGGAGACGTACGGACGCTGCCAGTCTTTCTCGTGATAACGTTGTTCGTCATACTGCAAAAGGTCAAGGTCTATTGTCACCTCCTCGCGTGTGCGGCCAGCTTCTGATTCCGTCTGTTTTAGTAGTTGTTGCAGCTCATCTACCGATAGCGTCGTGTAGCCAGCTACCACTCGGTTCATATACCATTTACCCGTGCCCTTGATATCGGGTGTCCATAGCATGCGGCTGAGACGACAGTCGTCAAGCAGATACGACAGTCGTTCTGATGCCCATCGGATATGGACTGCCTGTCGGCTGTTAGAGCCTAGTGATATGACAACGGCGTGATTCATTTGGCTTCAGTAATGATACCGTGACGATAGGCGTAGAGCAGTTGGCGCAAGTCTTCAATCTGTTCGCGCAGCTCGGCACCGCGGTCGGTGTCGGCTACTAACATGCGATGGGTAGAGAGCTCAACGAGTTGGGTGGTAGACTTGATGTCGGTTCCTTTTTCTATCGCTTCTGACGCGCTGGTAAATGGTTCGTGCTGAACAAGTTGGAAGCCTCGGCTATGGTAAACCAGCGTGTATCCGGCAATGCCTGTCGTGGAATGATAAGCCTGGGAGAAACCACCGTCAATGACCATCAACTTACCATTGGCTTTAATAGGATTCTCACCCTTGGAAGCATGCACGGGAACGTGACCATTAATGATATGTCGATTATCTCCCTTGACACCAAAGGCGTCGAGAATTCTATCAACCACCTCTTCGGAGTTGCGCAACTGGAAATAGTAGCCTTTCTCTTCTTTGAAGGTGGACTCGTCTGTCAGGAAATAGCGCTCGAAGGTGGCCATCTTAGACTTGTCGAATAGGGGAGAATTCTTGCCACACCATAGATAAAGGAAGTAGTCGCGGGCATAAAGACGCAGCTCTTTCTCCGTGTCACTCTCGAAGGCGGCACGTACCAGCATGCCAATATGATGCATCAGTTCCTTGCCACTATAGCGCTTGCCATCGTAGAGTTCTACTTCTTTTAGTGAACCGTCGGCATTCAGCGGACAAGAAGCGTGGAACAGGAGGTTCTGGTTGCAGATGGTGTACATGCAGCCATGTGAGAGTATCATCTTGATATGTTTCTGTAGCTTCTCACTGGCTCGGAAAGAGTGGTGGAGGCGCTCCATCAGCTGGTGCTCCTCAGGTGTCAACTCGCAGGGATTCTCCGGGTCAATAGTTGGGAAGTTGTTGGAGCGCATCTCATATTCCTTGCCATCAATGACCACTACACCACGCTGATAGTCAATATGGTCGAGCAGACAGCGGTCTGACATTTCCCATTCAGGACGACGCTTGAAGATCTGTGCCTCTTTCTTGAACTGGATAATGGAGATGGCCTTGTGCATCTGTGCTGTCAGCTTGATGTATTTCTCCTCCATCGTATTGCCAGCCATCAGGTGGGGGATGAACTCCTCGCAGGGGTCGTCACCATATACCTCCATAGCGAAGGTGGCCAGTGGCACAAGGTTGATGCCATAGGCATCTTCGACAGTAGCAAGATTGGCGTAGCGCAGCGACAAGCGTAAGACATTACAAATACAGGCGTTGTTGCCTGCTCCAGCGCCCATCCACAGCATGTCGTGGTTGCCCCACTGTATGTCCCATGAATGGTATTGCTTCAAGGTATCCAGAATGATATGGGCACCAGGGCCGCGGTCGTAGATGTCGCCTAAGATATGTAGCTGGTCAATAGACAGGCGCTGGATGACGTTGCATAGTGCAATGATGAAATCATCGGCGCGGCCCGTAGAGATAATGGTGTCGACGATGACACTAACATAAGCTGCTTTATCTGTGTCGTCGGAGCGCTCGTGAAGCAGTTCCTCTATGATATAGGCAAAATCTTGAGGCAGCGATTTGCGTACTTTGGAACGGGTATATTTGGATGATACGTCGCGGCATACTGCTACCAGACGGTGAATGGTGATATGGTACCAGTCGTCGAGGTCATCTGTCTCAGCAGCCTTGATGAGTTCCAACTTCTCCTCAGGATAGTAGATGAGCGTGCATAGCTCGCGACGCTCCTTATCTCGGATGTCACCAGCAAACAACTCGCTGACCTTACGACGAATGTTACCAGAGGCATTCTTGATGACGTGTTTGAAGGCAGCACTCTCTCCGTGTAAATCAGCCAGGAAGTGTTCTGTACCCTTGGGCAGGTTCAGGATGGCCTCCAGATTGATAATCTCGGTGGCGGCAGCAGCTACAGTGGGAAAGGATGTAGACAATAGGCGCAAGTAGTGCATGTCGTGTTCTGAGAATGTTTTTTTCATAGTCTTATCTTTGAGGTTCGTCATATCTTCAGATGGTTGTCAATATGTTTTCTAAGGTGGCGCGTCAGACGGTCGTCGAGAGGTGGCATGGGCATATGGCCCTCGCCAAGACCTGTCAGGTCGTTTGTCAGCTGCATGATGCGACGGGCGAATTTGTAAAGGTGGCGCTCTTTCAGGGCATCGCAGAGCTGATCTTCGGCGGTGTCGTGGTTGCGCAACTCCTTATCGAGTTCTACTAAGTGTGACAGGGTAAGACGACTGTGCATGGCAAGACGGCGCAGGTGGCGGAAAGTAGCCATCAGGCGGTCATTCTCAGTGGCAAATTGCATACCAATGGCCTCTTCGATACTTTTTGAGGGCTCATAACCGTCAGGCATAAAGCAAGGCATCTGATGAATATCAAAATCGGGAGTATCAACACGCAGAATGCGCAATCCGCGCTTGACGACTTCGGCCACTTGTTCCTGATGCACATAACAATAGAGCAAGCGCCATTGGTTATGGTCGGTGATGGTAACATAAGACTCGCCCAGCCAGCGTTCGTCGCCCGTAATACCTACCTTCAGTAATTGGCACAGTGTGGTCTTTGTGGCGTCTGTCATCAGTGCCAGTGGGTTGCTATCCATGATTTTACGATAGGTCTGCCACGTCTGATGCGCCATCTCGACAGTATTGATGCTGTTGGTAATTAAGCAGTTGCGAATGATGACCGTTCGTTTGTTCCAACCCAGCTTCTGGAGGCATTCTTCCTCCATCTTGCCTTGTACGATAACCGCATAGGCTTGCTGGATAATACTGCGCTGGAAGAGAAGTCGCTTGGGGAGTTTCTCCTTCCAATAGCGTCGTTTCATAATCCAAGGCTCTAATTGTCCGTGGGGTGTCACTACTATACGAGTTCCGCGTCGTTGAGCCTGGCGGGCGAGGCGGTAGGCGGCATACTGCCAACAGCCATGTATGTGTAACAGATCGTAGTGCCTGTCACGCATCATTTGAAGTGCCTCTTGAACCGCCGTCGTTGACTCGTTCTCGGCATCTTGCCCCATCTGTTCACACAGTATCTTTACATATTCTGTGACGACCTCGGGGGCGTTGCTGGCATAGTAGTGTAGAATTCTCATGAAAACAAGTTTTTGAAGAACACACCTATTCCCAATCTCATTTTTCTTCCCATGCCCAGATGTTGGTCGAAGAGCTTGATAGCTTCAACCACCTGTTCCTTGTTTACTGCAATGGCATCGTACATTCCTCGGCGCATACGAAACAAGCGTCCACGATGACCACTTCCGCCACGACGTTCGGCTTTAAGTATGAAGTTGGCAGCCTCATCCATGTCGTCAAAGAGCTGGTGACTTACCTGTGGAGTTCCGTGCTTCAGTCGGCAGTAGACGGCTGTTACCGCTCCATCAGTCAGCCCTGTGAGCCATTCATTAACAAGAGGGGGGCGATTGATATCAGCAAAGACCAGACGTTCTGATAATGCAGCCTTCACTCCGATATTTAGTGCCAGCTGCAAACGGCTTTTGTTGGGTACGCTCTTGGGAAGAAAAGTCGTGTACAGATGGGGATTGCTTTCTTTAATCCGCTTCAGTACATCGGGGGTATCGTCTGTCGATGAGTCATCAACGATAATAACCTCACCCTGCGATGCACTTGCCACAGTCAGAAACTGTGGCAAGTTACGCTCTAAGGTATCGGCCTGATCATGTACAACGATGACCACCGATATGTTGTAGTTTCCTGTTCTTCCCACTTATTTCTTAGCATCTACAGCTGCCTGCTCAATGGGTAGACAGTTCTTATAGTTCTCAATATATTTCTCGAAGCCTGCAACGTCCTCGGCAGTAGGTGCAATAGATACACCGGTATTGCCAGCGAAGACAACGTCCTCGAGATAGTCTGCCAGATTCTTACCGTTCTTGTTGATGAGGTAACCGGCCAACAGCGCAATACCCCAGGCTCCACCTTCACCGGCAGTCTCCATCACGCTGATAGGACTGTTCAAGGCAGCAGCAAGCATGCGCTGACCAACACCGGCAGTCTTGAAATAACCTCCATGACCAGTGATGCGGTCAACCTTAATCTTCTCTTCTTTCAGCAGGATGTCGTTACCAATCTTCAGTACGCCAATGGCACCATACAGATGGGCACGCATGAAGTTAGCAAGATTAAACTTGTCGTTAGCTGAGCGAACGAAGAGGGGACGACCATCAGCCAAGCCAGTAACAGGTTCGCCTGATACGTAGTTATAGGCCATGAGACCACCGCAGTCGGTGTCACCTTCAAGAGCCTTGTTGAACAGCTTGCCGTAGAGCTCGTTCATATCAACGGGAACGCCCAGCAACTGCTGATATTCTTTGAACAGGCCAACCCACGCATTGATATCTGAGGTACAGTTGTTGCAATGTACCATTGCTACGAGGCTGCCGTCGGGTGTTGTCACCATATCAATCATTTCATAGGGCTTGCTCAATGGCTTCTCCAAAACAATCATGGAGAATGAAGAAGTACCAGCTGATACGTTACCCGTGCGCTGCTTGACAGCATTGGTGGCTACCATACCCGTACCTGCGTCGCCCTCAGGAGGACATACAGGAACACCAGCCTTCAGATGGCCGCTAACATCCAACTTCTTAACGCCTTCAGCAGTCAACTTTCCAGCGCTCTCGCCAGCATTCAGGCTCTTGGGAAGAATGTCGAGTAACTTATAGGGCAGACCTTTTGAGGCGAGAATCTTGTCGAACTTTTCTACCATTGTGGCGTCGTATGTCTTGGTAGCGGGGTCTACAGGAATCATACCTGAGGCATCGCCCACACCCAGCACGAACTCACCAGTAACCTGCCAATGTACGTATCCGGCAAGTGTGGTTAGGAATTTGATTCTTGATACGTGCTCGTCGCCATTCAGGATACACTGATACAGATGGCTAATGCTCCAACGTAGGGGAATATTATAGTTGAACAGCTCTGACAACTCTGCAGCGGCTTTTCCTGTATTGGTGTTGCGCCATGTGCGGAAAGGCACAAGAATGTTCTGCTGATCGTCGAAGGCCATATAACCATGCATCATAGCTGAGAAGCCAATAGCAGCAAGCTCTTCAATCTCACAATCGTACTGCTTCTTTACGTCCTGACGCAGGTCGCTATAGCAGTCTTGCAAACCCTTCCAGATAATGTCGGTACTATAGGTCCACAATCCGTCAACGAGTTGGTTCTCCCACTCGAAAGAGCCTTGTGCTATGGGTTTGTTCTCTTGGTCGATAAGTACGGCCTTGATGCGTGTGGAACCAAATTCGATTCCCAGAATGGCTTTGCCAGCCTCAATGGTTTGCTTTGCGGTCATAATACTTTTTGTTTAGTGTTATTTAATTGAATGCAAAAGTACCCATTTTTTCGCAAACAGCCAAACAAATCCCTATATTTGTTATAAGGTATTGCCTTACTCAATACATTTCATCAGAAAGTCCACAGCACCATTCACTCCAAACTTACGAACATCCAGTGAAATATCGTAGTTTGTGGCATCCTTCCATTCACGTCCGGTATACTTCTTCGTGTATAACTCGCGGCTGTAGTCGTTGTCCACAATCATCGCTGCAGCATCGTGTTCGCTGATGTCATACTTCTCTGCAATACGACGCTTACGACATTCTAAGCTGGAGTGGATGAAAATCTTCAACGCATTAGGATGGTCAGCGAAGATATCGAAACCGCAACGGCCCACAATAACACACGACTCTTCATTGGCTATTTTGCGGATGACCTCAGCCTGAGCATTAAACAGTGCATGGCTGGTATCACCTTGCTCTTGACCGTTATACTCATTATTGGCCATGTAGGTTCGATAAAAGTTGGTAAAATCGTCGCGCCACAAAGGATTGCGTGACTCAATCTTCTCTATGGCATCCTCAACGGTTTTCATCCTTGAGGCTACCGCATTTAATATCTGCTTATCCAGCAGTTTCACTCCGAGCCGACGGGCCAGCTCCGCTCCAATCTCATGTCCGCCTGTTCCAAACTGGCGACTGATGGTAATAATGAATTTTTCCTCCTTGTTCATAGTACATAGTTTTAGGTGTTACATGCCACAAAGATACATATTATTTTCGAAAAAAAGAATATTTTCTGTGAATTTTGTGTTTTCTTCTCGCTGAAAAGAAAAAAGGAGCACCGAAAAGATGCTCCTTGATAAATATAAATAGTTCGTTACTAAACTATCTTAACGCCTTGTTCAGCATGTAGTACATTTCATTGTTCTGTAACTGCTGCTTGAACTCGTATGTCTTTGTCTGTTTGTTGATCTTGACATACTCAATGCCAACCATCTCAGCAAAGTCTTCCCAGTATTGCTCGTCAATATCGTAAGAGAAGGCACTGTGGTGAGTACCACCTGCGAGAATCCAGGCACCGGCACCAATCTCAAAAGAAGGCTGGGGAACCCACAAAGCACTGGCAACAGGCAGATGGGGCATGGGTTTAGGCTCGATACACTCAACCTCCTGAGAGATGAGGCGGAAACGGTTGCCGAGGTCAACAACAGTAGCCTTGATACCACGACCTACCTTTGAGGTGAATACAAGGCGGGCAGTCTGCTGCTTGCGGATACCGATGCCGAGGAAGTGAACTTCGAGGGTTGGTTTGTCGACAGCGATGAGCGGACAAACCTCGAGCATGTGGCTCTGCAGGCATGAAGAACGGTTGCCAGCGAAGTTGAGGGTGTAGTCCTCGAGGAATGAGCAACCCTGAGGCATGCCCTGCTGGATGACCCACAGGGTACGGCAGAGGCAGGCTGTCTTCCAGTCGCCCTCAGCACCAAAGCCGATACCTTCAGCCATCAGACGCTGTGAGGCGAGGCCAGGAATCTGGTCGAAACCGCAGAAGTCGGGCTGGTTGATATCTGCATCACCAAGGTCGTCGAAGTTGGTGGTGAAGGCGGTAGCACCCTCATCCTTCAAGACGCGACGCAGGGCGATTTCTGCCTTTGCTGCATTCTTTACTTTCTCCCAATAAACTGCTTCGCCGCTTTCGTCTATCTTGATGGTATATAGCTTCTTATACTCCTCGACGAGTTCATTGGCTTCGGCGTCGGTAACCTTCTTCAAGTACTCCATCAGTGAGCTGACAGGATAGTAATCTACATGGTAGCCCATACGCTGCTCAAACTCTACGCGGTCGCCATCGGTAACGGCTACGTTGTTCATGTTCATACCGAACATCAGACAGCGTACGTTCTTGGCATCAGCAACACCTGCTGCTACGCGAGCCCATACTGCAATCTTCTGCTGGGCATCTTCGTCTTTCCAATATCCGCAAACCACCTTGCGAGGAATGCGCATGCGGGTACAGATGTGACCGAACTCGATATCACCATGAGCTGACTGGTTCAGGTTCATGAAGTCCATATCGATAGATTCCCAGGGAATCTCTGCATTATACTGGGTGTGGAAGTGGAGGAGAGGCTTCTGCAATGCCTGCAGGCCCTTAATCCACATCTTAGCGGGCGAGAAGGTGTGCATCCAGGTAATGATACCTACACACTTCGCGTCGTTGTTGGCTGCCAACATAATCTGCTCAACTTCTTTCGAGCTGTTGGCTGTTCCCTTATATACAATCTTTACTGGAATATTGCCAGAGGCATTAAGCCCCTCAACCATCTCCTTTGAATGGCTGTCAACAGCTACTACAGCATCGCCTCCATAGAGTAGCTGAGCACCTGTTACCCACCAAAGTTCTATATTATCAAACATATCTTCTGTTATTATTGAATTGTAAAACTTATTGATTAGTGCTTCTGGCCCTTTTGACCATAATAAGCATTAGGACCGTGCTTACGCATATAGTGCTTCTCGATGAGTAGCGGATTCATGGTAAGATTGGGATTGACACTGAAGGCTACGAAGGCCATCTTAGCGCATTGCTCCATTACCTTAGCATTGTATACGGCATTGTCGGGCGATGTACCCCATGAGAATGGACCGTGATTCTTAACCAACACTGCGGGTGTGTGGTCGGGATTGATCTTGCGGATGTTCAGAATCTCGTCAACAATGACGTTACCCGTTTCCAGTTCATACTGTCCCTTTACCTCAGCTTCAGTCATGTCGCGTGTACAAGGGATCTCCTTGTAGAAATAGTCGGCATGTGTAGTTCCGATATTGGGAATATCGCGACCAGCCTGTGCAAAAGCTGTAGCGTAGGTAGAGTGGGTGTGTACCACGCCCTGAATGTTGGGGAATGCCTTGTATAATACAAGGTGGGTTGGAGTGTCGCTAGAGGGGTTCAAATCACCCTCAACTACTTTACCACTTTCCAAATCAACTACTACCATATCCTCAGCTTTCATCTCGTCGTAACTCACGCCACTGGGCTTGATGACTACGAGACCTTTCTCACGATCAATACCTGAAACGTTACCCCAGGTAAAGATGACGAGTCCTTGTTTAACCAAGTCGAGGTTGGCCTTGAAAACCTTCTGTTTTAGTTCTTCTAACATGTTGTTTTTTTAAAGTTTGAAATTCGAATCTTCGTTGTAAGCATTTTTGTTGAAACGATAGAGATAGGCTCCACGCTTGGAACCAGTTTTATCTATCAGATCAGTTTTTTCGATGAAATCCATCTCTTTAATACGTTTACGGAAGTTACGCTTATCAACCTCTTCACCATTTACAGCCTCGTAGAGACGCTGTAGCTGAGTGAGTGTGAAGAGACCAGGCAACAGCTGGAAGCTGATGGGCTCTGTGCGAATCTTCTGCTGCATCAGCTTGCGGGCTTTGCGAATCATCTGATTGTGGTCAGAGAACATCTCGGGAAGCTCCTCAATGTTTACCCATTCCACGTCATGTTCCGTCAACATTTTCTGGTCGTAATCCTTCACATTGATAAGCGCATAGTATGCCACACTAACTACTCGGGCTCCTGGGTCACGATCGACGCTACCAAAAGCACCTACTTGACGCATATAGACGTTGCGCAGTCCTGTCAACTCATAGAGCGTACGATCAGCGGCTTCGTCAACACTTTCCTCATTGCGCACGAAGCCTCCGTAGAGGCTCCATGCACCTTTCCCTGGGTCTATAGGGCGGCGGCCCAGCAACACCTTCAGCTTGTTTTGTTCAAAGCCGAAGATGATGCAGTCCACCGATATAAGGATCTTTTGATGTTCAATATAATACTGGGTCATGATTTTTCTTGACTGGTATTACCACAAAGCAATATACAGAATAGTCAGAATAATGATAACGCCGAATGCACCAATGTTGAACACCTTGTCAGTCTTGAAGATATTCAAGTCGATAGCAACCAGCTTGGGATCCTGTACCTTATCCAGCGCATTTGAACGCAGGTAAATACCAATTGTTGCAGTGATAGCAGCAAAGAAAATCATAGCACCTTCGAAACCGTGAATATGCATGGTCTCGTTGAAGAAGCCACCAATGAACAGCACGAATGATACGGCTGCAATAATAAACATGATGTTGCTCCAGCGCAGCTGCTTCTTAATAGTCTCCTCATCCAGCTCATCAGCAGGAACAGCCTTCTTGCTCTTCAGTGAGATCCATACGAAGAGGATAATCAGCGTGATGAAGACAATACCTGAGCGTACCAAGAATGGCATCTCTGGGAAGGCGAACTTGTAGATGATAGAGAATGCGAAAGTACCGATGGCGCAGACAACAGCAGCAGTACCGCTAGCACGCTTCCACAGCAGGCCAAGACCAAAGATAACTACCACACCGGGATATACGAAGGCTGAATACTCCTGAATGAACTGGAAGGCCTGGTCGATACCACCCATCAATGGGTAAACGGCCAACAGGGCGATAATCAGTGCACAAACAGAAGTCATACGACCTACGTTCACCAGACGTTTCTCAGAGGCGTTCTTGTTGATGAACTGCTTGTAGATATCCATGGTGAAGAGGGTAGAGGTAGAGTTGAACATAGATGCCAGCGAAGAGATAACTGCGGCAGCCAGTGCAGCGAAGCTCAGACCCTTTACAACAGTAGGTGTGAAGTTACGAATCAAGAAGGGATAGGCGTCGTCAGAACGAGTGATAGAACCTGCCAGTGTCTCGCGCAGACCGTCACACTCAGGAGCGTTCATGATATAGAATGCACATACGCCAGGGATACATACAATGAAAGGAATCAGAATCTTCAGGAAGGCAGCGAATACCATACCTTTCTTAGCCTCTGCCAGAGACTTGGCAGCAAGACCTTTCTGGATGATATACTGGTTGAAGCCCCAGTAACCGAGGTTGGTCAGCCACAGAGCACCGAAGATCAGCACGATGCCAGGATTGGTGAAGAAGGGGTCTTCCTTCTGTACGATGTTACCAGCATTGTCAACAACGCCATTG
>JAILMS010000170.1 GCA_024692385.1 Prevotella sp. | reverse complement strand
CCTCCTCCCAATGGCATCAGGGGATACGCATTGGCAGCACGGGCTATAGTAGAGCCTAAGAAAAACATCAGGATGGCAACCAGGACCATGAGGCCCATGCCGATGCATCCAATGATACACAGGAATTTAGTCCACCTTGCTGCAGAAAGCAGGTCTGCCTTCATACTCTCGTTCACGGTTAAGCCGGTCGTGCCGGGATTCATGATTTCTTCATTCATGGTCGAAATAATTTGGTTTTTAGTTTATTGTATTACTTCTTTAATGCCTCACGGGTTTTCTGCATGGCTGCCGACTGCAGTTCAGACATCGCTGTAGCAGCCTGCTTCAGCTCCTCAGCCTTTGAGTCTACGATGAGCAGTTTGCCCAGACGGGCTAAACCGTCGACGTTGAAGGCAGCAATGGAGAGATAGATGGTCAGTTTGCCCTTAGTGCCAGCAGCCCAATCGAGTTTGCCGTCCTCAGGAGCGTATTGTCCGTGCTGGCCAACGGAGAATGGTTTGCCGTCTTTATCGTAGGCCACTAAGTAGCCGTAGTTGATAGCTTTGTACTGATCGACGGCTTCAGTGCTTTCCACTTCACCCTCAAGTGTCAGCTGACGGTCGTCGACATTCGTAATGACGAGCGGTTTCACCACCTTGAAGGGAATGCCCTGAGCGATTTCTGTGGGAATCTCTATCGAGGCAAGGTTCTCGGTCTCTGCCAGCGTCTTCAGCTGTTCCTGCAGTTCAGCGAGTTTCGCTTTGGCGGCTTTGTATTCTTCTTCTGTACCTACAGCCATATCGGCTCTGGCTGTGTTTATGCCGTCAATGCATTCGAAGTATTTCTGGGGGAAAGAGCCGAGTATGCCGTCAGCAGACATGTCTGGGCTGTCAGAACTGCTTCCGCTGCCTCCTCCGCAACTGATGAATACTGTGCCCGAAAGGGCGATGACTGCTGCGAGCGCAGCTGACTTGAAAATGTTCTTCTTCATAAGCTAATAGTAATAAGTGAGTAAAAAAGTTATTGTTATTTTCGATACTTGCTTAGCATTACGCCCTTCAGTTTTTGGAAGGAGCGACGAAAGGTGGAGATTATTAATCGCAGACGGCACGGATATGGCGACCATCATATAAGAAACAACGGAAGTTGTTGACTTCAAGACTTTTTACACCTACGCTGTAAATGGTCCATGCTGCGTGGTATGATATGTTTTTATACGTGCCTGTCCAGAAATTGCCGTGTTGCATGGTAAATGGCAGGAAAATTTTATTGCCGTTGGGGCCTGTCAAGAGCCATCCGTTCTGTCCTTTATAAGTCAGTTTTTTCTTTGTACATTGCGACAGCAATTCCTCGGCCTCTTCCTTGGTTGGCATACGCCAGCTGCCTCCCCACTTCACGTGAGCAGCGTCATATTGTGTGCCACTGATTTCTTTATCTATGTTGCAATAGAGTGGTGTGTAGCGCCAGTTGCCGCCAATGTCACCATTGATGTAGTGACTATAGTTTGCCGATGTGTATTCGCTCTTCGTCACTGTCTCAGCCCAGGCATAAAGGTCGCCTGGCACCTCGGGCCTGTCGGAGCCAATGTCCCAGCCAGCCCATTTCACGCTGAGTCCAAGGTCAATTACCTGTCCAGGTGTAGGTTTATCAGGATTGTCTTCCACCAGTGTTACCTTTATAGGCTCGCCGTTGTACCAATTGTTTCTGCCTTGATAGTCGTAAGTGGTGACAGCAGCCGCATAGTGGAAGTATTCTGAGTCGGGAAGAGGAATCGTAGACGAATATTCCCCGTCTGAGTTTATCTGTGAGGCCTCTACAAAGAAGACTTCACTTGTAGCATTGCCAGTCAGCAGGTTGGGTGTCTCGCCATAGGTAAAGGTATACCAGTTTCCTGTTACGCCGCCATAGAGTTTTCCTTTTAACGTGTAGGTTCCGTCGCCATTATTCTCACCAGGCAACGTTTCTACCTTGATGAGCTCTGTCGATGTGGGGACTGGAATCTCGTAGTCGAAAAGCTTGATGACTGGGTTGACGGTGACCTTACCATTGGGTAGTCCTTCGAGTCGGACTTTGTAATCAGCTTCCTCACTTTTGTAGGTACGTGCGGGTGCATAGGCATCGTAGAAGTTGCCCAGATAGCTGTTCTTCCAATCGTAGGCAGCGACGCCCAGGTCGAGGGGAAACAGACATTTACGGGTAGCGTGGAAGTAAGCATCGGCATAAGAATTGTAATTGCTAATTCCATAGGCTTTGAGGTTGTCGAACTCAGGAAGCAGATACCGCTCCCACTTGAAAGGCGACTCAAAAGTTTCTTCGAAGACGGTTTTCTTAGCTTTCTCTATGCCCCAGAATTTTGCTTCGCCGTAAATCTCCACATCAGCTACCAGTCCGAGTTCCAGTTTGTTGTCTTTATGTGCTTCATAGAAGTCGCTCCAGTCATTGCCTGTGTTGCCCTCCAGATGGATGTCGGCTTCTAACTTGGGGCCGATGGCAAGATCGGCTTTGGCAAGTAGATAGCCCCCAAAGAAGTCGATGGTGCCTAACGACAATCCCATCTTACCTCCAGCCATTACGGAGCCGTTGACAGATATTTGCGCATCGAATGATGGCTCGTTCTCTTCTCCCGACTCTTCCATGGGCTTTGTGTAACTGCCCTTAAAACCATTCTTATCCTCATACTTGATGCAGGTGGTGTAGTGATATTTCCTGCTTTGATAATTGAATGCAGACTCGACATTACCCTCTGCGCTCACAAAAGGTGAGCCCGTCAGTTCGACTTTAAAGACAGGAGCTACCACAGGGAAGAGGAATTTCCATAGTGTCTTCTCCTGATACTTGCTATTCTCGTTGGGCCACTCGAAGCTCTTCTCAATCTTGAATTCGCCACCAATGGTGTAGTCCCACTCGTGGTGAATCTTCACATCGAGAACTTGGTTGAAAAGATTGAAGAAATAGGCGTATGTGCCATACAGGGTACCGTTGAGCGAGCCATTCAGCTTCAATTCTGCATCCTCAAATGGTTCTCCTGTGTATTCTAATCCAAGACTGACGAACTGTTTCTGGATGTTGCCTGTATTCATAGCATTCCGTCGAGCCTGTGCTTCGCTGTTGTCCTCGCCGATACGTTCAACGCCAATGAGTTGGACGAAGATGTCGCTAACGTCATCAACACGAGCACAAGCAACCTGTAGGGTTCCTGCTGTCTCGCTGATGCTTGTTACCTTTCCTGCGAAACCGTTGCTCAGTAAGCGGTTAGAGGGAACGACGCTTAGGAGCAAGTCACCTTTCTTAGGACGAAGCGACGAGGGCATCGTCGTGCTGAACACGAGCGTCATGCCATCGACAGCCTGCAGATAGCTGAGCATCGACTCGTCCATTCTCACCACGTCAGGCTGCAGAATGGTTTCCGGGTTTACAAAGCTGACGCTGTCGATAACACTCAAGGGAATCTCGTAGGCGCTGTCAGGTGTGTGGATGGTCTGCACCATGATGCCATCGATATTCGTGCTGTCGCCCTCAATTGTCGAGAACGTGATGCTGTCGATGTCGGCACGGAAGAAAGCGTTAAAGCCTCCGTCGTTACGATAGAAGTAAATGGCGTCGCCTACTGTCTGGGCTGCACCCGTTATGGCTGTCAGAACGAGTATAAATGATAAAAGTGTCTTCTTCATGGCCGTACGATTTTAGCGGTTTTACCATTAATGCTCAGGATATAGACACCCGTTGGGAGCGATGAGAGCGAGAAGCCCAGCTGTCCGTTGTAATTGCTGAAACGTACGGGCATGCGGGTTCCATCAGATTTATAGACTGTAATCTTACTTGCATCTTGTATGCCGTTGAAGACAATCAGTCCGTTCTGCTGTGTATAGGTAGCATCTGTCTCTGAGTGTTCAATGTTGGTACTCTTCTCCTTATACGAGAAGCGGACGACATCGCCCAGCTTCAGTTCCATGTGCAGGACAGATGAGTTAATCAGCATCTTGTCGCCTTCGAAGGTTATTGCTGGTTTGGTGTACAGCTCTACGTCTGTCGTCGTGTTGTCTTTGTGATGCAGCACAAGGACCTGTGTCTGGGAAGAAGCTGTGAGTCTGCTGCCTGCCAGCATAAGTATGATTAGTAGTTTTTTCATTGCTTGTATGTGTTATGTTCGCCGCAAATATACGAATAAAAAAGAAAGAAACAGCAAAATGTCGGCTGTTTCTTTCTTTTATGATTGTTTTTTTGTGAAAATGAGCGTTTATTGCATCATTGACGCTTGCTTTCTTGCCCGTATCATGCAGTAGATACCTACGATGATGAAGGGGATGGAGAGTATCTGTCCCATGTCGATGGGCAGCGAGGCCTCGAAGGCTTCCTGAATCTCCTTGGTGTATTCGATGAAGAAGCGGAAGGTGAAGATGTAGGCCAGGCAGAAGCCGAAGTACCAGCCTTTGCCCACCTGGAAGGTGTTGTTTGAGCCAAAGTTCTTCTTGTAGATAATCATCATGATGACAAACAGCAGGGCATAGGCAATGGCTTCGTAAAGCTGGCCGGGATGACGGGGCATCGGGTCGACCTTCTCGAAGATGAAGGCCCAGGGCACATCGGTCACCTTGCCGATAATCTCGCTGTTCATGAGGTTGCCCAAGCGGATGAAGCATGCCGTCGTTCCAGTGGCGATGGCAATGTTGTCGAGCACGGTCCAGATGCTGAGCTTCGTGCGCTTGGTGTAGAGCCACAGGGCGAGCATCAGTCCGGCTGTGCCGCCGTGTGAGGCCAGTCCTGCATAGCCCGTCAGTTTCCATCCTCCCTCGGGCAGGAAGTGGATGGGCAGCAGCATCTCGAAGAAGCCCTTGAACGACGTCAGGAAGTAGTCGGGCTGGTAGAAGATGCAATGGCCCAGACGGGCGCCTGCCAGAATGCCGATGAAGCAGTAGATGAACAGGGGGTCGAACAGCTCGTCCTTGATCTTCTGCTCCTTATAGAGACGGCGCACAACGAAGAAGGCCAGCGCCAGGCCGATGAGCCAGCACAGGGAGTACCAGCGGAACGTCATGTGGCCAATGCTGAAGGCCTCTAAGTCGGGGTTCCAAACGACGTAAAGTAGTTGCTCCATAATAGAATGTTTTTAGTTGGTTGCGACAAAGTTGCAACGCGCTTACACGTTGAAGCGGAAGTGCATGATGTCGCCGTCCTGAACGATGTAGTCCTTGCCCTCGACAGCCAGTTTGCCGGCCTCGCGGACAGCGGCTTCGGAGCCGTACTGCAGGTAGTCATCGTACTTGATGACCTCAGCGCGGATAAAGCCCTTCTCGAAGTCGGTATGGATGACACCGGCACACTGGGGCGCCTTCCAGCCTTTCTTGTAGGTCCAGGCCTT
>JAILMS010000135.1 GCA_024692385.1 Prevotella sp. | reverse complement strand
GTCCGTAGTTGGCATAGGGATAGATGCTGATGCCGCCACGAGGGGTAAAGAGGCCGATGACCTCGATATACTTGGGCTGCATGAGCTTCACGAGGTCTTTCATGATGGTATTGACGCAGTCCTCGTGGAAGTCGCCATGGTTGCGGAAGGAGAAGAGGTAGAGCTTGAGGCTCTTCGACTCTACCATGCGCTCGCCAGGGATATACATAATCTTGATCTCCGCAAAGTCGGGCTGGCCAGTGATAGGACACAGCGAGGTGAACTCAGGACAGTTGAACTGTACCCAGTAGTCGTTGTCCTTATGACGGTTCTCAAATGTCTCCAGCACCTCGGGAGCATACGTCATCTTATAATCTGTCTTCTTGCCTAACTGTTGCAGGCCTTCGTTTTCTCTTGTCATATTTTCAGGATATTGAATATGTTGTAGTTGATGTCGTTGTCGAAGACATCCTCATGGTCGTGCTTCTTGGTAAACTCTACGACGCGGATGGTGACGGGGAGTACCAGAATCTCATAGACGGTCTTCAGCGCTACCTGCGAAATCATCAGGGAAGGCATCTCCTCCCAGGGGATAACGCCACCCAATGCCAAGGGGAAGAAGATGATAGAGTCGACACCCTCGCCAAATACCGTGCTCAGAATGGCACGGGCAGAGAAGTTCTTACCACCCGACGACAGCTTCATACGAGACATGACGTAGGCATTGGTGAACGAGCCGCAGATGAAGGCTACAAAAGAGGCCAGGGCAATACGCGGGGCGAGGCCGAAAATCTGATGGAAGCCTGCATCGCCATCCCAGTAGGAGGCGCCTGGTATCCAGTCGGCAATGGCACCCATGATGACAAAGAAGAAGTTCATAGCGAAGCCCATCCAGATAAGCATGCGGGTACGGCTATAGCCCCACACCTCACACACCACATCATTGATGATGTAGCTCACGGGGAACACGATAATACCTGCTGTCAGGTTGACAGGACCAAAGGAGAGTTGCTTTGTTTCCAATACGTTTGCCGTAATCAGGCAGACGCAGAACAGGGTGCCGAAAAGCATAAACAGCACGCTGACACGTTTGTTGTCTTGTTGCATAAATATCTTGTTTTGTTAAAGGGGGTCAGGCTTCTCATAGCCTTTTCAAGTACCCCTTAAGTTGAGAGCAATCAAGCTTGCTTGAATTGCCGAAACGCCTGGGTATTCGTGGACGAAGTACACAAGTACCCCTAATAAGCGGGTGCAAAGGTACAAAAAAAAGTGAAAAGTGAATAGTGAAAAATTTGCTACCGCCACAGATTTTTTGTAATTTTGCAGGCAAATTAGCAAATATATCGAAATGGCAGAAAAGAAATTCAAGAGAACAACGGTGACCTCAGCACTACCCTATGCTAATGGCGGTGTGCACATTGGTCATCTGGCTGGTGTATATATCCCAGCTGACATCTACGTGCGCTATCTGCGCCTGAAGAAGGAGGATGTCATGTTTATCGGCGGTAGTGACGAGCACGGTGTGCCCATCACGGTGCGTGCCCGCAAGGAGGGCATCACTCCACAGGATGTGGTAGACCGCTACCATAAGATGATTAAGGACTCGTTCGAGGAATTTGGCATCTCGTTCGACATCTATAGCCGCACCACCTCAGAGACACACCATAAGTTTGCCGCTGAGTGGTTCCGCAAGCTCTATGATGAGGGCAAGCTGGTGGAGGAGACCACCGAGCAGCTGTATGACGAGGAGGCCAAGCAGTTCCTGGCAGACCGCTATGTTACGGGCGAATGTCCTCACTGCCACGCTGAGGGTGCCTATGGCGACCAGTGTGAGAAGTGCGGCCGCGACCTGAGTCCTACGGAGCTGATTAACCCGAAGTCAACCATCAGCGGTTCTACTCCCGTGCTGAAGGAGACAAAGAACTGGTATCTGCCCCTGAACGAGTATCAGGAGTGGCTGAAGCAGTGGATTCTGGAGGGTCACAAGGAGTGGCGCCCCAACGTTTACGGACAGTGTAAGAGCTGGCTGGAGATGGATCTGCAGCCCCGTGCCATGACGCGCGACCTGAACTGGGGTATCCCCGTGCCCATCGAGGGTGCTGAGGGTAAGGTGCTCTATGTATGGTTCGACGCGCCTATCGGCTACGTCAGCAATACCAAGGAGCTCTGTGAGAAGGAGCCCGCCAAGTGGGGCTCATGGGAGAAATGGTGGCAGGATGAAGATACTCGTCTGGTACACTTCATCGGTAAGGACAACATCGTCTTCCACTGCATCATCTTCCCCGTCATGATGAAGGCTCACGGCAAGTATATCATGCCCGACAACGTGCCCTCTAATGAGTTCCTGAATCTGGAGAACGACAAGATCTCTACCTCGCGCAACTGGGCTGTATGGTTGCACGAATATTTGGAGGATATGCCCGGCAAGCAGGACGTGCTGCGCTATGTGCTGACAGCCAACGCTCCTGAGACCAAGGACAACAACTTCACATGGAAGGATTTCCAGGACCGCAACAACAACGAGCTGGTAGCCGTCTATGGTAACTTCGTCAACCGCGCCCTGCAGCTGACCAAGAAATACTGGAACGGCGTGGTTCCCGCCTGTGGCGAGCTGCTCGACGTTGACAAGCAGGCCCTTGAGGAGTTCAAGGACGTGAAGCAGAAGGTAGAGGCACTGCTCGACCAGTTTAAGTTCCGCGACGCTCAGTTTGAGGCCATGAATCTGGCTCGTATCGGCAACCGCTACATCACTGAGTGTGAGCCCTGGAAGGTATGGAAGACCGACCAGAAGCGCTGCGAGACCATTCTGAATATCTGCTTGCAGCTGACCGCCAATCTGGCTATCGCCTTCGAGCCGTTCCTGCCATTCTCCAGCAAGAAGCTGCGCGACATGCTGAATCTGGAGAGCTTTGACTGGAATGAGCTGGGCTCAACAGAGCTGCTGAAGGCTGGTCACCAGTTGGGTGAGCCTGCCCTGCTGTTTGAGAAGATTGAGGACGACGTCATCCAGAAGCAGCTGGACAAGCTGGCTGCTACCAAGAAGGCCAACGAGGCAGCCCAGTATAAGGCTGCTCCTATCAAGGATACCGTTTCGTTTGAGGATTTCGAGAAGCTCGACATCCGTGTGGGCCTGGTGAAGGACTGCCAGAAGGTGAAGAAGTCGAAGAAGCTGTTGCAGTTTACTATCGACGACGGCTCAGGTACTGACCGCACCATCTGCTCAGGAATTGCCGCCTTCTACGAGAATCCTGAGGAGCTTATTGGCAAGCGCATCCTCTTCGTGGCTAACTTTGCACCACGCACCATGATGGGTATTGAGAGTCAG
>JAILMS010000132.1 GCA_024692385.1 Prevotella sp. | reverse complement strand
GGGAGGTCTTCTTGCGATTTCTACAATTTTCGCTGCAAGAAGAAGCTCTTGGTGGCAAGGAAGAAGAGGCTGGCGCCAATGGCATTGACCAAGGCGACAGTCCAGAAGGCTGCAGAGTAGCCCAGATGTTCAGCGATGATGCCACCCAAGAGGATGCCCAGACCCATACCTACATCCCATGAGATGAGGATGGTGGAGTTGGCCGTGCCTCGCTGGCTATTGTCGGCCACAGAGATGGTCATATTCTGGAAGGCGGGCCACATGTGGCCATTGCCTAAGCCTATCAGCAGTGCCGAGCCGTAATAGCCAATCATGGTGGCTGTCATATTGCCAGGAAACAGCGTGGGCATCAATATGAATAAGGTGTAGCCAATGAGCGATATCACGATGCCCTGTCCCGCATTCTGCGTGAGTAGTCCTTTGCGTAGTGCCTTACCGCCTTGTATGCGACTGGCTATTAGTCCTACTGAGCAAAGCATAAAGTATGTTCCTGTGCCTGCTGTGATGCCCAGCTGCTCTTTGCCGTAGATGGCCAGGTAGTTGCTCAGCACGCCAAAGCAGAAGCCGAAAGTTACCATGTTGACGCCCAACAGCCAGCCACGCACCAGGAAGAAGCGGTCCAGCGACAGCTTGTCTTTGTTCTTGATAATCTGCTTCTCTGACGGCTTCACGGTGGCATCTATCAGCCATCCTGCACAGGCAACTACGAAAGCAATCCAGAACAGCAGTTCGAAGTTCATCGTCAGCCTGTAGATAAAGATGCCTATCGTTGGCGCTATGGCCATAGCGAGATTGTTGCTTAGTCCATAGTATCCGATGCCTTCAGTACGTCGTGAGGAAGGCAATACGTCGATGGCTACCGTTGAGTTAGCCACTGTAGAGGCACCAAATGGTCCGCCATGCAATGTCCTTACTATGGTAAACAGTAACAGCGTTGATGCAGCCAGATAGCCGGCAAAGAAGATGGCAAAGGCTCCAAAGCATACCATCAGCACCTTCTTGCGAGGAAACGAGTCTACCATATAGCCGCTAAATGGGCGGAACAGCAGCGCTGTAATCGTATAGCCTGACAACACGAGGCCTATCATATCCTTCGTGGCGCCAAACGTCTCGCTCAGGTAGAGTGGCAACAGTGGAGTAAGGATATAGAAGGCGAAGAACAGCGTGAAGTTTGCTGCCATCACCTTACAGTAGTTCTTGTTCCAAAGTCGTTCCTCTACGTTTACCATTCTATTATCATTATTCATCAACTCGTCTGCAAAGGTACAATTTTTCAGGGTCACTTCAAAAAACAGCGACATACTTTTTGTTTTGTTTCGATAATTTGTTGTACCTTTGCGCCCGCAAACAAAACATAACTATGACTTATTTAGGAGAATTAATATCTATAGGTGTCGCCTTTTCATGGACTGCCACAGCCCTTTTGAGTGAGTTTGGCTCAAAACGTCTGGGTAATCTTACGCTAAATGTGCTTCGTATGGCTCTGGCCTTGGTTTTCTCATTAGTGCTTTTTATGGTAGTGATGGGAAGTCCGTTACCTGCTGGTGCTTCGCCTGAGGCAGCAGGCTGGATGCTGCTGTCAGGTTTTGTGGGCTATGTCATTGGCGACTACTGCCTCTTCCAGTGCTATATTATCATTGGTTCGCGCTACGGCCAGCTCTTTATGACGCTCGCTCCTTTGTCAGCCGCCCTGATGGCTTGGGTAACGCTTGGTCAGCAGATGAATGCCATGAGTATTGTAGCCATGTTTGTAACGCTTCTGGGTATCGGTATCTCGGTATTAGGACGTGGCGAGCACCATAGAGTATCTCTGAAGTTGCCCTTAAATGGCGTTCTTTTTGCCGTAGGAGCCGCTATGTGTCAGGGTGTGGGTCTTGTACTGAGCAAGATTGGAATGGACCATTACGTCGCTTCTGCTGACATGCCCGAGTGGCTGGTACCATTCAGTGCCAATTTCTACCGTTGTGTAGCTGGTATTATTGGCTTCTCGCTGTTGCTATGGTTTCGCGATGGAATGGCGCCTTTACGCGAGGCGTTGCACGATAAGAAGGGAATAAGCGTTGCAACGGCAACGACTATCTTTGGTCCTTTTATCGGTGTGGGCTTCTCGCTGATGGCTGTCCAGTATACAGCGGCAGGCATAGCTTCTACGTTGATGGCTATGACGCCCATCATCATTCTGCTGCCTTCCTACTGGCTATTCCACGAAAAGATTACGCTGAAGGCCGTCCTTGGTGCTATTATCTCCGTGATAGGTGTTAGCCTGTTCTTCCTGAATTAATTAATTGGAAGAAGAATCACGAAGCGGGCACCATCGGTATAGGTAGTGTCGAGAATGATATCGCCACCCAGACGGCGACAGATGCTGCGTGCCACTGTCAGTCCGATACCCGTACCAACCTCGTATTCGTTCAGCTGTACAAACTCCTCGAAGATATGTTCTGCCTCCTTGGGTGGAACGCCAATACCTGTATCCTCAACGATAAACAGCACATACTCTTCCTTCTTGGTAAGGGTAAGAGTGATAGAGCCCTTCTTGGTGTAGCGCTCAGCATTGTCGAGCAACAGAACGAGTGCGCGCGTAGCAGCCTGTTCGTTGGTTTGCAGTGTCAGCTGTTCAATGTTCTCTCCCCATTTCAGGCTGATGGGTATAGTAGCCTCTTCGCTGGCTGAAATGGTGTTGACGGCCCCTTGAGCTATCTGTATGACAGGAGTATTGTCGTTGCGCTCTATGATTGTCTTGCTGTTCACGTCGCTCAGTTCGAGCATCTTGTTGACCAGCTCTGTGATGCGCTTGGTGTTCTCAATGATCTTGTCGTTAATTTCGCTTCGCGTCTTCTCATCGATATCGATGTTTGGCGATGTCAGAATCTGCGTAAAGCCAGAGAGAATGTTCAGCGGCGTACGTATCTCGTGCGACATCTGTTGGATGAACGATGTCTTCATGCGCGATGTCTCCTTGTTGCGCTCGTTGGCGATACCCAGTGAGCGATATGCCGATGCCAGGCGCTTGGCCGACTGTTGGCGGAAGTAGCTGATGAATAGGAAGCACAGAATGACTAATACCAGTGCCATGATGATAGCCATATAGCGCTGGCGTACCATGTTTGCCTTCTGCTCAGACAGCTCTTTCTCCTTCTGCTGCGTATTGTAGATGGTGGTCAGCTCCATGGCCTCGTCACGCTGCATGCGGATGATGGCAGTGTCCAGTTCGTCACAGACCTGACGACTCACCTCCATAGCTGCATCTATGCGGTGGGCGCCGATGTTAGCACGATATTTGGGCAACAGGAAATGCTGAATGATGTCCATCGATACCGTAGCATCGTATTGCTGCATCTGCTTGTCGAGCACCTCAAAGTTCTGGGCAGCCTCGTCCCATCGCTTGGCAGACAGCAGATAGTTGATAGCCTCCAGTTTGCCTTGGTTGGTCTGGATGTATTTAGACTTCAGCGCGTCGTTAAACACCTGTTTGGCTTCTTCATGATGGCCCAGTCCGTCAAGGGCGCTGGCATGATAGATATCCAGACGTGCCTGCTGCTTGTCTACGAAGTTTGAGTCAGGATTAGGCAGTTCCTTATAGTAATCAAGCAGCTCTTTGAATTTCAGTGTCCAGTTGAAGGCATCCTGATATTCATTTAGCTGCAGAAAGTTCTCAGTAATAGAGATGACGGCAACGATAGCCGTGGTAAAGTTAGCCTTCGTGGGTTCTTCTTCTACCACTTTACGGAACAGGTCCATCGATTTGCCGAAGTTGATGGCAGCATCGCCAGCGCTGCCTTGCATCAACTGACAGCAGCCTACGGCAGTCAGCAGGTAGCCAAAGTCACTGTTGTCTCTGTAGTTGGCGGCACGCATCTTGTCGAGTGCAGGAACGGCCACCTTCATCGTTGCCTCATATTCGCTCTTCAGCAACAAGGCTCCAGCCAGTCGGTTGGCTGATTTTGCATAGTATTTCAGTCCCTCCTTATTATGAATCTCAGCGTTGACAGCCTGTTTCCAGTATTTCTCCGACAAGCGCATCATGCGTTTTCTTGAATAGGCATATCCTCTCCAGTAGTCAGCTTGTATGTCAGTAATCTTACCAGCAGCCTGCAACGTGTCAGCCAGTTCCAGTAATCGTTCGTAGGCATGTTCCTTGTGGGCGACATCGATAAGACTGTCGGCCTCATTGGTGTCTGCGACTTGCTCTTCCTTACCCCCACATGCAAGCAACATTGCCACTACCAATGTCGTTGTTAGTAGGTAATTCACTAGTCGTAGTATTTTCATTTCTCTCACGTGTATATTATTTGTGTGCAAAGATACACTTTTTTCTTATAAAAAACAATTTCTTGCAAGAAATATCATTACAAATGATAAGTAAATTGATCTATGTGTCGATTATCTGTTGTAAAAACGTCACATTTTTACAACAAAATAACGGCAGTGAATATGCGGCCAGAGTTAATGCCAAGTCTGCGAGCAGAGAAGAAGTCACCTGACTGCTGGAAGGTGCAGACTTGGGAAACAGCTATCTGGTCAGCAGGAATGCCGGTAGATACCAGTTGCAATCGATTACACTCAGGCAGGTCAATGTGCCACTTTTTCTTCCTCTTGCTGATAGCCTGCATATCAAAACCTTCGTTGGCAAAGTCTTCATATACCTCGTTGCCCACTTCAAAGCTGTCGAGATGAATGCCTGGACCTATCTGGGCCATGATATCCGCAGGACGTGAGCCATAGACGTAAGTCATTTGCTCTACCGCCTGTTCTGTGATGCGCTTGACGGTGCCTCGCCATCCAGCATGAATGGCACAGACGGCACGATGCACAGGGTCATAGAGCAATACGGGGATGCAGTCGGCAGTAGAGACACCAATGCAGACGCCCTCTACATTCGTCATCAGGGCATCAACGCCTTCCAGTGCCTGGTGGCGCTCGTCGGCAGTCAGCGACAAGAATGTATTATCAATCTGGGCTATCTTCGTCAGGTGTACCTGGTGAGGCATCAGCAGGTGGTCATCATCAATGGCAAGTAACCCGCATAGCGCTTCACGATTCTTACGGATAGCCTCCTTGTCATCACCGCAGTAGCAGTTGATGTTGAACTCACCATAGTTATCTTTGCTATAGCCACCTTGACGCATGGTGCTAAAAGCAGTCATACCATCGCCTAAGGGGTAGTATTGTAGTTTAGGGTTTATTGTCTTCTCCATGATTGTTGGTTGTTAAGCAACATTTTCCGTTGCAAAGATACAGATTTTTTCAGGAAAAACAGCCATCTATGCGAAAAAAAGGACTCGATGCAGTATAGCACCGAGTCCAACACACAAGTTCAATGTATAATACTATCTTATGAATAGCAGTTCTCTATACTTAGGCAGTGGCCAGAGAGCGTCGTCGACAATCAGCTCGAGCTTATCAATCTGATAGCGGATGGTATCGAGCTTAGGCTCTACTGTGTCGTGATAAGCAATGGCCTTCTTGTGCTCATCATCAATCTTGTTGGCCTTCTTGCGAGCTTCAACGAGTTCTTCAACGCCTTTCTCGATAGCACTCGTGCGCTCAGCAATCTCCTCAATAATTTTCTTGTTGCGAGCAGAGAGCTTGTCGGCAGTGTCAATGGGGAAGATGACAGCCATATTGCCTACATTCTTCAGCAGCTCACTCTGATAGTGTGTAGCAACAGGAATGATGTGGTTCATAGAGAGGTCACCCAATACGCGAGCCTCAATCTGAATCTTCTTGGTGTAGGTCTCCCACTTCACCTCGTTGCGGGCCTCAAGCTCCTTCTTAGTCATAACGCCCAGGCTCTCGAACATCTCAATGCTCTCCTTGTCGAGGTAGCGCTCGAAGATCTTCGGACAGCTCTTCTCAACGTCAAGACCGCGCTTCTCAGCTTCAGCAACCCATTCGTCTGAATAGCCGTTACCGTCAAAGCGGATAGGCTTACAGGTCTTGATATCCTCACGCAGCACGTCGATGATAGCGTGGAATACTGCGCTGTGCTCAGTACCAGCCAGCTTCTTCTCAAACTCAGGAATGCGAGCGTCAACACGCTTCTTGAAGTCAACCAAAGCCTCTGCAACAGCACTGTTCAGAGCAATCATGGCGCTGGCACAGTTAGCCTCAGAACCTACGGCACGGAACTCGAAGCGGTTACCAGTGAAGGCAAATGGTGAGGTACGGTTACGGTCGGTATTATCAATCAGTAGTTCTGGAATCTCAGGAATGTCCATCTTCAAGCCCTGCTTGCCAGCGATAGCCAGGAAGTCCTTGTCTGCTGTCTCGATGTGGTCGAGCAGCTCGCTAACCTGCTTGCCGAGGAAGCTTGATACGATGGCGGGAGGTGCCTCGTTGGCGCCCAGACGATGAGCGTTGGTGGCACTCATGATAGAAGCCTTCAGCAGACCATTGTGCTTATAGACACCCATCAGGGTCTCAACAATAAAGGTAGCAAAGCGCAGGTTCTGCTCAGGAGTCTTACCGGGAGCATGCAGCAGAATACCGTTATCGGTGCTCAAAGACCAGTTGTTGTGCTTACCAGAACCGTTGATGCCAGCGAAGGGCTTCTCGTGCAGCAATACGCGGAAACCGTGCTTGCGGGCAACCTTCTTCATCAGTGACATCAGCATCATGTTGTGGTCAACAGCCAGATTGGTCTCCTCGAAGATAGGAGCCAGCTCAAACTGGTTGGGAGCGACCTCATTGTGACGCGTCTTACAAGGAACGCCCAGTTCCAGTGCCTCAATCTCCAGTTCGCGCATAAAAGCTGCGACACGCTCGGGGATGGCACCGAAGTAGTGGTCTTCCATCTGCTGGTTCTTGGCTGAGTCATGACCCATCAGCGTACGACCCGTCAGCAACAGGTCAGGACGGGCTGCATAAAGACCTTCGTCGACTAGGAAGTACTCCTGTTCCCAACCCAGGTTAGAGGTCACCTTCTTGACGGCAGGATCGAAGTAATGGCACACTTCTGTAGCAGCCACATTGACAGCATGCAGGGCACGCAACAGCGGAGCCTTGTAGTCCAGCGCCTCACCACTGTAAGAAATGAAGACGGTAGGAATACACAACGTGTCGTCGATGATGAAGACGGGTGATGTGGGGTCCCAGGCAGAGTAGCCACGAGCCTCGAAGGTAGAACGGATACCACCTGAGGGGAACGAGCTGGCATCGGGCTCCTGCTGTACCAACAACTTACCGCTGAACTCTTCTACCATACCACCTTTGCCGTCGTGCTCAATAAACGAGTCGTGCTTCTCGGCAGTACCTTCAGTCAGAGGCTGGAACCAGTGGGTGTAGTGTGTCACACCATTCTCAGTAGCCCACTGCTTCATGCCGGCAGCTACAGCATCGGCTACCTTGCGGTCCAGACGGGCGCCATTATCCATCACGTCGATCATGGTCTCGTAGACATCTTTCGACAGATACTTATACATCTTCTCGCGGTTGAAGACCTTCTTGCCAAAATACTGCGCGGGTCTCTCACTAGGTGCTTTTACGTCGAGTGGCTTCTTCTTGAAAGCCTCACCGACAACCTGAAATCTTAATGTTTCCATAATTGTGTTGTTTAAAAAGTTAATGTGATTTTGTCCAGTTTGTTATTCTGTTTAATGCTTCTTCTGTTTGTTCACGACTACCGAAGGCGGTGAAGCGAACATAGCCATCGCCACTGGGACCAAAGCCCACACCCGGTGTGCAGACCACATGGGCACCATACAACAGTTCCTCGAAAAACTGCCATGAAGGGGTGTTGTGAGGTGTGCGCATCCATATATAAGGTGCATTCTCGCCACCATAGCACTCATAACCCAGCGAACGTAGCGTGGTCAGCATGCGCGAGGCATTGTCCATATAGTAGTCGATGGTGGCTTGCACCTGTGCCTTGCCCTCAGGACTATAGATGGCCTCGGCAGCTCGTTGTGAGATGTAGCTGGTACCGTTGAACTTGGTGCACTGACGACGGTTCCAAAGCTGTGACAAGGGAATGCGTTCGCCTTCGAAGGTGGCTACGCTGACATCCTTGGGAACAATGGTATAACCACAACGTACACCTGTAAAGCCTGCAGTCTTGGAATAGGAACGGAACTCGACGGCACACTTGCGGGCACCACGAATCTCGTAGATGGAATGCGGTATCTCCGGATCACGGATATATGCCTGATAGGCTGCATCGAAGAGAATGAGGGCGTCGTGTTTCAGAGCGTAGTTGACGAACTTACGCAAGTCCTGCTTACCAATGACCGTACCCGTGGGATTGTTAGGACAGCAGAGGTAGATGACATCCACATGACGGTTCTTGGGAATCTCGGGCACGAAACCATTCTCAGCTGTGATGGGCATATAGGCCACATTGGTCCACTTGCCATTGCGGTAGGTGCCGCAACGACCAATCATCACGTTGGAGTCGATGTACACAGGATAGATAGGGTCTGTAACACCAATAAAGTTATCCCAGTGGAGTAACTCCTGGAAATTACCTGTATCTGACTTTGCACCATCGTTGATGTATATCTCATCGGCATCCAGACGGATGCCGCGTGGCAAAAAGTCGTTCTTCACGATAGCCTCACGCAGAAAGTCGTAACCCTGTTCGGGACCATAACCGCGAAAGGTTGCTGATGATGCCATCTCGTCAGTTGCCTTGTGCATAGCCTCGATGACGGCTGGACACAAGGGTTGGGTGACATCACCAATGCCGAGTGAGATGACATCGGCTTTGGGGTGCATCACCTTGAAGGCATTGACCTTCTTGGCAATGTCTGCGAACAAGTAGTTGTTCTGGAGGTTGAGGAAATGTATATTTACTAAAGCCATTGTTTACTTATTTAGAATCGGAATGACGTTATTCCGTTATCACGTTATCACGATATTCCGTTATCACGTTATCACGATATTCCGTTATTTCGATATTCCGTTATTTCGAATTATTTTCTATTTCGCCATCGAAGACGAACTGGGCAGGACCAGTCATGTAGACATGATTGTCTGTCTCACGCCACTCTATGCTGAGAGTTCCACCATCCATCACGATCTGTGACTGACGACTTGCCCGTTCAGTGAGCGCAGCCGCCACGGCCGTAGCACAAGCACCTGTGCCGCAAGCCATCGTGATACCGCTGCCCCGTTCCCAGACGCGTGTCCGAATACGACCGTCGGGCAGTACCTGTGCCAGTTCTATGTTACAACGCTGTGGAAAGGCAGGATGCTGTTCCAAGACAGGACCTATATCGCCCACCCTATCGACATCATCCGTAAAAATGATATAATGAGGATTGCCCATGGAGACGAAGATTCCTTTGGATGTATCACGAGAGGAGACGAATAAAGCCTCGTCGTCCAGCACTGGCTCCAGCATATCGACGGTAACACTTTCAACTACACCGGCCTTGACGTACAGCTTTAATGTTTTAACGCCTGAGAGCGTCAGCAGACGAATCTCTGTCTTCGTTGTCAGTCCACGTTCGAAGAGATACTTACCGATACAACGACTGGCATTACCGCACATCATAGCCTCAGAACCATCAGCATTGAAAATACGCATAGAGAAATCGGCTTCTGGGACAGGTGACCGATCGATGAGTACCAGACCGTCCGAACCGATGCCCTTGTGGCGGTCACTCCAATCCCGTGCCGCAGCATGAGGATTCTTGAGGGTATACTGCATGGCATTGACGTAGATATAGTCGTTGCCGCAACCGTGCATCTTGGTGAAAGCTATTTTCATACTGATAAGAATTTACTGACTTTCTGAGCTGTCTCTAAACCACTGGCCATAGCACGTACCACGAGGGAAGCACCATTCTTGGCATCGCCACAGACAAAGACGTTCTCGGGATAGGCAGGATGCTCGGGCTTGAGGAATCCCATAGCCAACAGCACCAGTTCGGCCTTGATGATTTCAGGTTTACCCTTCTCCACCATCAACGGACGACCGCCTTTGGGATTGGGTTCCCAGTCTATCTCTTGTACCTTGACACCGGTCAGACGGCCATCCTTACCCAGGAACTCCAAAGTATTGATGTTCCAACGGCGGGTACAACCCTCCTCATGGCTGGATGTAGTCTTCAAGGTGCGGGGGAATTCTGGCCATGGATTCTTGGGGTCTTCAGGACCTTCCACCGGACGCGGCATGATCTCTATCTGTGTCACGCTCTTGCAACCCTGGCGGTGAGCTGTACCGATGCAGTCTGAACCAGTATCACCACCACCGATGACCAGTACATCCTTGCCCTTAGCCGTCACGCGTTCGTCTTTCGAGAACTCCATGCCAGCCAGCACTCTATTCTGTTGAGCCAGCAGATCCAACGCCAGATGAACACCCTTCAGTTCACGGCCAGGAATCTGGAGATCACGTGCGGTCGGTGTGCCCGTAGCTATTACGACGGCATCATAGTCCTTTGCCAACTGATGCATAAACTCGGCACACTGAACATCCTGTCCATACTGAAAGACTATGCCTTCCTGCTCCATCAGACTGAGACGACGGTCAATGATGGCCTTGTTCAGTTTGAAGTTAGGTATACCGTAACGCAGCAAACCACCGGCGGCTTCGTTCTTTTCCAGTACAGTCACCATACAGCCCGTCTTATTCAGAGCGTCAGCAGCGGCCAAACCTGCAGGACCGGCACCAATGACTGCCACTTTCTTACCATTGCGCACGATGTCAGTACGTGGTTGGATATATCCCTCACGGAACGCGGCCTCGATAATAGCACACTCGTCTTCGCGGTTGGTGGTTGCCTCATGGTTGAAGCGGTTCAGCACACAGGCTTTCTCGCACAAAGCAGGACAAATACGACCCGTAAACTCAGGAAAGGGATTGGTACTATTCAGCAGGCGGAAGGCCAACTCCCACTCCCCCTTATATAGAGCATCATTCCACTCTGGTGCTTTGTTGCCCAATGGACATGCCCAGTGGCAGAAGGGTACGCCACAGTCCATACAACGGCTAGCCTGTTGTTTGCGCTCGCGGGTGTTCAGCGTTTGCTCCACCTCGCCAAAATCATGGATTCTATCGTGAATCGGACGGTATCCCGCCTCCTGGCGGTGTATCTCTAAAAAAGCTTTTGGATTTCCCATCTTATTAATTGATAATTGAGATTTGAGAATTGATAATTGAAAATTGAGATTACTTTGGTAATCAGGAATTAATATTCGCGCTGCATATCGGCAATCTTTTCACGCAGGCGTGCCATCTGTTCTTCCTGCAGCACACGCTTATACTCGATAGGCACTACCTGGATGAAGTCCTCAACATAGCGCTGCCAATCATCAAGCATACGGCCTGCCAATGCCGAACCAGTATGCAGATAGTGCTGGCGGATGAGTTCCAGGAGTTCTTTACGCGACACAGCATCCTCGACCAGATTGATCTCCACCATGTCCATATTGCAGAAGTAGTCGAAAGTATGATTCTTGTCCCATACGTAGGCGACGCCACCCGACATACCAGCAGCAAAGTTACGACCCGTCTCACCAAGTACTACGACCCGACCGCCTGTCATATATTCGCAGCAATGATCACCAGCACCCTCAATGACGGCTATGGCTCCTGAGTTACGCACACCAAAGCGTTCACCTACTTTACCATTGATATACAACTCGCCACTTGTGGCTCCATACAGGCCAGTATTACCAGCTATGATGTTTTCTTCTGCTTTGAAGTTGGAACGTGTAGGAGGCAGGATGGCAATACGTCCACCCGAGAGTCCCTTGGCAAAATAGTCGTTGGTCTCACCCTCCAGTTTAAATGTCACACCCTTCACCAGGAATGCACCGAACGACTGACCAGCAGACCCTCTGAACTTCACGTTGACCGTATCAGTAGGCAAACCTGCCAGGCCATACTGTTCAGCTATCTTACCGGAAAGCATAGTACCTACTGCACGATCAGTATTCTTGATGGTATAGTCGAGAGTAACCTCTTTCTGTTCATCAATAGCTACCTGTGCAGCCTGAATCATCTGCTGATCGAGAATAGTTCCCTGCATACCCAGAGGAACTGCAGGTTGATGGGCATCGCCCGTAAAGTGCAACGTACCCTCTTCCTTATAAAGCAGACGACTGAGGTCAAGCTTCTCTTCCGTTCTGGAAGCAACGATTTTTTCGCTACTCTCTATCAAGTCTGTCCTGCCTACAATATCATTAAGATGCTTAAAGCCCATCTCGGCCAGATATTCGCGAACCTCCTGGGCAATAAACGTAAAGTAATTGACCAGGTATTCGTAGCGTCCGACGAAATGCTTGCGCAGTTCAGCATTCTGCGTAGCTACACCCATAGGACACGTATTGAGGTTACACTTACGCATCATCACACAGCCTAAGACAATGAGGGTAGCAGTACCAAAACCGAATTCCTCAGCACCAAGCATTGCCATGAGCACGACATCTCGACCTGTCTTCAACTGACCGTCTACCTGCAGTCTCACACACGAGCGCAGTCCATTGCGGACCAGCGTCTGCTGAGTCTCAGAGAGTCCTATTTCGGGAGAGATGCCAGCAAAGCGCATCGATGAAGCAGGACTGGCACCTGTACCACCTTCGGCACCACTGATGACGATGAGGTCAGCCTTAGCCTTAGCCACACCTGCAGCAATAGTTCCTACCCCACTCTCAGCAACGAGCTTAACACTGACAGCAGCCTTTGGATTGACGTTCTTCAAATCAAAGATGAGCTGTGCCAAGTCTTCGATAGAATAAATATCATGATGAGGTGGCGGCGATATGAGTGAGATGCCGGGAATCGAATGGCGCGTCTTGGCTATGACTTCATTCACCTTGAAGCCTGGCAGCTGTCCACCTTCTCCGGGCTTGGCACCCTGTGCCACTTTGATCTGTATCTCTTCAGCATTGACCAGGTATTCTGTAGTCACACCAAAGCGACCGCTGGCTACCTGCTTGGTCTTGCTCGAGAGCGAGATGCCGTCGAAAGACGAGTGGAAGCGATCGGAATCCTCGCCACCCTCTCCGGTGTTCGAACGGGCTCCAAGCTTGTTCATAGCTAAACAGATAGCCTCATGAGCCTCCTTGCTTAATGCACCAAATGACATAGCACCAGCTACAAAATGCTTCACGATGTCCTCAACAGGTTCTACTTCGTCAATACTGATGGGGTTCTTCTTCCATCCCATGAAATCACGGATGAAGATGGGACGTTCCTTACTGTCTACCAATTGGCTGAACGCCTTGAACTTCTCATAGTTTCCTGTGCGGGTAGCCAGCTGCAGGGTCGCAATGGTCTCTGGGTTCCAGGCATGCTGGATGCCGTCCTTGCGCCAATGGAACTGTCCTTGATTAGGAAGGAAGGCAGCAGTTGTGTTTGTTGCGTTAGTAACGCCACATGCTGGACTGTCTGAACCATAAGCAGCGGCATGCAGAGCCACAGCGTCATGAGCTATCCGCTCCAGGCCAACACCACCAATGGTGCTCAGCTCCGTACCGAAATAGTTCTTCAACAAATGCTCACTGAGCCCGATACTCTCGAAAATCTTAGCACCACGATAACTGCGGATGGTTGAGATACCCATCTTCGCCATAATCTTAAAGAGACCTTTCTTCACAGCTTTGATGTAGTTGGCCTCTGCTGTGGCATAATCCTCTTGTATCTTGTGTTTCTTAACGAGATCATCGAGGATGGCAAATGTCATATAAGGACACAAGGCCGAAGCACCATAACCCAACAGCAAAGCCGCATGCATGGTCTCACGAATCTCGCCACTCTCTACTATCAAAGCCGTCTGTACACGTTTCCCGACAGATATCAGATAATGGTGTACGGCACTTACGGCCAGCAGCGAAGGAATAGCCACCTGTGTCTCGTCCACCTCTCGGTCAGAAAGGATAATGTAATTGTACCCTTCTTCTACACTTTTTTCAGCATCCTTGCACAGTTTGTCTAAGGCGTCGCGCAGACCATCACCACCTTTCTTCCCATCAAAGGTCATAGGCAGTTTAATGGTATTGAAGCCCTTATAGCGAATATTACAAAGGATATCCAGTTGCGTATTGTTCAAGATAGGATGCGGCAGGCGCACCATCTTGCAGTTGGTCTCGTCAGGATTCAGGATACCTGTTCCCACACGACCGATATACTCTGTCAGCGACATCACCAGTTCCTCACGGATGGAGTCGATGGCAGGGTTAGTCACCTGTGCAAATTGCTGACGGAAGTAGTTGAAGAACACCTGCGGTTTGTCGGAAAGGACAGCCAGCGGCGTGTCATTACCCATGGCAGCAGTAGGTTCCTGACCATTGACGGCCATCGGTATTATGGTAGAGTCGATATCCTCGGCACCATAGCCATACATCATCTCCTTCTTCAGCAAATCGCTCACGCTATTTTCCACATGGCGACCACTCTTCAACTTCTCCAGCTGTATTCTGTTGGTCGATAGCCATTGACGATAAGGATGCTCAGCGGCCAGTTGCTGTTTGATTTCACCATCATAGTAAATCTTACCTTTCTGGGTGTCAATGAGCAGAATCTTACCAGGCTGTAGGCGCCCCTTCTCTGCAATCTCCGTCGGTTCGAAGTCCATCACGCCCACCTCAGAAGCCACAATCATTGTGTCGTTCTTAGTAATGGTATAGCGGGCTGGACGCAAACCGTTACGATCAAGCATACCACCGGCATAGCGTCCGTCAGAGAACAGCAAGGCAGCAGGACCATCCCATGGTTCCATCAGAATGGAGTGGTACTCATAGAAAGCCTTCAGATCCTCAGACATAGGATTCTTGTCGTTGAACGACTCTGGCACCAGCACACTCATAGCATGTGGCAGTGAGAGTCCCGACATCACAAAGAACTCCAGTACGTTGTCTAACGATGCAGAGTCTGACATTCCCTCCTGTACGATAGGGGTAATCTGTCGGATGTCTCCAAGTGCTTCCGAGTTCAGCACACTCTCACGTGCCTTCATCCATCCGCGATTA
>JAILMS010000131.1 GCA_024692385.1 Prevotella sp. | reverse complement strand
GTTGCCGGTAAAGGCTGGTATCAGGAATGGGGCAAGGAGCCGCAAGAGCTTACTCCCGGCACTGTCATTGCTGTTCCAGCAGAAGTAAAGCATTGGCATGGAGCGCAGAAGGGTTCATGGCTTCAGCACCTCACCTATCATAAGGATATTCAGGAAGGAGCAAGCAACGAGTGGTGTGAGGCTGTTAGTAACGAACAGTACGATGCTCTCTCAAAATAACACCTAAGAATATAAACATATAAAGGCATAAGATATGAAGAAGACATTAACAATTGTTGCATTGATGCTGGTGGCATCGGCAGCTGCTTTCGCACAGTCAAAGGTGTATCTGACAAGAGAAATCAGTCCTGAGTCGTTGGTGAGAATCTATAAAGCCTTGGGTGTTCCCGCTAAGGGACGCGTGGCCGTTAAGATGAGTACTGGAGAGGGTAGCAACCCTAACTACCTGAAGCCGGAACTGGTGAAGAATCTGATATTCGAGGTGGATGGCACCATCGTGGAATGTAACACCGCATACGGCAACTCGCCTGCCGACAAGAAGGATGATCGCAACACATCGGAGAATCATTGGAAAGTGATTGAGCGTCACGGTTTCACAAAATATTTCCCTGTAGATATTATGGACGAATATGATGAAATCCGCATCCCCGTAAAGGATCAAACGCACATCAAGTACGACATTGTAGGAGGCCACATAGCTAACTATGACTTCATGATTGCCCTCAATCACTTTAAGGGGCATCCTATGGGAGGCTATGGCGGTGCGCTGAAAAATCTCTCCATCGGCTGTGCCAGTCAGAACGGCAAGGCTTACATCCACTCTGCCGGCAAGATGGAGAAATTGGATATGGGCAAGTTGTGGACACCAGAGTTCATCGGTAATCAGGACGGATTCCTCGAAAGTATGGCAGCTGCCGCACAAGCTGTGGTGAACTACTTCAACAAGAAGCAGGGCATCATCTACATCAGTGTCATGAACAACATGTCAATAGACTGCGACTGCGTGGATCATCCCGAACCCGTAAAACTGGAGGACTATGGCATTCTCGCCTCTACTGACCCTGTAGCGCTCGACCAGGCCTGCATCGACATCATCCGCTCGGCTGAAGGACGCTTGCAAGGCAAGAACCAACAGAAGGTGACGGCCAAGAACGACCCTACCGATTTGCTGAAGCGCATCGACAAGCAGCATGGTACACACACTATCGACCATGCAGCCCAGATTGGCCTTGGCTCCAAGAAGTATGAGTTGGTAAATCTGAAGTAGCACCGCTCTCGGCTGAGAGGTTTGAACTATCAATTAACAAGCAACATGAAACGAACATTTTTAGCTGCAATGGTGCTGGTCGGAATGCTGGCAGGTTGCACAAGCAGTAACAAACAAACTACTAATAACGATATGGAACAGAAGTTGGAATTGACGCAGGAGTGGGACAAGGTGTTTCCGCTGAGCGAGAAAGTGAATCACAAGAAAGTGACGTTTGAGACACAGTATGGTCTGACGCTGGCGGCAGACCTTTATACGCCGAAAGATAGCAAAGGTAAGATGGCTGCTATCGCTGTCTCTGGTCCTTTCGGAGCCGTGAAAGAGCAGTGTAGCGGACTCTATGCCATGAAGATGGCAGAGCGTGGTTTTGTGGCACTGGCTTTCGACCCTTCCTATACAGGTGAGAGCAGCGGTGAACCGCGTCGCACAGCTTCGCCCGACATCAATACCGAGGACTTTATGGCGGCTGTCGATTTCCTGTCGAAGCAGGACTATGTAGATGCCGAACGTATTGGTATCATCGGCATCTGCGGTTGGGGAGGCATCGCCCTGAATGCTGCCGCTGCCGACACACGCATCAAGGCTACTGTAGCCTCAACAATGTATGATATGACCCGTGTCAGCGGAAACGACTACAACGATGCTTTCGACGACGAGCAGTGGCGCCACAGAAACCGCGAGAACCTCTCAAAACAGCGTTTGGCAGACCCCAATGCTATGGCTGGCGGTGTACTGGACACCGTTCCACCACAGGCTCCCAACTTTGTGCACGACTACTACGACTACTACAAGACTTCACGTGGTTATCACAAGCGCTCAGGCAACTCTAACGACGGTTGGCGCGTCATCGGTACGCAGGCCTACGCCAACAGCCGTTTCCTTTACTACATCAATGAGATTCGCTCTGCCGTTCTCGTGATGCACGGTGCCGATGCCCACTCACGCTACTTTGGCGAGGCTGCTTATCAATATATGGTAGATGGTAAGGCCGAGGGTTACAAGGTTTTGGGTGAGCCCAATCCCAACCCCGAGAACAAGCAACTGCTCATCATCCCCGATGCTACTCACTGTGACCTTTACGACGGTGGCTATGAGGAAAAAGCAGGCCAGGGTCAGCCCAAGAACATGATTCCTTGGGACAAGTTGG
>JAILMS010000056.1 GCA_024692385.1 Prevotella sp. | reverse complement strand
GCAGAAACACCTACAGCAACATGATTCAGGAAACCATAATCGTCAGTATCCAACTGTGCAGAAGCCTGTGAAAGGCCAAAGACAGCGAATGTACATAACATTAGTAATTTTTTCATAATCTTGGGGTTTTAAGTTAATATTGTTTTACTGTTTGCAAAGATAGACAAAAAAAAGATATGTTCCAAACTTTTTTTTAGAAATTTGGAACATATTTTAAGAAATGTAGCAGAAATTGCAATTTTAGAACTCTGCTGACTTCGGAGTGCGTGGGAATGGGATGACGTCGCGAATGTTCTGCATACCTGTGACGAACAGGATGAGACGCTCGAAGCCAAGGCCGAAACCTGCATGTGGGCATGAACCCCAGCGACGGGTATCGATATACCACCACAGGTGGGTCTTGTCCATCTGACGGCGCTCAATCTCGCCCATCAACTTGTCGTAGCTCTCTTCACGAACAGAACCACCGATGATCTCACCAATCTGTGGGAACAGCACGTCGGTACCCTGCATCGTAGGACCAGGAGCAACAGCACCCTTATAACCTACACTACCCTCACCCTGCTCTTCGTTCTGCTTCATATAGAATGACTTGAAGGCACGTGGATAGTCGGTCATGATAACTGGCTTCTTGAAGTGCTCCTCAACGAGGTAGCGCTCGTGCTCTGAAGCCAGGTCGTCGCCCCAGTTGCAGGGGAACTCGAACTTCTTGCCGTTCTTGATGGCCTCCTGCAGGATGTTGATACCCTCGGTATAAGGCAGGCGCACGAAGGTCTCCTTCAGTACACCTTCCAAACGCTGAATCAGCGTCTTATCAATCATCTGGTTCAGGAATGCAAGGTCATCCTTACAATTATCGAGTGCCCACTTTACACAGTACTTGATGAAGTCTTCCTCCAAGTCCATCAGTTCTTCCTGGTCGAGGAAAGCAACCTCAGGCTCTACCATCCAAAACTCAGCCAAGTGGCGAGGAGTATTTGAATTCTCTGCGCGGAACGTAGGACCGAAGGTGTAGATAGCACCTAGAGCGGTGGCACCCAGCTCGCCCTCCAGCTGACCAGAAACAGTCAGCGAGGTCTGCTCACCAAAGAAGTCGTCGTCGTAGATAATCTTGCCCTGCTCGTCCTTCTTCAGGTCATAGAGATTCTTGGTAGTTACCTGGAACATATTACCAGCTCCCTCACAGTCGCTGGCAGTAATCAGCGGAGTGTGGAAGTAGAAGAAACCATGCTCATGGAAATAGGTGTGGATAGCCATTGCCATATTGTGACGAATGCGCATTACAGCACCAAAAGTATTGGTACGCAGGCGCATGTGGGCATTCTTACGCATAGCCTCGAACGACTGGCCTTTCTTCTGCATGGGATAATCGTTGCCGCAGAGACCGTAAACCTCCAACTTGGTGGCCTGAATCTCACTGGTCTGACCAGCGCCCTGACTCTCTACCAGCACGCCCTCAGCATTGATGCAGGCACCAGTGGTGATGTCCTTCAGCAACTGCTCGTCAAACTTGGTGGGGTCAACGACAATCTGCACATTCTTGATGGTAGAACCATCGTTCAGCGCAATGAAGTCGACTGCCTTAGAACTGCGGTGCGTACGCACCCAGCCCTTCACACATACTTCTTTTCCAAAATCAGTACTATTCAGTACGTCAATTATCTTTGTTCGTTTCATTGTTATATTCACTTTTCTGTTTGTTGCGACTCAGCCACAACACGCAATAAATTACTCGTAAGCTCCCATGCGCAGGCGGTCAACCTCTTCCTCAGTGAGGTAGCGCCAGTCACCACGACGGACGTTCTTCTTGGTAAGACCGGCAAACTGTACGCGGTCGAGCTTCACAACCTTGTAGCCAAGGCTCTCGAAGATACGACGTACGATGCGGTTCTTGCCAGAGTGAATCTCGATGCCAACCTGCTTCTTGTCAGTATCGCTGGCATAGTCGATAGCGTCTGCCTTGATGTCGCCATCGTCGAGGGTGATACCCTCGGCTATCTGCTGCATGTCGTGAGCAGTAACGGCCTTGTCAAGATATACGTGGTAAATCTTCTTCTTCAAGAACTTAGGATGAGTCAGCTTAGAAGCCAAATCGCCATCGTTGGTCAGAAGCAGTACACCAGTGGTGTTGCGGTCCAGACGACCAACAGGATAGATACGCTCCTCGCAAGCACCCTTCACGAGATCCATTACGGTCTTACGCTGCTGAGGATCGTCACTGGTAGTAACATAGTCCTTGGGCTTGTTCAACAGCACATAGACCTTCTTCTCCATACGTACGGGCTGATCGTGGAACAGTACCTCGTCAGTGCGCAGGACCTTGGTACCCAGCTCGGTAACAACCTCACCATTGACCTTTACAACACCTGCAGTGATGAATTCGTCTGCCTCACGACGGCTGCAAACACCAGCATTAGCGAGGAACTTATTCAGACGGAGGGGCTCATTGGGATCGTAGTTTTCCTCCTTATACTCGATACGCTTCTTCAGTGAATACTTTGCATTGGGATCGTATCCAGGAGTATGCTGACGATAGCCGCCACGCTGCTGACCATAACCGCCACGCTGCTGATAACCACCCTGCTGATAGCCACCACGCTGTTGGCCATAACCACCGCGCTGCTGGCCATAACCGCCACGCTGCTGATAGCCACCACGCTGCTGACCATACTGAGGACGCTGACCATACTGAGGGCGATGCCCATACTGTGGACGCTGCTGGTAGCCACCCTCCTGACCTTCCTCACCATTGTTGTCGTACTGCTTGTAAGGCTTGTTATAGGGTTTGTTGCCATACTGAGGGCGCTGTCCGTACTGAGGGCGCTGCTGATAACCACCGCGTGACTGATAACCGCCACGTTGCTGATAGCCGCCCTGCTGGTAACCTCCTTCATTATTATAGTTATTACGTGGACGATAGCCCTGCTGACGCTGAGGAGCATTTGACATCAAGCCAGCTCCAAAGCCCTCAGGACGGAAACCGCCCTCTTCTTGCTCTTGATTACGGTTGTAACCGCCCTGCTGTCCATACTGAGGACGAGGTTTCTGAATACGGGGACGTGGCGAACGTCCTGGACGGTAACCTTGATAACCACTCTCGTGATTCTGCTGCTCGTTAGACAGCTCTTCTGTTTTCTTTTCGTTTTCGAATTCCATAATTGTGTTGTTGATTAAATGTGGAGCCTCACGGCTCGCTGATTGTTTTTTAAAATACGGATTTTTATAAACTATTTTAAGTTATTATTTAAATTCCAGTGTAATTGGATGGTGTGATTTCCATTAGTTCACTCTTCAGTTCGTCGCTGACATCGAGTCCCTGAATAAATTCATGAATAGTCTCCTCGGTCATTTTCTGGTTAGTGCGTGTCAGCGCTTTCAATGCCTCATAGGGATTAGGATAAGCCTCACGACGCAGAATGGTCTGAATAGCTTCAGCCACTACCGCCCATGTGTTCTCTAAGTCTTCCTCCAGCTTCTGCTCGTTGAGGATGAGCTTGCGCAGGCCTTTCAGTGTGCTCTGAATGGCGATAACAGCATGGCCCATAGGAACACCCACATTACGCAATACTGTAGAGTCAGTTAGGTCGCGCTGCAAACGGCTAACAGGTAATTTCTGTGCCAAGAATCCCAATACAGCATTGGCAATACCCATATTACCCTCAGAATTCTCGAAGTCAATAGGATTTACCTTGTGAGGCATTGCACTCGAACCTACCTCACCAGCCTTGATCTTCTGCTTGAAATACTCCATAGAGATATACATCCAGAAGTCACGGTCAAGGTCGATAATGATGGTATTGATGCGACGCATGGCATCAAAGATAGCTGCCAACCAGTCGTAATTGGAAATCTGTGTAGTCCACTGCTCACGTTCCAGACCCAACTTCTCTGAAACAAACTGGTTACCAAACTCGCGCCAGTCGTACTGTGGATAGGCTACATGGTGAGCATTATAGTTACCAGTAGCACCACCAAACTTAGCAGTGATGGGAGTATCCTTCAAAGCACGGAGCTGTTCTTCCAGACGATAAACAAATACCATGATTTCCTTTCCCAGACGTGTGGGTGAAGCAGGCTGTCCGTGAGTCTTTGCCAGCATAGAAACGTTCTTCCACTGCTCAGCATAGTCGTTGAGCTGTTCGATCAGTTCCTCAACCATCGGATAGTATACCTGTTCGAGCGCTTCCTTAACAGAAAGAGGAACGCTGGTATTATTAATATCTTGTGAAGTCAAGCCAAAGTGGATAAACTCCTTGGCCTCTACAGGAAAGCCAGCAAGGCCATCAATCTTCTCCTTGATGAAATACTCTACAGCCTTCACATCGTGGTTAGTCACCTTCTCGATATCCTTCACGCGCTGGGCATCTTGCTCAGTAAAATTACGATAGATGTCACGCAAAGGCTCAAAGATATTGTGGTCCACTACCTCCAACTGAGGTAAAGGCAACTCGCAGAGAGTAATAAAATACTCGATTTCCACACGCACACGATAGCGTATCAATGCATACTCGGAAAAGTATCCTGCTAACGACTCGGTTTTGCTTCTGTATCGGCCATCGATAGGAGAAATGGCAGTCAATGCATCTAATTCCATGCTTTTTCTAATACCTTAGTTAAAATATATAGCTATACATTCTCTCAAATGTGACTGCAAAGGTACAAAGAAAAGTTGAAAGTTGAAAGTTGAAAGTTGAATAATTTGCCGTAGAGAGCGTGTTTTTTTGATATTTAACAAAAAAGAGTCCCGAACTACTTCGGAACTCCTTGGTGGGCGTTGACGGATTCGAACCGCCGACCCTCTGCTTGTAAGGCAGATGCTCTAAACCAGCTGAGCTAAACGCCCTTACTTCTTGTAAGCGGGTGCAAAGGTAATGAGAAAAAATGAAACAGAAAAATTTTGGGCCGAAAATGTTTAGTTTATTAACTCCATTTAACAATTCCGGCCCAAAATCGCCTTATAACTCGTACAATTCGCTAGCTTTCATCAATTCCACCTTCTTCTCTGAGAGGATACGTTCACAGCTCTCCAAATCGGTAGGACGAATAACTACAGTAGCAACATCTCCATTGGCAAATGAGTACATATACTCAATGAAAACGCCATTTTCTGAGAGATGTTTAAGCACCTTAGCCAGCGAACCACTAACGTTCGGACAGGTAAAACCAATGACATCGGTAATTTTCACAGCAAAGTGAGCAGCCTTCAACACCTGATAGGCTTTATCAGGATCACTGACGATACAGCGCAGGATACCGAAATCAGAGTTATCGGCAATACTCATAGCTGAGAGATTTACACCAGCAGCCCCCAGTACATCTGTTACTTCGGTCAGACGACCGGACTTATTCTCCAAAAAGACTGATAATTGTTTTGCTAACATATTTGTTTGGTTTTCGTTATTATTGTATTTCGATTTAAAGCTTTCTATTGTCGATGACACGCTTGGCTTTACCCTCAGAACGCTCTATACCCTTAGGCTCCACCAGTTTCACCTTAAAGCCCAGGCCAATAACAGAGCGCAACTCTGCCTCCAGTTTCTTCTGCAGACCAACAAGTGTAGCCATATCGTCAGTGAAGTACTCTTCCTTGACCTCTACCTTCAACTCACTGGTGTCAGTATTATTCACACGGTCAACAGTGAGCAGGAAGTGCGGCTCGTACTCAGGCAACTTCAGAATAACATCCTCAATCTGAGACGGGAACACATTAACACCACGGATGATAAGCATATCGTCGCAACGGCCCAGAATACGATCCATACGAACCAACGTACGTCCACACTTACATTTGTCATAGTGCAGAGCTGTCAGGTCGTGGGTGCGATAGCGCAGCAGTGGCATTCCCTCCTTCGTCAGGTGGGTAAAGGTCAACTCACCTAATTGTCCTTCAGGCAATGGTTCGCCAGTTTTAGGATCCAGAATTTCAGGATAGAACAAATCCTCATTCAGATGGGTGCCACACTGATGTTCGCACTCATAGCCAACACCAGGACCAGCAATTTCACTAAGTCCGTAGATATCATAGGCCTTAATACCCAGGCTCTCCTCCAACTTCTTGCGCATCTTCTCCGTCCAAGGCTCAGCGCCAAACACTCCTACCCTCAGCTTAAACTCGTTGCGTGAATATTCACATTCTGCCATAGCCTCGCCAAGGAACATGGCATAACTGGGAGTACAGCACAGAATGGTGGTACCAAAGTCATGCATAAGGGTCATCTGCTTCTGCGTATTACCACTAGAGATAGGAATAACGCTGGCGCCAATGTTTGTTGCACCATCATGTGCGCCCAAACCACCCGTAAACAAGCCATAACCATATGCTACCTGGAATATATCCTCTTTAGTTGCGCCATAAGCCGTAAAAGCACGTGAGATAGCCTCTGACCACATAGCCAGATCCTTACGAGTATAGAGAACAACGACAGGCTTTCCCGTTGTACCACTGCTAGCGTGGATACGCACAATCTGACTCATTGGAACAGCTGCCAGCCCAAAGGGATAGTTGTCACGCAAGTCGAGTTTATTAGTGAAAGGTAACTTAGTGATATCATCAATACTTTTGATATCACCAAGTTCAAGACCCATCTCTTGAAATTTCTTACGGTAGAAGGGCGTGTTGTAATATACATACTCAGCCATCTTCTTTAAACGAGCACTCTGCAAATCACGCAACTGTTCGCGATCCATGCACTCAACTGTCTCATTCCAAATCATTGTTTCTTACTCTTTTTAGGTTACATTGTTAGGATTTGTGTTGATGCAAAGGTACAAAGAAAAGTTCAAAGTAAGAAGTGGAAAGATGAAAGATTTAGGGTAGCAGGAAGTATTTTTTAATATTTAACAAAAAAGGAGTCCCGAAGATTTCGGAACTCCTTTGTGAGATATCTATTGTTTAGATTACTTAATCTCAACAGTAGCACGACGGTTGTAGCTGATTGGGCTAAGAGTCTTAACACCACCAGCAGCAACGATCTCGATGTTGTTGCGGTCGATACCCATCTTAACCAGCTCGTCAGCAACAGCGTTAGCACGCTTCTCAGACAGCTTCTGATTGTAGTTTGCAGAACCAGTCTTGCTATCAGCGTAACCAGTTACAACAATCTTAGAGTTGTTCTCCTTAGCAACCTTAGCCAGATCAGAAACATTCTGCAGGTCCTTCTTAGAAGCAACCTTAGCCTTGTTTATGTTGAAGAATACTGATACAGGAGCAGCAACTACCTTTGTAACAGTCTTGGTTGCAACAGCAGTAGCCTGAGCAACTTCCTTCTGCTGGTTAGCCAGCATATCCTTCAGGCGAGCGTTCTCGGTCTGAGCGTCAGTCAACTGAGCATTCAGAGCGTCGATCTGACCCTGTGACAGAGCCTTGATAGCGTCTACGTCAGGAGTCTTGTTCCAAGTACCCTTGCCGAGGTTGTAAGTAACACCGACCTCAAGAGCGAGCTGATGATCACGGTGACCAGGACGGAGACCGAATACAGGAGCACCCTCAATGAAGTTCTTGTCATAGTTCAGATAAGCGAGCTCGAGGTTCAAAGAAACCTTCTGGCTGAGCTTGAAAGTATTCAGCAAACCAGCAGTGAACAGAGCACCGTGGCTACCGCTACGATCACCACCGAGGTGGAGATAAGCACCAGCACCTACATAAGGAATAGCATTCCAAATACGGCTCTCATCGTAGCCACCCAGCAGGTTGTGCAGATTGAACATTACCTGCTCAGTGAGTGCAACATACTTCTGCATGTCACCATCGAAAGCCTTACCAATCCAAAGACCGTTAGCCTTTGTACGGAGACCCAAACCAGGAGTAAACCACTTACCTACAGCTACAGAGAAGCCGAGAGATGTGGGGTGATTTGAATAAGTACCAGCCAAAGCATCCTTATCAGTTCCGAGAGGGAACTTACCAAAAGGAGAACTCAGATAGTTGTCATGACCACCAACATAGAATGAATTCCAGTTTACATTGGCCTGAATGAACCAATTGCTCCAGAAAGAATTTGTTGATACGCTGTACTTCTCAGTTGGATCTTCCTGAGCCATAGCGCTCATTGACAGACTGGCAACAGCCAGCATCAAGAATAACTTTTTCATACTATACTAATAATTTAAGTTAAAAAATTCTATTTCAAATTCTGTGCAAAAGTAAATATTATTTTCGAATAATCAAAGTTTTTTAGCAAATAAATTCAATTTTAGACGTTTTTTTTTGATTTTAGGGCAAAAAACGAGCATTTTTCGTGCAAAAACAGGCATTTTAAGTCATTTTAAGCCAACAGATGCTCAATATCGGCCTGTGGGAGGATACAAAGTACTGCCTTACCATCGGGAGTGTAGTTTACATTGTCACAAGAAAAAAGGTTATTCACCACTACATCCATCTCCTCGTTAGACAACTGCTGACCATACGGTATGGCAGCATGACGGGCAAGTCCAAGAGCAACATGATGATTGACAGAGATTGTATCATGACTGACAGGTACAGCTGAATCGATGATATCTTGCAATAATTTTGAAGCACTCAAGCCCTCAATACCTGCCGGAACACCATTAACAGCATAACTCGACGGGCCCAGTGGAGTCAGTTCGAATCCCACAGCAGCCAATGCAGGCATCAACTCCTCCATAAGAGCGGCCTCTGATGGTGCCATCTCAATAACCTCTGGGAACAACATACGCTGACTACTGGATGGAGCATCTGCCAACTGCTGCATATAACGCTCGTAACGAATACGGATATCGGCACGATGCTGGTCGATTATCATCAGACCAGATTTTACAGCGGTCATAATATAACGCCCCTTATACTGATAGTGCAATGGGCTTACATCTGTCAGTTCTACGGGTTGTTCTGAAACAAGAGTATCATCAGACATCGGGGCTGTCTTGCTCTGAGGAGCATCAAACAGCGACTGTTCCTGCTGAACAGGTTGCGTAGGCAAACCTTCATAGAGGCTTTCCCAATTTCGTGAAGCTTTCTCACGGAAAGGATTATATTGTGGATTACGATCCACATGAGGCATCTCGACAGGAATAGCCACAGGATTATAGGCAGGTATGTCCGGACGTCCTTCAGTATCAAAGTTTATCTGGGGGATTTCGCAGAACTGTCCGATGGCATCCTTCACGGCTGCTGATAGAATCTGCCAAATAGCTTGCTCGTTTTCAAACTTTATCTCCGTCTTCGTTGGATGGATATTTACATCAATGTCAGCTGGATTGACGTCGAAAAATATAAAATAAGGTACGTGCGCGCCCGCGGGTATAAGGCGTTCGTATGCCTGTTGGACAGCCTTATGGAAATATCCATGCTTCATAAAACGTCCATTGACGAAGAAGTATTCATGGGCACCTTTCTTACGGGCAGACTCAGGCTTAGCCACAAATCCAGAGATTTTACAAAGTGCTGTTTCAACGTTGACAGGCAGCAAGTCCTGTCCGTATCGACGGCCATAAACATCTGTGATGCGCTGACGTAGCGTCCCTGCACGAAGATTCATCAACTCCTGACCATTGCTATGAAGAGTAAAACAAATCTCAGGATAAACCAGCACAATACGTTCAAAGGCTACCAGAATATTATTCAGTTCCGTAGCATTCGTCTTCAGAAATTTACGACGCGCAGGAACATTAAAAAACAGATTATTAACCGTAAAGGAGCTACCAACACTGCATGAACACATTTCCTGACTCTCCACACGAGAGCCAGAGAGTGTCAGGCAGGTACCTACCTCATCACTCTGACGACGGGTACGCAGTTCTATCTGTGCAACAGCCGCAATAGATGGCAACGCCTCACCGCGGAAGCCCATTGTATGGAGGGCAAACAGGTCATCTGCCTTTCGGATTTTCGAGGTCGCATGACGTTCAAAAGCCATACGAGCATCAGTCTCAGACATGCCACAACCATCATCAATGACTTGTATAGAGGTACGTCCGGCATCCACCACCAACACATTGATGGTGTGTGCGCCAGCGTCTACCGCATTCTCCACCAACTCCTTGATAACAGAAGCTGGTCGTTGGATGACCTCTCCAGCAGCAATCTGATTAGCTACACTATCTGGTAGCAGTTGTATCACATCTGTCATTTCTTCTTCGTATTCTTTGGTGGCTCACGACGCTTGACCTCCTTCAATTCCGTACCAGACTTTTTGGGGCGCCAATTGAAGATATCATCCTTATCTAATGGTCGAACATAGTCGAACCATGCGAACTGTGGAAGGAAGCTCTTGCCTGGAGGAACCTGCGTTATCGGATACAAAGTACCCTTAGGCTTCTCCATCCATATTTTTTTCATCTTCCGGTTCTCCAGAAACATTTTCATCAAAGGAGTTTCCGTATAGTTCAGTCCAATAATGGTACTATCAGCATCGTCAATGGGATAATACACCACCAAGACATTATTGATAGCCTGCGTCTCACGAATCTCGCCATTCTTAAAGAATGCCTTCATCTCTATTGACGACACCTGATTATAGTGCACAGAATCACGCATTTGCTCTGCTGAGAAAGCCTGACGAAGCACATGGGCATGGTCAATGGTAGAATCCTTCATATACACTTTAATCTCCTCACCAAAGAGCTGCTGTCCCAGATTCCATACAATAGGATCCTTATACATCGTCATACATGAATCTAACGTATTGTATACCAACGAGTCACACACCGCCTGTACATCTCTTCGGAAGACTCGCACCTTATTATAAGCATGTACAATACGATAGACAGAATCCGTACGGATATTATAGGTAAAAATCTTAAAGGTATCTGCATGCATGTAGAGCGAATCACGCTGAGAGAAGTCAATGGTGACTGCCCGTTTTGTGGCCATCGCATATCCTGTAGAATCGTTATACTCACAATAGTCACCCGTCATCATATTCTTGTTTACCGAATCGGTATAGATGACGTTGTTATATGCGTAGTTAGTACCATCACCGGCATTATGGTAGACACTATCACCAATCAGCGTACGCCCTTGGTCTTTAATGATTGAGCGTCCGAAAAGTTCTGATTGCTCCGTTTTGGTATTGTAATAGCCATTCTCACTATAGATATGACTACTTCCCGACGTAATATTTGAGGGGCCGACAATATGTGCTCGAGAACTCTTTGTATCGTAGAACAGGGAGTCGGTGGTTAGGAAGAGCTTATTATCCTTCAGACGAACATCATAGTAGAACATCGCCTTTTTGGTATCCGTATGATACTCTCCCCAATCCGATGTCAGCACCGTTTTGCCGTCAACCAGTTTACCACCCTCAAAGAAGTTACCAAAGTTGTACATACGGTCGTAGTCCAGTGAGTCGGTATAGAGTGTCGTCTTTCGATGTCGCAATACAACATTATAACGAGCCTGGGCCAACTGGTCGTTACCATCATAATAAGCGTAGTTACTCGTCAGGCTGAGCGTATCCCCCTGTTTCATCTTCACATTTCCAAAGGCTTCAAAAGAGTTTGACTGCTCATAGAAATGTGCACTATCACAGAACAAATCCGCTCCTTGATGGCGAAAATGCACATTACCATGTAGTACCTGTGCATCACCATTGCGGTACTGGTCATAGTGAAGATTATCAGAATGTACTAGATATACACGCTTATCCTCCACTTTCTTTCGTGGAGGACGCTTGCGCTGTGGCTGTGCCGCGAAAGCGACAGCCAACGCCAACACTCCCAGGACAATTGACAATAACTTCCTCAAACTGTATATTTTACTTCACCCAACCTTCGTACTTAAACTGGCAGTCGCGATAACGCTCATTAAGGCGGACATAGGTAGATTTGATACGGTTAACCACCCATTCATGCAACTTTTTCTCACGTTGCTTGGCAGTTACCACATTCTTCATTATCTGGAAGTCCTCCGTAATGGTAGCCTTATGTCCCTCACGACGATTCTTCAGCTTCACGATGGCACATACTGTTTTACCACGTTCATTTATCATCTGGAAAGGAGTAGATACGCTGCCAACCTCCATACCATCAATGGTTTTAGCCACCTCTGATGGCAGATCAGACATTCTAAAGCGTGAAGTACGGCCCTCCTGTGTAACATTAGCCATCAAGCCATTGTTGTTGCGGGTATCCTTGTCATCAGAGAAGAGCACCACACCATCCTCAAAGGTAAAGGTACCTTTGAAATGACCGCCTAATATCTCGGGAGCGACACCTGTACGGATAGCGGTTGCCACTGAATCCAATCGGCTCATAGCCGTTTTGATAGCCTCATCACTTACTACAGGCTTACGGAGGATGTGACGAACCTTAATCTTTTCTCCTCGCTTATCAATCAGCTGAATAATATGGAATCCAAATTCCGACTCCACAATCTTTGACACCTTTTTAGGGTCAGTCAAGCTAAAAGCAACATTAGCAAAAGCAGGATCCAGCATACCACGTCCGATAAAGTCCATTTCTCCGCCTCGACGTGCAGAACCTGGATCTTCCGAGTAGAGACGTGCTAACGTCTGGAACGAAGACTGGCCTTTATTAATACGGTCAGTATAATCTCGCAGTTCCTCCTTGACACGATTAATCTCTTCCTGCTCAATACGTGGCTGCATCGTGATAATCTGCACCTCTACCTCCGTTGGAACGAAAGGAATACTGTCTTGAGGCAGATCTTTGAAATATCGGCGAACCTCAGCAGGCGATACAGAGATATCCTTAGTAAGTTTCTGTTGCATACCCTGCACCATCTGACGCTCACGGAAAGACTCACGCAACTCAGCGCGTATCTGACTCATATTCTTCTTATGATATTCCTCCAATTTCTCTCGCGAACCGATAGCTGATATCATCTGCTCGATATACTGCTCTACACCGTTTGAGATCTCAGAATCTGTTACTTCAATACTATCCGTAATAGCCTGATTCAGATATAGTTTCTGCACAGCGATCTGCTCGGGTATTGAACAGTCTGGATCACCGTCCCAGCGCAAGCCTTCCTGTTGACCCTGCAAACGAAGAGACTCAACATCAGATTTCAATATAGCCTCATCACCGACAACCCATATCACCTCATCAACGATGGAGCGAAGACTGTCATTCTGAGCCTGTACCAGCGAAGCCAGCGAAGCCAGTAATGCCAGCAATAATACTTTTTTCTTATTCATGCTTATTGACTGTCTTTAAAACATCCTCATTAACGGTAAAAGTGTAACGACGACGCAGGTCAGCTACCCATTCACGCTCTAATTCATCCTGTAAATCCGCTGTCACGAGCCCACGCACATCGGCAAAGGTCTGAGGAGCCTTGATGAGCTTTCCGTAGGTAGCATCAATGGGGAAGCCTTTCACGCTGTCCACCTTAGCATCCTGTTTCTTGAACACCTCACGGTCTATCAGTGCGTTATCGCCTTTCTTGAAAAGGCCTTTCTCCACACGAATACGGAGAATAGAATCATTGTTAAAGGTCTTACGCAATGCCTCATTCCAATCGTCAAACTTCAGCTTCTTCACGCAATTAGCAACGGCCTTTACATCCGACTGAACCTTCACATGATATGCCATACCCTTGAAACGAGGCTCATCCCACTTGTACTTGGCCTTATTCTTCTTAAAGAAGCGCTCCAGTGCAGCCTCATCTTTCGCAGCTTTATCCCATACATGCTCATTACTTACCTCGTAGAGCAGCAAGCCGTCATGATACTCTTTGATAAGGTAACGCATCGACAAATCGTTAGCCGACAGTGAATCAGCTCGCATAGTCATCAGGCGTTCTCTCGTCAGTTGGCCATTAGAGTTCTTCACAATCTCATCTATCTTTCGATCAGAGATGCTATTACGAGCACCACGCTGTTCCAAGTATTTTAGGATATTATCTTTATGGAACTCGAAAGGTTCAAACTGCTTGCGTTCCTTCATTAAGATGATATGCCAGCCATAAGGTGACAGCACAGGCTTGCTCATCTCGTTAGGCTGCAGAGCAAAAGCAGCATCTTCAAACTCCTTTACAGTCTGATTCTTGCTAATCCATCCCAACAGACCGCCACGACGACCAGAACCCGTATCCTGAGAAGTGCGTTTAGCCAATTCCTCAAAATTTGCTCCAGCCTTCAGGGCGCCATAGATAGAATCTATGCGCTCCTTTGCCTTCTGCTGCTCAGCGTCGGAAGCCTTCTGAGGCAGTCTGATTAAGATATGTGCCACCTGTACCAATCCGTCAGGACCGATACTCTCGAGTGTCTGATTATACACCTTATGAGCCTCTTCCAACATATCGTCATCCGTTACAAAAGTAGGAACGATCTGTTGATCACGATACTGGGCAAACTCTGTCAAGAAAGCCTGTGTAGTATCTATGCGGGCATCCAGCGCAGCCTGAACCTTCAACTTATAGTTGATGAACAAGTCCACATACTCCTCTACATTCTTCTTATCGATGACACCGTCTGTATTGTTCTTGTTATAAGAATACTCAAACTCTGAACGGGGAACAGGAGTTCCTGCTACCGTCATAATGACAGGGTCATTAACAGATTGTGCTGTGGCTGTCAGGGCACTCAGCAGGCTTATAGCCAGAATCAGTTGTTTTTTCATTTAATCGTTAGGTCTTGAATAGTTAGGTGCTTCACTGGTGATTGTGATGTCGTGGGGGTGCGACTCATTGACACCAGCATTCGTGATGCGCGTAAACTTGGCATCGTGCAATCTCTCGATAGTTGCAGCGCCACAATAACCCATACCAGAACGCAGACCACCTACCATCTGATAGATAACCTCCTGAACAGTTCCCTTGTAAGGAACACGTCCTGCGATACCCTCTGGAACGAGTTTCTTTACATCCTTAGTATCTGCCTGGAAATAGCGGTCCTTAGAGCCATGCTCCATAGCCTCCAACGAGCCCATGCCACGATAGCTCTTAAACTTACGACCATTGTAGATGATGGTGTCACCAGGGCTCTCCTCAGTACCGGCAACCAAAGAACCAATCATTACGCAAGAGCCACCAGCAGCCAATGCCTTAACGATATCGCCAGAGTAGCGCAGACCACCATCAGCAATAAGGGGCACTCCAGTACCCTTCAAAGCACTATATACATCATATACTGCGCTCAACTGAGGAACGCCCACACCTGCTACCACACGAGTAGTACAGATAGAGCCCGGGCCAATACCAACCTTTACAGCATCAGCACCATTGTCTACCAACATACGGGCAGCCTCGCCGGTAGCGATGTTACCTACAACGATATCGATATTGGGGAATGATGCCTTAGCTTCACGCAGTTTCTCAATTACACTCTTTGAATGACCATGAGCTGTATCAATGACAATGGCATCAACGCCAGCATTGACAAGTGCCTGCATACGGTCCAGAGTATCAAAGGTAACACCAACACCTGCAGCAACACGCAGACGTCCTTTGTCATCCTTGCATGCCATAGGTTTGTCCTTGGCCTTAGTAATATCCTTATAAGTGATAAGGCCCACTAAGCGGTTGTCCTTATCCACTACAGGCAGTTTCTCTATCTTATTTTCTTGCAGAATCTGGGCAGCAGCAGCCAAGTCGGTCTGCTGATGTGTTGTTACCAGATTATCCTTGGTCATCACCTCGTCGATTTTCTTATCCAAACGACGCTCGAAGCGCAAGTCACGATTGGTAACGATGCCCACCAGACGGTTTTCCTCATCGACAACAGGAATACCACCAATATGATATTCTGCCATGATATCAAGAGCATCCTGTACAGTAGAGCCGCGACGAATGGTCACTGGATCATAGATCATACCATTCTCTGCACGCTTCACGATTGCCACCTCACGAGCCTGATTTTCGATAGACATATTCTTGTGAATAACACCGATACCTCCCTCACGAGCTATGGCAATAGCCATTCTACTCTCCGTAACAGTATCCATCGCTGCTGTTACAAAGGGTACATTCAACTCGATGTGGCGAGAGAAACGTGTCTTCAACTCTACCGTCTTAGGCAATACCTCAGAATAAGCGGGAATCAACAGGACGTCGTCAAAAGTCAAGCCGTCCATTACAATTTTGTCTGCAATAAATGATGACATAAAAATACTACTTTAAATTTTATTGCGTGCAAAATTACTCATTTTTTCTGAGACGGCAAGCGTTTTCACCTATTATTAATAGGATTTAACGTAACACCATCACCACCCTGCCCTGCTTGTCAGTAGACACGGCAACAGACATCTTGCCTTGCAACCAGTTTTTCTGATTAGCAGAGACAAAGCCATTCGTCTGCAAATCGCGACAGATGGCATCCATGTCGTCATTAGCCGTTAGTGTAATTAATATGACATTCTGCTTGCGACGGGCAAGAGAAACAGAGACTTTATAATCGTCTAAGGTATATGATGCCGTTACAGTTTTTGCGGTAGTCTTTCCCAGAGTATAGTCATAGTTACGAAGAACATTCTGCGCGCCCTTCAAACTATTATTCTGAAGAAGTTTTACACCCAACCCCACCAAGTCAGTATGATTGCAGGCTATTGCCAAACCATCAGTGATGGTGCGCGGAGCAGTCTCATACTCTTTGTCTTCCATTTCCTGATAGGCCATCTGATAAGCTTTGGCATCATCTAATGCAAAGCCAATGTTATAACTTGTAGTGAGCGAATTACGCTCATAGTGCATATTTACAGTACCCAGTCGGTTCTGAATAGTATAAGCCTCTCCTTGATTATCAACAAAGCCACGACCATACTCCTTTATCAGTTCTTTCTTCAGAGCAGCAAAGCGCTGTTTAACATCCTTCTCCGAGGGATATATGGTCTGATCAGCCACGTCTACAGCATAGACGCGCCCTGTCTGCTCAGAGACAGCTAATGTAATGACAGATTTAGCCCCATAGACCTCGCCTTCATAAACATATGTCTTTGAAGTCTGCTTGCCCTCATTTTTGCGCTCCGCAAAACCTTGCTGCAACAACAGCTTTTCAAAGCGCTCAGCTTTAATACCTAAAGGAATCTGAAGAAAGGCATTACGGTTGTTACGATTATCTGAGAAGGTGGCAATATCAGCAAGAGCTACCTGAGCATCATCATTGATAGCATCATTCTTAACAGAGCCAGTCTTTTCTGTCTTAGCTTTCTTCTTAAACAGTTTCTTAAAGAACTGCGCTTCAGCAGGCAATGACACGAAAGCCACTGCCAGCAATATCATTATTATCTTCTTCATGATTCTAGTTAGCCATTTCCGAGATGAACTTCACGCGTACCAGACGGATTTCATCTTCCGAACATTCCTGACCAAGTTCATCGAGAGCAGCCTCCAACGAGTCTGTCTCACTCTCGGCAAAGTAGTCGTAGATGTCGTCGATACGATCCTCGTCCATCACCTCTTCCAAGAAATAGTCAATATTAAGTTTCGTACCACTATAGACAATAGCCTCCACCTCATCGAGAAGTTCTTCAAACTCCAGTCCTTGTGCGGTAGCAATGTCATCAAGTGCTATCTGGCGGTCAATAGCCTGAATGATTTTCACCTTCAGTATTGACTTCTTGGCAACAGTACGAACGCGGAGGTCACTATGGCGAACGATTTCGTTTTCGTCACAATAGCGTTTGATCAACTCGACGAACTCCTTAGCATACGGTTGTTTCACCTTGCCCTCTCCTACTCCCTGAATATTCTTCAGCTCTTCCAAGGTTACAGGATAGTCGGTAGCCATCTGCTCGATGCTGACATCTTGGAAGATAACATAAGGCGGACGCTCCATTCTCTTGCTGACCTTCTTGCGCAGGTCTTTCAGCATGGCATTAAGCGTAGGATCCAGCGCACTGCTACCCATATCATGGTCGGCAACATTCTCATAGTCTTCTGAGAACTCGTTGTCCTCAACGATCATGAAGGTCGTTGGATTCTTAATAAACTTCTTACCAGCAGAAGTCAGCTTCAGCAATCCATAGTTCTCTACATCTTTCTTCAGATAGCCAGCAATGAGTGCCTGACGGATCACGGGATTCCAGTGTTTAGGATCATCGTCTTCACCAGCACCAAACAAATCATGATTCTGATGCTTGTGTGCCAGGATTTCCTCAGTCTCCTTACCCTCTACGAAGTCAATAATATAGTCAGTACGGAAGTTTTCCTTCAGTGCCTGTACAGCCTGCAATACGATTACCAGCTGTTTCTCGGCTTCTATCTTTGTCTTGGGATGTAGACAGTTATCACAGTTGTGGCAGTTGTCTGGTGCATATTCCTCACCAAAATAGTGCAGCAACATCTTACGGCGACATACCGAAGTTTCCGCATACGCTGCCGTCTCAGCCAACAGTTGTCTACCAATATCCTGTTCGGCAACGGGCTTACCCTCCATAAACTTATCCAGTTTCTGAAGGTCTTTCTGAGCATAGAAAGTGATACACATACCTTCACCGCCATCACGACCAGCACGACCAGTTTCCTGATAGTAGCCTTCCAACGATTTAGGAATATCATAGTGAATGACAAAGCGCACATCTGGCTTATCGATACCCATACCGAAAGCGATGGTAGCCACGATAACATCGATCTTCTCCATCAGGAAGTCGTCCTGCGTCTGTGAGCGCAATGCTGACTCCAAACCAGCATGATAGGCAGCCGCCTTGATATCGTTAGCCTTCAGAATCTCTGCCAGTTCTTCCACCTTCTTACGCGACAAGCAGTAGATAATACCACTCTTGCCGGGATGTTGCTTGATGAACTTGATGATATCTTTATCTACGTCCATCGTCTTGGGGCGTACCTCGTAATACAGGTTCGGACGGTTGAACGAGCTCTTAAACTCTACGGCATCGACAATACCCAGATTTTTCTTGATATCTGAGCGCACCTTATCAGTGGCAGTGGCTGTCAGCGCAATAATCGGAGCCTGTCCTATTTCATTTATAATAGGACGGATGCGACGATACTCTGGTCGGAAGTCATGTCCCCATTCAGAGATACAGTGTGCCTCATCAATGGCATAGAACGATATCTTAGCCTGCTTCAGGAACTCCACATTATCCTCTTTGGTCAGTGACTCAGGAGCGACATACAACAGTTTAGTACGTCCAGCCATGATATCGGCCTTCACCTGATCAATGGCAGTCTTGTTCAATGACGAGTTCAGATAATGCGCAGTACCCTCGTCACTCATCGAGCTAATCACATCCACCTGATTCTTCATCAAGGCAATCAGTGGCGAGATGACGATAGCAGTACCATCCATCAACAGTGACGGCAACTGATAGCAGAGCGACTTACCGCCACCCGTTGGCATCAGTACAAAAGTATCCTTACCATCGAGCACATTCTGCACGATAGCCTCTTGGTCACCCTTGAACTTATCGAAGCCAAAATACTTCTTCAGCGCCTCTGTCAGGTTATGTCTTTCTTTTGCCATAGGCTAACTCAATTATTATTGCAAGTGTGACTGATCAAGTTGTTTTTGGGCATACTCTTTCGTCACCTCAAAGGACTTTGTCTTTTTAGAAGGTGTCTCGAACATAGCATCCATCATGATATTCTCCACGATAGAGCGCAGTCCACGAGCGCCAAGTTTATACTCTACAGCCTTATCAACGATAAGGTCTAAGGCGTCCTGCGTGAAATTCAACTTGATGCCATCCATCTGGAACAGTTTCACATACTGCTTGACAATAGAGTTCTTCGGTTCCGTCAGGATACGGTTCAATGCCTCACGGTCAAGCGGGTTCAGATAGGTAAGCACTGGCAGACGACCAATAATCTCCGGAATCAATCCGAACGATTTCAGGTCCTGCGGCTGAATATACTGCATCAGGTCGTTCTTATCTATCTTACGAACGTTCTGCACAGAGTTATATCCCACGACATGGGTATTCAAGCGCTGTGCTATCTTGCGCTCAATGCCGTCGAAGGCACCACCGCAAATAAACAGGATATTATGTGTATCAATATGGATATACTCCTGATCAGGATGCTTACGGCCTCCCTGAGGTGGAACATTGACTACGGTTCCCTCCAAGAGTTTCAGCAGACCCTGCTGTACTCCCTCACCACTGACGTCACGCGTAATAGAAGGATTATCAGTCTTGCGAGCAATCTTATCAATCTCATCTACGAAGACAATACCACGCTGAGCGGCCTCCACATTATAGTCTGCCACCTGCAGCAAGCGAGTCAGGATGCTCTCTACATCCTCTCCCACATAACCGGCTTCTGTAAATACAGTAGCATCAACAATGGTGAATGGCACATCCAGCATCTTGGCAATGGTACGGGCCAACAGCGTCTTACCAGTTCCTGTAGAGCCCACCATAATAATGTTCGACTTCTCAATCTCTACGCCGTTATCATCGTCTGGCTGTTGCAGACGCTTATAGTGGTTATAGACAGCTACAGAGAGATAGCGCTTAGCCTCATCCTGACCAATCACGTATTCGTCAAGATGCGCTTTAATCTCTTTGGGCTTAGGAATACGCTTGCTCTTAAAATCAGGCTCTGGCTTCTTGGCATCAGGACCGAAGCCGTTAGCCATAGCTATCTGATAGGCCTGAGCAGCACATTCATCGCAAATGCAGCCATCAACGCCTGTTATCAACAGCCGTACCTCGCTATCTGTGCGTCCACACAAATTACATTTCTTCTTCGCCATTCCTTACCTCTTACTTCTTTACCAGCACTTGGTCAATCATGCCATACTCCTTAGCCTCCTCAGCCGTCATCCAATAGTTACGATCTGAGTCGTTCCACACCTTATCATATGGTGTATGTGAATGTTCAGAGATAATGGTATAGAGTTCTTTCTTAAACTTCATAATCTCCTTGGCCTCAATCTCAATATCAGAAGCCTGGCCTTGTACGCCACCCAACGGCTGATGAATCATCACACGGCTGTGAGGAAGTGCAGAGCGCTTGCCCTCCGTACCGGCAACGAGCAACACAGCAGCCATCGAAGCAGCCATACCCGTACAGATAGTAGCCACATCGCTGGAGATGAACTGCATGGTATCATAGATTCCCAGACCTGCCGTCACACTGCCGCCAGGAGAGTTCAGGTAGATGCTGATATCCTTGCCAGAATCTACAGAATCCAGGTATAGCAGCTGCGCCTGCAGCGTATTGGCTGTATAGTCGTCAATTTGTGTACCAAGGAAGATGATGCGATCCATCATCAGTCGTGAGAACACGTCCATTTGTGTCACATTCAACTGACGCTCCTCAAGAATATAAGGATTAAGATACTGAGCCTGCGCACTCATCACTTCGTCGAGTACGAGACCGTTGATTCCAAGGTGCTTGGTAGCGTATTTTCTAAAATCGTTGTTCATAATCTATCACTAAGTAGATACAAAATTACAAAAAAAAGTCGGAATGCAATACATTCCGACTCTTTTATTTCGTTAAAGAATTCTAATTCTTAATTACTTCTCCTGAAGCATTTTCTGAAAGTCTTCCAGAGAAATCTCTTTCTCATCAAGCTTTACGACGTTCTTCAAAGCAGCAGTCAGCTTCACGTCAACGGCACGATCTACCAGTCCGTCAACGTTCTCACGCTTCTTCAGCATCTCCTGAGCGTAGTTCTCCAGATACTCCTCAGGAATGTTAGACATACCATACTGTGCGAACTGAGCGCGAGCAGCCTCCTTAGCGGTCTCCTTCAGGTCAGCATCCTCAATCTTGATACCCTGAGCAGCAACCAGTTGCTCCTTAATCAGGTGCCAAGCGAGCTCCTTAATGCTTGCGTCGAAGTTTTTCTCTACGAAGTCAGCGCCCTTATCCTTATTATTATTCAGCATCACACGCTTCAGCAGAGCCTCTGGGAACTCCAGCTTGCCTACCTTCTTCTCCATGTGAGCACGAACGTCGAGCAGGAACTTGTAGTCGCTGTCAGACTTGAACTGAGTGCTGATCTGGTCAGCAATCTTCTGACGGAACTCCTTCTCGTTCTTAACAGTACCCTCACCGAAGGTCTGATCGAACAACTCCTTATTTACCTCAGCCTTTGTGAAGCGAGAGATCTCAGTAATCTGGAAGGTGAAGTCACCAGTGTGCTCACCAACCTTCTCCTTGTCAATCTTCATCATGGCAGCAACCTCTACGTCGCTCTCAGGATAAGCCTTGCGAGGATTCCAGGTGATAACGTCACCCAGCTTGCAGCCATCGAAGAGCTTCTTCTGGTCGTCAACCTTGATGTACTGAGGCATCAGCACGCAGTCAGCAACCTCGATGCCACCCTCTACGCCAACCTCGCGAAGGTCACCCTTCAGCATGTCGCGCTGCTCAGGATCGAAAGTCTCTACCTTCTCGTAGTGACCGGCACGGCTCTGATACATCTCAACCTGCTGGTCGATGAGCTTGTCATCAACAGTGATATTATAGAAAGGGACCTTGTCCTTACCGCTCAGCTTAGCCTCAAACTCAGGAGCTACAGCGATATCGAACTTGAATTCCAGAGGCTGGTCACTCTCAAAGTCGAGCTGAGCCTGCTTGTCACTGGGGAGGGGTTCACCCAGCATATGAATCTTGTTATCCTGGATATAAGCATAGAGCTTCTCGCCCAGCATCTTGTTAATCACGTCAACCTTGACGCTAGAACCAAACTGACGCTTGATCATACCCATAGGAGCCTGACCAGGACGGAATCCGGGAATCTGTGCACGCTTGCGATAATCTTTCAGAGTCTTCTCGACTTCAGGCTGATAGTCAGCCGTCTCCAGGGTGATAGTCATCAGACCATTCACCTTATCAGGAGCTTCAAATTGAATATTCATCTTCTTTTATACCTTATTAATTATATATATAATCGTTTTGAGCGTGCAAAGGTACAAAATATTAGTCGAAAGTTGAGGGTTAAAAGTTGAAAGTTATCATTTTTTAACTAAATCACACTTCATCCATCTCGTCTGCTTTTCGCTGTTCTTCCAGTGCCGAGAAGTCCTTCTGACGCAAGACAAACGACTCCGTCAGATAGTTCTTTCTTACCACAGGATTAGCTGCCAACTCCTCTGGCGAACCGTGGAACAGAATACGTCCTTCGAAGAGCAGATAGGCGCGATTGGTGATACACAGTGTATCCTCCACATTATGGTCAGTAATCAGAATACCGATATTCAGGTCTTTCAGTTTCCAAACGATAAACTGGATATCCTCAACAGCGATTGGGTCCACACCAGCAAACGGCTCGTCAAGCATGATGAACTTCGGCTCGATAGCCAGACAGCGGGCAATCTCCGTACGACGGCGCTCTCCACCACTGAGCTGGTCACCCTTATTCTTGCGCACCTTCTGCAGACGGAACTCCTTAATTAGGCTTTCCAACTTCTCCAGCTGATACTCACGGGGCTTACCCGTCATCTCTAGCACAGAGAGAATATTGTCCTCTACCGACATCTTACGGAACACAGAAGCCTCCTGCGCCAGATAGCCAATACCTGCACGGGCACGCTTGTAAACAGGATAGGTCGTAACCTCCTCGTTACCCAGATAGATATGTCCCTCGTTGGGCACGATGAGTCCCGTAGTCATGTAGAACGACGTCGTCTTACCAGCACCGTTAGGTCCCAGCAAACCAACAATCTCGCCCTGCTTCACGTCGAACGACACATCGTTTACCACCGTACGCTTTCCATAGCGTTTTACCAGTCCCTCAGTGCGCAGCACCAGGCGTTCGGGCTCCATATTCTTATTCTGTTCGTCCATAATCGATTGCAAAGGTAGTGCAAACCGAGCGAAATGCAAAATAAATTAGGAATTATTTATCATTCTACTTCTTTGCCGCCTGTTGCAGATTCACCCACTGGCATTTCTTATCTTTCAGCACCAAGCGAGCCTTCTCCGCCTGTAACACCTCTGCCAATGCGTTGAAATGGCCATCTGTCGAAGATGCGTCAAGATAGAGATTACCCTGCGGCAAAACTACAGCCACAATAAATGTTGTATATTTCTGAACGGCAGGGAATTCCACAGACAGTTTTCCCTGATTGCGCATTCTCAACATCACAGGGGCAGCAGTGAGTCCAGCATCCTTCAGCGACTGCAACAGCAGCATATTGATATCCACATTCGAGCCCCCTTGACTCTTCAGCGTCTCTTCTGTATTGGCAGGACTCATCTCATAGCGTCCATTCCATGCCACCTTATTAAATACCAGCTTAGCCACAGCCTCAGCACGCTCGCGCTGATCAGCAATCTCAGCTATCTTTGCCTCTTTCAACTCACCAGCCAACGGACTATGCTCGCTGAGTTGCTTGCCTAAATCCTCTGACTCGAGAACCATCTCATCTATCTGTTCCCACGTCTTGGTATAGTCTACCACAGCAGCACCACGCATACTGTAGTGCTTGAGATTAGCGGTAATGCCAGCACAATTATCCTGCATGCTCCATACGCCGTCGCTCTTCTTCACGCCAGCCAGATTGCGGCCCACGCAGATATAGTGGTTTGAAGGAACAATGGTAGGAGCAGCCAGTGGGTCGCTCTCCAGCTTATACCTCATGGTTCCTGACTCGCAGGTAGATATCAGGCGCTGAATGCCATGCTCTTCCAAATCGAACAACAGGTATCTGGGGATATTCATGTCCAGCTTGGCATAAGCCACAGGTATCTCATATTGTGCAAACCAGTCGTGCAACAGCCAGAACAGCTCGCTATGCAGTGTGTATTCATATTCTATCACCGTCCCCTCCTTAACGTCAGGCACAGTAAATTCCACCTGATAGTGCTGCTCGTCTATCTTCTTCTCAGCGACAGCATCCTTCTTCATGGCGCTCTTCACCACCTTAGTACCCTGCAGATTATAGGCAGTAGCCTTCAAGTCTTCAATACTCTCCTCAGAATAGCGATCCAGGTCGGCAGTAGTCATGGCGCCAGCCTGCTCATCAAACGACGAGCTGACGCTGTTATTACCCGTAGCATTCACCTTCAGCAATAGCTTAGAGCTGTTGTTACGACTATCAATAGGCGTATTTTTCAGATAAGGTATAACCACCTTGGCATATCGCGCACCACTGGGCTTCAGCACCTTGATGCGGATCTTCTCGCGATAGTCCACCAGATAACCCGTTTGCTGGATGCTGTATTCCACTTCCGTCAGGCGACACAGCACCACAGCCTCAGCATCAGGTTCTGCGGCATAGGCCGTCATCTGCACCTCTTCCTTGGCAGGTTTTCCAAACTTCATGTTGACCTTGTCTTGCGCTGTCGCCATATAGACAGGACAAAACAACAAAGCGAGTAAATATAATAAGTTTAGTTTCATGTTATGTGTTAGTTATCCATAATCGGCTACAAAGGTACAAATCTTTTTGCAAAATCCTAATTCTTTTGTAAAAAACTTGCTACTTAACGGTTTTATTCGTATTTTTTGCAGACAAGAATCTAAAACAGCTAACCAATGAAAGCACTTATTGACCGCATTCTACAGGATGGTCGCAGTTTGGAGGGAGTCATTCTAAAAGTAGACAAGTTCATCAACCACCAGATGGACCCCTATTTGATGAAACAGATTGCCGTAGAGTTTATTCGTCGATTCAGCGACCTGCATGTCAACAAGATTATCACCGTCGAAGCCTCTGGCATAGCGCCATCCATCATGTTGGGCTACCTGATGGAGCTACCTGTGGTGTATGCTAAGAAGCAGACGCCCTCTACCATGCAGTCGGCCTACGTCACTACCATCCACTCATTTACCAAGAATACCGACTGCGACCTAATGATTAGTAGCGAATACCTAACGGCTGACGACCACGCGCTCTTCATCGACGACTTCCTGGCTTACGGTTATGCCGCCACAGGCATCATAGACCTCTGTCAGCAGGCTGGTGCCACCATCGAGGGCATGGGCTTCATCATTGAGAAGGAAATGCTCGGTGGTCGCAAACTTCTAACCTCTAAGGGCTACTCCCGCATCGAGTCACTTGCCATCGTTGACTCCCTCGAAAACAACACCATCCATATTAAAGA
>JAILMS010000043.1 GCA_024692385.1 Prevotella sp. | reverse complement strand
CTGGAGCGCGACAACTCGTTTGAGCTCTTCGGCAAGGTGGGTCTGCTGTATATTATGTTTCTGGCAGGCTTGGAGATGGATATGGAGAGCGTCAAGAAGAACTCAAAGCGCATCCTGTGGTTTGGCCTGCTGTCGTGTCTGGTACCACTGCTGCTAACCTACTTCATGGCCATGTGGCTGCTGGACTACTCCTCTACGGCCTCGTTCCTCTTGGGCTGTATTATGGCATCTAACACGCTCATTGCCTACCCCATCATCTCGCGCTACGGTATGAGTCGCCACCCCAGCGTCATGCTCAGCGTGGGTGCCTCGATGCTGTCTATCTTTATGGCACTGATGATGCTGGCAGCCCTCTCGGCATCCTTTGGCGAGGATGTAGGCATTGGCTTCTGGCTCTTGTTTGTGCTGAAGTTTGTGGCCTTCTGCGCCTTGAGCATCTGGCTCATTCCGAAGGTGACGCGCTATTTTCTGCGCCGCTATTCTGATGCCGTCATGCAGTTTATCTACGTGCTGGCCATGATGTTCCTTTCAGCCGCCCTGTCTGAGGCCATTGGCGTGGAGGGCATTGTGGGAGCCTTCATCGCTGGTCTTATACTAAATAGGTATATTCCCCATGTGTCGCCCTTGATGAACCGCATCGAGTTCACGGGTAATGCCATCTTCGTGCCCTACTTCCTGATTGGTGTGGGCATGCTTATCGACGTTTCCTCGCTGTTCGATGGCTGGCGCATGCTGGGTGTTGTGGCGCTCATCGTCTTCTTCGGCACGTTCGGCAAGGCGCTGGCAGCTTATATCTCGAGCCTCCTGTTCCGACTGACCAAGGCCGAGGGCCACATGATGTTCGGCCTGACGTGTGCCCACGCTGCTGGTGCCATTGCGATGGTGATGGTAGGTATGCGACTGGAGGTATCGCCCGGTCACTATCTGGTCAACGACGAGATGCTGAATGGTGTGGTCATCATGATTCTCATCACCTGTATCATCTCGACGATGATGACTGAGAAGGCCGCACAAGAGCTGACGCTGGCAGGCTCTCATCGCCCTGCTGTGAGTAGTTCGCCTGCTAATGAGAAGGTGCTGCTCTGCGTGAAATACCCTGATATAGCGCCCCAACTGCTGGAGCTGGCCATCATGATGCGCAATCCGAAGCGCAATCGCGGACTGGTAGGTCTCAACGTGGTGTACGACGACGTCAATGCCAGCGAGCATCGCGAGGCAGGACTGCAACTGCTGGAGCGACTGCAACAGCGCGCCTCGGCAGCCGACCTGCAGATGCAGACGCAGGTGCGCCTCTCTACCAATATTGCCAACGGCATCAAGCACGCCTTCCGCGAGTTTGGCTGTTCGGAGATTATCATGGGCATGCACGTGCACACGGATGTGAACCCCAAGTTCTGGGGTGAATTCCTGCAGAGCCTCTACAACGGACTGAACCGTCAGATTGTGCTGACGCGCTTTGTGCAGCCCTTGAATACGCTACGACGCATACAGGTGGTGGTGCCTTCGCGCGCTGAGTTCGAGCCTGGCTTCCACCGCTGGCTGGAGCGACTGGCACGCATGGCGGGCAATCTCGACTGCCGCATCCAGTTCCATGGGCGCAACGAGTCGCTGGAGCTGATTCGCGAATACATCAACAACAGCCACCCCAGCGTGCGCGCTGAATACACCTACATGGCGCACTGGAACGAGTTGCCCCGTCTGGCTGAGAACATCCGCGAAGACCACATGTTCGTCATCATCACTGCCCGTAAGGGTACTATCTCATATAAGAACGCCCTCGAGCGCCTGCCGCAAGAGCTCATGCAGCACTTCTCCGGCAAGAATCTCATGATTCTCTTCCCAGACCAGTATGGTACGCAGAAGGAGGAGTCGATGACGTTTACCACTGCCCAGCACCAGGAGGAGTCGAGTATCTACGACGCCCTCGCCCGCTGGATTAACAAACACCGCAAATGATAGATTTACAAGGAATTACCAAGAGCTTCGACGCTCTACAAGTACTGAAAGGCATCGACCTCCACATAGATCGTGGCGAGGTAGTCAGCATCGTCGGCCCCAGTGGAGCCGGCAAGACCACCCTGCTGCAAATCATGGGCACGCTAGACCGCCCAGACAGCGGTAGTGTTCACGTCGATTCCGTCGACGTGACAGCCCTCTCTCAGAAGAAGCTCGCCGACTTCCGCAATCGCCACATAGGCTTCGTCTTCCAGTTCCACCAGCTGCTGCCTGAGTTCACCGCCTTGGAGAACATCATGATACCTGCCTATATCGCAGGAACCTCGCAGAAGGCCGCCAAGGAGCGCGCCCAGGAGCTGCTTAGTTTTATGGGACTCTCTGACCGTGCCACCCACAAGCCCAACGAGCTCTCTGGTGGCGAGAAGCAGCGCATTGCCGTTGCCCGCGCCTTGGTCAACAATCCCGCCGTCATCCTGGCCGACGAGCCCTCAGGTTCTCTCGACTCAAAGAACAAGCAGGAGCTCCACCAGCTCTTCTTCGACCTCCGCGATAAGTTCGGCCAGACCTTCGTCATCGTTACCCACGATGAGGGCCTTGCCTCGATTACCGACCGTACTATTCACATGAAAGATGGACTGCTATGCTTAAACTCGGAGACTACAACACCCTCAGAATAAAGAAGCGCACCGACTACGGCCTCTACCTGGACGGTGGCGAAGAGGGCAACATCCTGCTGCCCAACCGCTACTGCACGCCCGACATGCACATCGGCGACGAGCTCGAAGTATTCCTCTACCTCGACCAAGACGAGCGTATCGTGGCCACCACCGAGCACCCCGTTGCCAAGGTGGGCGAATTCGCATGGATGGAGTGTGCATGGACCAACGAGTATGGCGCCTTCCTCAACTGGGGCCTGATGAAAGACCTCTTCTGCCCCTTCCGCGAGCAGAAGCAGCGCATGGAGCGCGGACAGCGCTACTACGTCTATGTGATGGAAGACGAGAAGACCCACCGACTGATGGCCACCTCCAAGGTGGAGCGCTACCAGAAGAAGACGGGCTATGAGCTGAGCCTCGACTTTGCAGAGGTGCTGCTCAGTTATCTGCAAGAGCACGACGGCCAGTGCGAACTGGGCGACAAGAGCCCCTCAGAAGCCATTGCCGCCCGTTTCGGTGTTAGCAAGAAAGTGTATAAGAAAGCCATCGGCGACCTGTACAAGCGCCATCTCATCACCATCAGTGACGAGGGCATCCGCCTGGTCTGACCCTCCTACTCCGTATACTCCAGAATATCCCCTGGCTGACAGTCCAACGCCTTGCAGATAGCCTCCAGCGTCGAGAAGCGGATGGCCTTGGCCTTGCCCGTCTTCAGGATGGAGAGGTTCGCCTGCGTGATGCCAATCTTCTCGGCCAGCTCTTGTGACGACATCTTGCGCTTGGCCATCATCACGTCTACATTTACGATAATACTCATAGTGTCAACGGTTTAGATGGTCAGTTCCTGTTCGTCCTTCAAGTCCTTGCCCTTCAGGATGATCTGCGAGATAATCATCAGTACCAAGCCGAAGACGATGATGTAGCCGCTGGCGGGATGCCAATAGATGTCGTAGTAAGCCATCAAGACCTGCTCGCGGAGCATTTGTATCTGGATGTAGCTCGTCACATTAACCACGAGCCAGATGGCAACGAGCAGCCAGCCTGATGTCTCCAGCCTTTTGGCAATCTGCGACACGAAGATTTCGCCTTTGTAGACAGAACGTATCACCATCAGGACGATAACCAGCAGCCAGATGAACAGAGGCAGTTCAGCACACGACAGCAGCGTCTGCGTCAACATGAAATCGGGCGATGCCTTCTCGAAAGGCATCTTCAGCTTCACCTTCTGCATCTCCACCATGCAGGGCTCGCCCTTGATGCTGCTATAGAGGAATTTGTCGTTGGCGCCACGAATGGGTCTGACGGGGATGGTCACCTCGAATGTCGGCTTGAAGTGCACAGTCCATGAAGAGAAGGTGCTGGTGACGCGCCTGCCGTTAGTGGTGTCCACATTGACGGTGGTCTGCCTGTCGATTTTTGCAAAATCTTCCTTCAAGGAATCCAGGGTGAGCACCTCGCCATCGCCTTGCTCATATGAGTAATTCTCGAAATTGAACGTGAGCGAGAGCACTGTTCCGACCAGTACGATGGCCGTCAGGACACTGTAGAATTTCAGCTTATTCTTCAGAATAGATTGAATTTTCTTCATAACTGATAATGTTTTTGTTGAAAATTGATTATGTTTATTAGATTTTGATAATGTTTTATTGTTATTCGATAATTATTTTCGGTGCAAAGATAATCATTATTTTTGAATCACCAAAGAAAAACAGAACTTTTTTATCGAAAAACAATAATTTTTCTAATAAAACATACACAAAAGGGACTACACAATAGGTTGAAAGTTCTTCGACTAAAGATCAAAGAACTTTCTACTTTCATTGCGAAGCCACACTTTGACCTTCAACGTATAAGGTAGCTTTTCAGCGATTCCACATAGTCCTCAAAGGCCTTCAAGCCCGAGGGGGTTATGCGGCACAGCGTGCAAGGCTTCTTGCCCTTGAAGGTCTTCTCCACCTCGATATATCCCGCTGCCGACAGCTTGTCAATCTGCACGCTGAGGTTGCCCGCCGTAGCCCCCGTCTGCTCCTTGATATACGGGAACTCGGCCTCCTCGGCACTCACCAGCAGCGACATCACCGCCAGTCGCAACTCCGAGTGCAGCAGTGGGTCTAACGTTGGAAACATCATGCCGCCTGCTTTTTAAGCATCATGCCTGGGAGCAGCAGGCCGACGAATCCGAAGATGAAGATGGTGACGCAGGGCAGCGTAGACATGAAGACGCTCGCCTCGTAAGGTTCCAAGGGTAAGCAGTGCACCAGCAGCCATGTGAGCACCTCGAAATGTTCCCACACGAAGCACAGCAGACCAGCCACTGCGCCAAACCATACCAGCCAGCGCTGATTCAGAATCTGACCGTTCATGGCGATGGCCATACCCATCAAGAGCACGATGATGGGCGCCACCCTAATCTGTACTACGGAATATTCGGCGGGCGTCATCATTGGGAACAAGATTGCGGTGCACACGATGGCAACGATGAAAAATCCGAGGGCGAAGATGGCGAACGTCTGCCATGTCTTAGCCACCATCTGGCCCACCATGTTCGTAGGCGTGTGTGCGCGTTCCTTAATATATTTACGCGAGAAGAACCAGATGGCCACGGGCAGCAGGAACCACAACAAGTGGCCGATGCCAACCATACCCGAACTCATCGCGAGGAAATTGATGATAGCCACCAAGACGGATGTCGCCATGATGCAAAGACCAGAGATGTAGAGCGACTGCCCCAAGGTTTTCGATACCGCACGACGGTTCATCTCAATCTGTTCAGTAATGATTTTCAGACTGCGCTCAGCAGTCATATTGCTGTTTTCTTCCATGATTCAAAGATTTTTTAATGCGTTTAATACTCAGTTTTAGTTCATTTTGCGGCCTCAACCCCACCCCTGCAGAAGGTACGATTGGAGCCAATTGTGTTCGAATCACGGTGCAAAGATAAAGTAGTTTATTTTATAAACCAAATTATTTCATAGATTTTTCACTCTCTCCCCACATTTTTAACATTTGCAAGCGCAAAATTACACAATAGGGTCGTTTTTCATGTGTAATTTTCGGTACGAGACACGGTTATACAGAGCCATATTAGGCTATTACACACATGGTTTAGCGTGATACTGCTGTGTATTAGGCTAATTCAGAAGCGTATTAGGCAAAAACGGGAGGAGGAGTGGCGTTGTGTTGCATGTTGCAACGTTGCAATAAGCACCCTCCACCACCCTAACGAGAGAGAAGACGATTAGTCTTTATCACATTATGATAAATAGAATGATTATTAATTCAATAATTCCTACTATTATACTCCTTATTGCAACATTGCAACGCAACAATGCAACAAGTCGCTTGGAGGAGTCAGAAAAATTGACTACCTTTGCACCTCATATAATAATAAGGTAAATGAAGCATATAAAGACCATGTCGCTGCCCGACTGCGACAAACTGATTTATAGTAGTGGCATGATAGCCCGTCAGATTGGCGTCATGATTGTAGTGGACGATGAGGATATGGGCTGGACGGAGAGCTATCCTATCATCAGCGGAGGGCAAAGCAATGCTGATGGTAACGTATTGTGCGATAACGTCATACAGACTAAGATGGTGTGCCACGTGGGCGAGAAGATTACGCCACACCGCTTTGCTGAATTCGTCAAGCGCGGCATGCATGAAGAGGTGCCCGCCACGGCATGGGAGCTCTACCAGAACCTGCGCGAGAACGGTAGCGATTTGGTATTGCCCGTTTTGGCCAGTAACAAGGAGACCCTCCGCAAATACAAGGTGGAACTGGAATTCCACGATTTCAAGGAGGATGCCTGCTGCTACTCTACAGACAACAGCGCCTTCTTCTTCGAAGCCTACTACGAGCGTGGCGACAAGGATGACGTCTTCAACCAGCTGCATAGTCAGCTGATGGACTACATGAACATTCTCGACACCGAGGAGTTGGGCTGTAAACTCATCTTTACAAGCCTCGACACAAGATATATGGATGTCATCAAGCAACTGAACGAGCTGGAGATAGGCACCAATCATTGTAACATGAACGAGCCCAGACGCTGACCTATGCCGAACCTGAGAGAAATACCCGTAGGCTTTGTGGTGGAGCAGGCGAAGGAGCAGAAGAGTGCTGGCGAGGCACGCCCCTATCGCTCGCTGCTGGCGGCGTGGTTTCAGCACAACCACTGCGAGCCTGAAGGCTACGAGGCCCTGCGCTCCATTGACGACCACTTCACCACAGGCACTGCCAACATACAGCCATTGGTGGTGTTGCCTGGTTGCGTGCTAGGCCGTTTCCGTACAAACCCATCCCACGCCAATCAGCTGGTGACGATTGTCCGCGAGATACATCGTCGCATGAATATTCCCATGGAGATAAGCAACAAGGCTACACGCCCAGAAGATATTCGCCAGACCTCATGGACGTGGCCCCACGTGATGCGCGTCATGAAACGCACGGGCATCATTGACGAAAAGACCACCAAGGCCGTCTTCGGTGCCTTGATAGAACGGATACTGGGCGACAAGGTGAAACCCAACTCCATACGCCGTACCAGAATAGGCGATTACTGCATTGTCGACCTCTACGATTACAAAATCAGCACGGCAGACGCAGACATCTGCAAAGAGATTTGGAAGCTGTTTATGCCTCTCTTGAAGCCTAAGAATTGACATCCCGATTGACATTTCGTTGACATCTTGACACGCGGTTGACAACCCGTTGACATGAGCGGTTTTTTAGAAGAAATTCTAAGAAACCGTTTTTTTTTTGTTGTAATTTCGCGTCACGAATTCGAAATCAACGTGCAGGCGCCGGCACATAGTTATCAACATTAAAACTGTAACAACATGAGTAATAATTTAAAAATCGCGCTGAACTGCGCACGTGAACCAAACCGAGGCATCGCTTACGAAAGCGACCTCACCAAGTATGACGCCCTCATCCGCGAGCCGTGGTTGGCCGATATGGTCAGCCGCATCCAGAGCGGAGAGGTGGAGCTGAAGGACGAGCTGCCTGTACGCTGCTCGCACTACTACCGATTCCGCGACAACCATCGTCGCCAGGCTGATATGGATGCAGAGGCATTCCTCTTTCAGACCTGTATTGACATCGATGAGAAGGATAAGGTGGAGGGAGCCATCCAACGCGCGTACCTTTTAAATAATGAGGAGGGCGGTCAGTGGCACGACATGCTGCTCCACATGGAGTATTCAGCCCGCAAGAAGCTGCACATCGACATCCGCATGCCGCTGGGCATGACCATCGAAGAGACGCAGCAGGCCTATTGCCAAGCGCTGGGCGTGCCCTACGACAACAGCTGCATATCGCCCGAACGCTTCATTCTGATTACCGACGCCAGCCAGGAGATATACCGCTCTGAGCATTGGTACGAGGTGTTGCCTGAAGAGGAGCTCAAGGCGCGTCGCGAGGCCTTCCTGCAGCGTGGATTGACCATCGATGGACGTCAGACCAACGAGCCAAAACCTCAGCCCGTTGTCCAGCAGGCAGAGCTCTTCCCAGAGTTAAAGCCAGTGGAGCTTGACCCTCGCTGTCTGAAAGCTTTTGACCTCTGCATGGACGAGGCAGGACTGACAGAGCGTGCCTTGCAGATAGAGGGTGTTCGCCACAACTCGCTGGTCAGCATCTTCTCTGTAGGTGCATGCCGACTGATGTCGCAGGAACAGATGATGGCCGTTATCCGTACCCGCATGCCCGAATATGCAGCGGAGAAAGACTGTCAGCAGTTGGTCGCAGACTTCTACCAGAACTACACCGAGATGAACCGCCCCATGACCAAGCGCTTGCGCGAGATTCACGCAGAGGCCTTCAACGAGCCCAATGACGAGGACAACGAACAACAGCAGGAAGAGCCGACGGCAACACCTAAGATGCACACCTTCAATCTGAAACTGTTGCCCTCAGGACTGCGTGAACCCGTAATGACGGCACCCGACAACATGCGCATGAACGTGCTCTCGGCCATCATGCCTGTCGCTGCTGCCTATGCCGACCAAGTAGAGGTGGAGTATGCTGACAACAAGCGCCAGCATCTGGGACTGATGGCGATGATTATAGGCCGTCAGGCTGGTGGTAAGTCGTCGTGCAGAGAGGCCGTAGAGACATGGATGAAACCCATCAGCGACGAGTCGCGCGAGGCTCGTCAGCAGGAGGAGGTCATCAAGGAGAAGAACAAGATGCGTAAGGCCAACGAGCGTGCTGAAGAGTTGCCGAAAGTACCTGTGCGCAAAGTGCCCATCACCATCTCCTGCTCAACCCTGCTGCGCCGTTTCAAGAACGCAGCTGGGCACACGCTGCTATCGTTTGGCGAAGAGTTGGACACGTTGTTTAAGACCAATGGTGCAGGCAGCTGGTCGGCCAAGTACGACGTCTATCGTCTCTCGTTCGATAGAGGCGAATGGGGTCAGGACTATAACTCTGACCAGGCGGAGTCAGGTGAGGTGAATGTGGCCTACAACTGGACTATCTTCGGTACCTATGGTGCCTTCAACCGCTGTTTCAATCGCGAGAATGTGGAGAACGGCTTGGCAGGTCGCATACTGATGTCAGAGATGCCCGATACGCGCTTCTGTTCCATCCCCAAGTACACACCCATGACGGAACAACAGAAGCAGGTGGTCTGGGATGCTGCCAAGCGACTGCAGGAGATGACGGGCTTCGTAGATACCCCACGACTGCGCAAGGCCATCATGAAGTGGCTGGAAGAGAAGCGCTTGCTGGCCATGAAAAATATGGACGAGGCCATGGACGAACTGCGCAAGCGTTCGGCAGTCATCGCTTTCCGCTGTGCCATAGTCTTCCACCTGCTGAGTGGTTGCGAGAAGGAGTCAAAGGCCTGTGTGGACTTCATGCTTATGATGGCCGACTACGTGCTACATAACCAGCAGCATCTGCTCAGCCAGATGATGGAGGCTCAGCAGGCCAAGAGCCAGACCGCACTGGGTCGCGTCAGCAACAGCAGCACCTTCGATCGGCTGCCCCAGACCTTCACGTTGGACGATGTAAAGTTCGCAAAGGGTGCCAACTACGAGGACTCCACCTACCGCAGCATCATCAGCCGTTGGAAGAAGGAGCACCTCATCGAGGAAATACCCATCTCTGAACTCGGCTCCGACAAGCGTCCACACTGGCGCAAGCTCTCGGCATAACATCACAGCTCTATTGTATAAACCAACAATCGCTCAGGGATTTCTCTTTGAGCGATTGCCTTTTTATCAGAGTGTTGCATGTTGCAATGTTGCAATAAGCACCCTCTCCTTAACCGCTGCAAGTGTTAATCTTCTATAACAATGGTGCGGACTGTTTTACTTTTGTGGACAGTCCGCGTCAAAAGAAGCAGAAATGTTATTATCAACACATGAATCATTACTTATGAAAAAAACTATTCTTTCATTGATGGCGCTATCATGCCTGACAGCGTCTGCACAGTTCGGTGCTCCCAGAGAGAATCCGAAGGTGCCTTCAGTAACTGCTAACGTAACGGAAGACTTCAAGCCTGCTACTAGCAACCAAGAAAACAAACAGTATCCCATGGTGAACTCTCAGCGTATGGTGCGCGCACAGATTAAGGCGCCCGATGCTAAGTTCGTGGGACTGGACATCGCTGGCAAAATCTACGAGATGACAAAGGATGAGAACGGCGTATGGACAGGTACTTCTGAGCCTCAGGATGAGGGTTTCCACTACTACCAGCTGAACATCGACGGTGCCTCAGTGCCCGATCCTAACAGTCTGTACTTCTATGGTGCCAGTCGCTGGGGAAGCGGTATCGAGATTCCTTCTGCTGATGAGGACTTCTGGCAGGTAAAGAACGTGCCACAGGGCTCAATAAACGAGGTATTCTACTACTCATCATACACGGAGAAGATGCGTCGTTGCCATGTATATCTGCCCGCTGAGTATTACACCAATCCTACGAAGAAGTTCCCCGTGCTCTATCTGCAACATGGTATGGGCGAGAACGAGTATGGCTGGGCCGAGCAGGGACACACCGCTCAGATTCTGGACAACCTGATTGCCGAGGGTAAGGCAGTACCATGCATCATCGTGATGGATAACGGTCTGAACGCTCGTCGTCCAGGTGAGCAGGGTGGCTTCGGCTTTGGCGGTCCTCGTCCACAGGCTGGTCAGCGCCCTGCCAACCTCAACGGTCCTCGTCCTGCTGGTGGTCGCCCACAGCCTGGTCTGGGCGGTCCTCGTCGTGGCTTCGGCGGTTTCTCAGAAGGCTTCAAGAATGTGCTCTTCAATGATATCATCCCCATGGTGGAGAAGAACTACCGCGTCATTGCCGACCCACAGCATCGTGCCTACGCTGGTCTGTCAATGGGTGGCATGCAGGCTCGTGAGATTACACTGGCCAATCCAGAGAAGTTTGCCTATGTAGGCTCATTCAGCAGCGGTGCATGGAACGTAGATCAGGTGAAGGCCTCTGAGGGCTTTGCCAAGAACGTAAAGCTGCTCTTCATGAGCGGTGGCGGCAAGGAGAACATGGGTTGCGTAGAAGCTGCCAAGAAAATCAAGGAAGAGCTCGGCATGAATGCCGTAGGCTATGAGTCACCTGGCACTGCCCACGAGTGGCACACATGGCGTCGCAGCCTGTATCAGTTTGCACAGTTAATGTTCAAGTAAGTAATAGCATCTAAACTAAATTACCATATTTTAGGTATTGTGAGGCTGAAGGAAATGCACTACCTTTGCAACCAGAAATTGAATAACATTTGCAAAGGATATAATCAGCCATAACAAAAATCATAAAGTATTTGTTTAGTTTAGTCAGAAAAATTAGGGATTCGCCGAGATGGCGAGTCCCTTTTTTCATTAAAACACCTATAAAACAGGGAATAATATCGAGGATTTAGTAAATAATTTCTACCAACTCTAAAAAAAATGGAAATATATTTTGCGGTTTCGTCGATAATTTCTACCTTTGCAGCGATGATATTGAGGAATGAGTAGAAAAATAGAAACGATAAAACTATAAAATATGGACCCCATAGAAGCTATAAGACATGAGTAAATACAACTTTAAATTCTCCATTAACAAGCATTTAGCTGGTGCTTGTCACATGGCCCTTTGGGCATATATGTTCTTGTCGCCAATGACCTTTTGGAGAGGAACCGGTATTACCCTGCCCCATTACTTGATGATCTCTATGCAGCCATTCTTGCTGATGATTATATTCTATGCCAACTACCTTTATCTGGCACCGAAGTATTTCGTGGCAGGCAAGCACCGTTATGACCTACTCATCAACATCGTGCTCATCACCGTGTTGGGAACATTCCTGCACTATTGGATGGACTGGGCCAACACTCTCTTCATGCCATATTTGACTAATAGGAACGACGACACGCTGGTTACTGTAGTCTACATCCTGAGAGACAGCCTCAACCTGGCAGTCTTCGCAGCAGGTGCCACCGCACTGGCACTGGCTCGCCGATGGGTTACTGCCGACCAGAGTCTGAAAGAGTTGGAGGCTGCTCGTGCACAGGCAGAGTTACGCAACCTGCGTAATCAGATTAATCCGCACTTCCTGCTGAACACACTGAACAATATCTATGCACTGACGGCCTTTGACACCGCCAAAGCGCAAGAGACGATACAGGAACTGTCAAAGATGCTGCGCCATATTCTGTATGACTACCAGCAGCCCACAATACCAGTGAGCGACGAGGTGGAGTTTCTGGAGAACTACGTAAAACTGATGCGCATCAGACTTCCAGAGACTGTAAGCGTGACATTCAACACCAATATCCAGTCTAACAGGATTGAGATTGCTCCTATGATATTCATCTCGCTGGTGGAGAACGCCTTCAAGCATGGCATCAGCCCCACAGAGCCATCGTTTATCCGTATCAATATCGATGCCAATGAACAAACCATCGTCTGCAGTATAGAGAACTCTAACAATCCGAAGAGCTCGTCTGACCATAGCGGACACGGCATCGGACTGCAACAAGTGGAAAGACGACTGGAACTGGCCTACCCAGAGAAATACATCTGGCAGCAAGGCACAAAAGACAATGATAAAATTTATTACTCAAAAATAACGATCCAATTATGATTATCAACTGCGCAATTATTGACGACGAGCCTTTGGCAGCCAGTCTGCTGAAGAGCTACGCAGAGAAAACCCCATTTCTGAACCTTATCGGAACCTACGGAAGTGCCGTAGAGGCCATGAAAGAACTTCGCAGCAATCCTGTACATCTGATATTTCTTGACATACAGATGCCAGAGTTGTCTGGTATCGAATTTGCAAAGATACTGCCCAAGGAAACGAAGATTATCTTCACCACAGCCTTCCAGCAGTATGCTATCGAGGGGTACAAGGTATCTGCACTAGACTATCTGATGAAACCCGTAAGCTATGAAGACTTCCTGAAGGCTGCCAACAAAGCCCTTGACTGGTTCTGCATCACCCAGAAGAAGCAGACCTACGCTGCCGACCGCTTTATGTATGTAAAGAGCGACTATAAGCTGGTACGCGTAGCACTGGACGACATCCTCTACATTGAGGGACTGAAGGACTATATCCGCATCTATCTGGAAGACGGACAGAAGATTATGAGTCTGATGAACATGAAGAAGATGGAGGACTATCTGCCACGTCCAGAGTTCCTGCGTACACACCGCTCATACATCGTACACATGTCGAAAGCAGAGGCTATCGAGCGCTTCCGCATCGTCTTCGGCGACCAGTATCTGCCCATTTCCGACAGCTACAAGGAAGACGTGCAGCAGTATTTCGACTCGCATACGCTGGCGTAAAAAATACGGGATAAAATATTAATATTAAAAATTATTTCGTACCTTTGCCGCAGATATGGACAAGAAAGGTAACGATATCGTACTGAAAAATGTCAGCCTGCTCTCCAAACTCACGGAGCAGGAGGTGAGCATGATGCCTGCCATTGAGGCACCACTGCCCTCAGTGGAAATGGTGAAACAGATAGTGGCACTGGTGAAGACCATCATCTTCCCAGACTACTTCAACCAGCGACAGCCCGACGAGACACTGCGCTCATACAATATCGGCGTGCACATGCAGGAGCTGCATAGGCTGCTCGTCAAGCAGATAGCCCACGGACTGCAGTTCTGTGAGGAGTGTGAGAATACCCACACCAAGCAGCAAGTCTATGCTGAAGCAGAGCGACTGGCACTGGAGTTTATCGATACGCTGCCTGAGATGAAACGTGTGCTCTACACCGACATTCAGGCCATGTTCGACAACGACCCTGCTGCCCCCAATTACGGTGAAGTCATCTTCTGCTACCCTGTGGTCAACGCCATGACGCACTATCGTATTGCCCATCGACTGCATGAGCTGAAGGTGCCCGTCATTCCGCGTATCATCACAGAACAGGCACACTCAAAGACAGGTATTGACATCCATCCGGGTGCCACCATCGGAGAGTATTTCGCCATTGACCACGGTACGGGTGTCGTTATTGGTGAGACCAGCATCATTGGCAACCATGTTACTCTGTATCAGGGCGTTACACTGGGTGCCAAGAGTTTCAAATATGATGCTGACGGCAACATGCTCAACGTGCCACGTCACCCGATTATCGAGGACAACGTCACCATCTACTCTAACGCTTCGGTATTGGGACGCATCACCATCGGTCATCACTCTACCATTGGCGGTAACATCTGGCTGACTCATGACGTAGCGCCCTACTCACGCATCTTACAGTCGAAGGCGGTAGATGCATCCTACGAAGGAGGTTTAGGAATATAATAAAATTGGAACATAAAAAAAGAGGGTTGAAGCCCTCTTTTTTTGTTTATCAAGTAGCGATTACTTTCTTGCGAAGCAGCCTGTGCCTGTAGCGTGATACTCAGTGTCATCAGCTCCACGAGTAGTGCCGCGTGTCCAGTAGTCCCAGTTGAACATCTTGTCGTAGTCGAGAGAGAAATAGGTGCGAGTGTCGCAGTAGCCATCGTCCATCTCACCACTGAAATGATAGTCGTCGAGCATATAGTCGTAGATGATAACGTCAGTGTAGTCGCGATCGTAGTACTGTATGCGTATGTTACCACGAACAATCTCCCACTTGAAATCACAGTACCAGTAGTCTGACGGACGTCGTGCGTCGTAGTCTACTTCATAACCCCATCCACCGTAGGCGTTTTCGCGCTCGAAATAGAAAGCGGTGCGGTAGTTAGTTCCTGTCAGGCCCCAGCGGTCGTAATAGTAGTTGTCTATATATCCACTCCAGGTACCTTCGAGAGTGCGAGCCTCCATGCGATCTTCAAAATCAGCGTCACAGCTGGTCATTGTCATCATGGTTATCATTGCCATTGCGAGGAAAGTATACATCTTTTTCATAGTCGTAATTTTTAAAGAGTTCGACATTTTTGTTTTCTGTACTGCAAAGATAGAGCAATAATATATGCAAAACAAGGCAAAAAACCTATTTGTCGGTAGGAAAATACCTATAATAGCATAGGGAAATAGGTATTTTCCCCTAAAAAGCGCATTTTTTAGGCAAAAATCATTGCCGTTTCGAAAAAAAACTGTATCTTTACAACATCAAAATAAGAAGATACGATTTCTTTTCCATTATTAATACTAACATTGATAGAAAAAGCGGCACGGTTGTGAAACCATTGCCGCTTTCATTATTATATCGACTTTACACGCTTATTCCTCACTCTTCACTTTCTTTCCAAACTCTGGATCAACCTTGATGAAGGCTGTGACAACAAACGTGATGACACATAGGAACATAACAATAACGAAGAATGTGCGATAGCCAAGCAGGTCTTTCATCCATCCTGACAACATGCCTGGCAACATCAGTCCCAGATAGGAGATTGCTGTGCAGAATGCATAGTGTGATGTCTGGAAATTGCCCTTTGAGAAATAGAGCATATAGAGCGTCAATGCAGTAAAGCCCAGTCCGTAACCAAACTGTTCGATAAAGATACACGAACTGATGAGTACCAGATTGTCGGGCATGGCATAACTCATATACACATAGACAATATCAGGCAACGTGATGGCACATACCATCGGCCACAGCCAACGCTTAAAGCCGTCACGACCAGCCAGCAGTCCTCCAAGAATGCCACCCAGCGTCAGTCCTATCACGCCAATAGTTCCACTGGCTAATCCGAACTCCTGAGGTGAAAGGCCCAGACCACCAGAGGAATGAGGACGCATCAGGAATGTCACACTCATCTTTCCCAACAAAGCCTCTGGGAAGCGATAGAACAACAGAAAGAGCATGGCAAAAAGCATCTCGCGCGGTGGCAACTTCTGGAAGAAAGTACGAAAGGCAGTCACAATGCCTGTAGCCACCTCGTGAGCACTCGTGCCGTGGCGCTGGTCAGCATTTGAGCGTGGCATAATGTAGGCATGGTAAAGCCAAATGGCCAAGAAAAGTGCTGCCAAGCCATAGAACACCAGACTCCATGTGAAGGCTTTCTGATGGCGGAATACCAGCTGTAACATTCCTGCCACAGGGATAAGTACACCATTGCCAAAAATGACTGCCAAACGATAGAACGTATTGCGAATACCCACAAACCACACCTGTTGGTGGTCGTCGAGTTCCAACATATAGTAGCCATCTGCAGCAATATCATGAGTGGCACTGCCGAAGGCCATTAAGAAGAAACAGCACATAGTACCCTGAAACCAAAATGGAGTATTCAGCGTGAATGCAACACCCGCCAGCGAGGAGCCCAACAGCACCTGCATGGTAAGTACCCACCAACGCTTGGTCTTATAGAGGTCTACAAATGGGCTCCACAATGGCTTCACCACCCATGGCAATCCCAACCAGCCAGTATACAGAGCAATATCAGTATCACTCATACCCAGCTGCATATACATCACCACAGCCACCGTCATTACAATGACGTTAGGCAGTCCTTCGCCTATATACAAGGTAGGAATCCACCACCAAGGATTGCGTTGTTTCATATTCTTCTAATTATGTTAAATCCAACATTAATAGATTCTCTTAATTTCTGCTCCACGATAGTAGTGTAGCAGGATTTCATCGTAACGATAGCCCTGCTGTCCCATCACGGCAGCACCAATCTGGCAGAGTCCTACACCGTGACCCCAGCCCTTACCATTGAGACGGAAGCCCTTGTCCGTCTTCTCGACATCAAAGGCAGAACTATAGAGGTGGCTCTCGCTGAGCGCACGGCGAATCTCCAGTTCCTTACCGATGGTGAAGGTTTTCTTGGTACCTACAATCTTCAGCTTCCAGATGCGACCGCTCTTGCCACGCTCCAAGGGAATGAGGTCGGTAATGGTACCAAAATCGTCCTTGAGCTTCTCGTTGATAAGATTAGAAATCTCGTCCGTAGTATATTCTACCGTCCAGCGGTAGAAGTCATTGGTTTCTTGGTCGTAGTCATTGAGCACCTGTGAGAGCACAGCCTTGTCATTGGTATTGCAGAATGGATCTTCCACACTCACCAGATAGGGCTTGGGAGTATCTTCCCAACAGTATTGGAACTCCTCTGTGATACCGCCACAACACTTAGAGAAACGGGCATCACAGATATCGTCACCATCGCATAGTATCTGACCACGCGTAGCCTTCAACGCCTGTTCAACAGCTTTACTGGTCTGCTTAGTAATACCCTGATAACGCTGACAGTGGTCGTCGGCACAGACATCAAAGATAGTATGGTCTTCGCGGTCATACCAACGGATAAGCTCATCGTCCTTCTTTATAAATGAGAAGAAACCATTCTTCTGTTCTTTATTCTCCTCACGACGCTTCATCTGCGCCAACAGCCACGAGCGACTGATAACAGCATGTGCCTTCAGCAGTTCCAGGCCCGCAGTAGCCTTCATCTCGCTGGAGATAACCGAAGCAAGATAACTCTCTACTGGCAGTTCGTTGATAGCAGTAATCTTGTCGGCTTCTACCACCAAACGTAGTGTACCAAGGAACACCTGTGTCTCCTTACGTTCCCAGTGGAAGTTGACACCAATCGTCACATCATATAGCGAGAACGACGACTGAGGAGACTGTGGTGTGAAGGTCAGCGAACGATACTGATTGCCATTCCAAAGGATACCACCCTCCGAGAATTCTACGGTCTGTTCACCTTGAATAACCTCACCCTTTGCGACATAGTCACCATTCAACGAGAAGTGAATCTTCTGAGCACTGACAATACCAACCTTCACAAAAGGCTCTTCACCCCTGGTCTTCGACTTTTGGCTGCCTGAAGACCAGTTGCTTACAGCCTCTTTAACTTGCTCTACCTGCTCGGGAGTAATGGTTAGCTCACGATAGATATCAAGGAGGAGTTCTGGTGTAAGGCGACGGAAATCCTCTTCACGAGGTGTAATGATGAGTCCGCCCATATCCACTGCTCCCGGACTAATAATATACTGTGCATCACCCTCAGCAGTATAGCAGTCGGGGCGATGCTTGCGACGAGGCAGTACGACACTCACCAGACCACCCTCCGTATTCCATGCGATGACGTTCATCATCGGCTCGCTATTATCTTCTGAAGGAGGCAGACACTTATATAACCTCTTGAACAGCTGCTCGCCTACCTCTACATCATGACTCTTGATAACAAAAGCAGCGGCAGGATAGTCGGCCAACAGCCAAATACCATCATCGTCGCTATTCTTGAATACTTCCGTCAGGTTACGGCTCATACGCTGCCACGAGCGCTGCAAGGGCAGAATACCCGTACTAACGGCCTGCAAATGGGCATGATCAGGGGCAGAGGCGCCACAATGCGGACCATTATATAATAAGGTAAGGTCACTGTTGCGCTGAGCCAGCTGTAACAGCTCACCATACATCGGCAGGATGCGCTGTGAACGATGACGTAAAGTTGGAATAGTAAAGTGTACCGGCAGAATCGGGAAAGGATTGACCAACAGTTCATACAATCCATCGACCCTGCGGTGCATCTGTTCTTTGGGACGATTCTTGGCACACAGGAAACAAGGGCGTTCAGCGATTGACTTAGCATCAATCTTAGCACCCGTAGAAGCAATACGTGCAGGGTTCCACTGAGCTATCATTGTCAAAGTATCGCCCATCAGTTCACGTGTCTCCACATGCTCCAAGTCACGATAGCGCTGGCGCACCTCCTCCCAGATTTGCAACTGGCGATTAAAGAAACGCATCAGTGCTGATTCACTCAGCACATCATCGGCGCCACGATTCATCTGCTGACGAGCGTGTAGCTCCATCGTGCGCAGACGATCCTTATAAAGGTTATTTGCATTGATTTTCTCAACAGACAAGGCTGCATCCGAATTGCCGCCCCAACGACGACATAGGTATAGTTCTGAGAAGATACGGCCAATACGATAACGACGCGAGAACATCAGTCCCAAAGCATAGTCCTCACCATACGACGTATTAGGGAACTGTACCTGTCGCAACAATGGGGTAAAGAAGGCACGAGGAGCACCTAAGCCATTGATGCGCAAGGCATTGTTCGGACCGTTCTCGTCAGTCCACTCCTGATGGTCTATCAGCCCTGGAGGCAACGTATTCAGGTCGAAGTCACACATTCGATATGAGCCAATCATCATAGCTGCCTTTTGTTCGTAGAAGGCATCAACTATCGTCTGCAAGGTCTTAGGAGAAGAATAGAGGTCGTCACTATCCAACTGCACAGCAAAGCGTCCGCAGAACGGACTATTGATAGCCTCATTCCAACAGCCACCAATTCCGAGGTCACTACGCTCAGGAATGATAACATGCAACTTATTATCATAGCTCGACAACAAGTTGGACAGAATCTCTGATGTGCCGTCAGTAGAATGATTATCAACGACAATGACGTTATATTTAAAGGTTGCTTTCTGTGAGAGGGCACTCTCTACAGCATCCTTAATAGTCTTCTCTCTATTGAAAACGGGGATAACCACAGAAGCCTCTACATCGAACTCCTGCTCAGCAAAATCCACCTCATTATACAGGCTGGTATCCACCAGTGCGTTTATCGCTTTTAGATGGGCAGTACAGGCCTCCTCCATCTCTATCTGCACCTCTCTATTGCGCGGATTGACATAGTCAAATTGTTTCTCACCAGAAGCTCGCAAATCACGTTCTTCCTCTGTATAGAGATACTCATTCAGATGTAGCAGACGACCTTCACGACTCAAGAAGAGACGCAGGTCATATAGTGCAGCATACTGATAATCATGGTCACGCTCACTCGTTGCATACTGATGTAATAACGACGTGCGAACCAGCCATACACTACCAAAATCGAAGTCATCACGCAAGGCTCCTTCTTGATAATCGATAACGGGATGCTGTTTCCTAACACCCTGTTCCATAGTATAGCGGTCGCTATATACCATTGCCGCCTCAGTATCGCCAGCCACCAACATCATACGCTCTAAAGCGCTCTCACCCAACTGTAAAGCATAGGGTTTCAGGCACAGCAAAGCATACGATGCAATAGCATGCTCAGCGAGCAAGGCCACAAAGTCGCTTCCCGACAGGTTCTCAGTCACCAGCAGGGTACAATCTTGTGGTGCCTTCATCTGAACTGCAGCTTCATTATTGACCAATAGAAAGATATGCCTGACAACCCTGCTACGGCGCAGCTGTTCTATGACAGGCATTACGTCATCTAGCGATTGACAGGCTATAAAGCAATCAGTTTTCTGTTTCATGGATTATGCTTGTTTTATCTATATTGATGTGCAAAGATACATATTTTAATTAAAAATTAAGAGTTTAGCCTTAAGAATTTACTATTTTCATGCAATAAATCGTAAAATATACGTACTTTCACCCTTGCTAAAGGTAGGCTGCATCTCGGAAACGCCAAAGAAAAACTGGCTTTTCTTTGGTGTTTCGCTCGATTTGCACTACCTTTGCACCCATGATACCACAAAAGAAACGACTTTTGGGGATGACTCCGACAGAGCTAAAGGCTCTTGTCGTTAGTCTTGGCATGCCTGCTTTCACCGCGAAGCAGGTAGCTCAGTGGCTTTATGTGAAGCATGTCAGTTCTATCGACGAGATGACGAATCTTTCAAAGCAGAACAGACAACTATTGGCTGAGCACTATGAAGTGGGAGCAATGGCCCCTATCGATTGTCAGCGTTCTATAGACGGCACTATCAAATACCTGTTTCCAGTAATCTGCGACTCTGCCGTAAAAAACGACACAGAACGTTTTGTCGAAACCGTCTTCATTCCCGATCATGACCGTGCTACGCTATGCGTTTCCTGTCAGGTAGGCTGCAAGATGAACTGCCTGTTCTGTCAGACGGGCAAACAGGGATGGCATGGCAACCTCACTGCTGCCGACATTCTGAACCAGATATATGCGCTGCCCGAGGTTGACAGATTGACCAATATTGTCTTTATGGGACAAGGTGAACCTATGGACAATCTGGATGCCGTACTCCGTGTATGCGACATCATGACGGCCGACTGGGGATGGCAATGGAGTCCTAAGCGCATAACGGTTAGCAGTGTGGGAGTAAAAGACAAGCTAAAGCGATTCCTTGATGAGAGTCCCTGCCATGTGGCAATCTCTATGCACTCACCGCTCCACGAGCAGCGTGTACAACTGATGCCTGCCGAGAAGGCCATGCCACTGGAAGAGACGATAGCACTGCTCAAGCAGTATGATTTCACACATCAACGTCGCTGCTCATTCGAATACATCTGCTTTGGCGGACTCAACGACTCACCACTCTATGGTCGTGAGATTGTCCGCCTATTAGAGGGGCTCGAGTGTCGCGTCAATCTGATTCGTTTCCACGAAATACCCCATGTAGACTTACCCGGCTCAGACGAGAAACGCATGGAAACGCTACGCGACTATCTCACTGCACACGGCATTACTACGACCATTCGAGCATCGCGCGGTCAGGACATCTTTGCTGCCTGCGGACTGCTATCGACAGCCAAACAACAAGAACATCGAAATATCGATATAACGACATAACGAAATACCCTTAAAACAATATGGAAGAAAAGAAAATCCGCGTGGCTATCACGCAAGGAGATACCAACGGTGTCGGTTACGAGGTGATCCTCAAGGTCTTCCAAGACCAGGCCATCCTCGAACTTTGCACACCGATCATCTATGGTTCGCCCAAGATTGCGGCCTACCACAAGAAAGCGCTCAACTTAGAGACCAATTTTACCATTATCAACAAGGCCGAAGAGGCACGCGACGGACGCGTCAATCTACTGGTATGTCATGATGATGAGACAAAAGTAGAACTCGGACAGCCCTCAACAGAAGCTGGAGAGGCTGCCTTATGTGCTCTCGACTGTGCGATGACCGATTATCGCAAAGGACTATACGACGTATTGGTTACAGCACCGATTAACAAGGCTACCATTCAAAGTCCAGGATTTAAGTTTCCTGGACACACAGAGTATATCGAGACCTGTTTGGGTGAAGGTCAGAAGGCATTGATGATACTGATGAACGATGTGCTCCGCGTAGCACTCGTCACCACCCATCTGCCCATCAAGGACATTGCCAAAGCCATCACCAAGGAGGCTATCGTCGAAAAGGCAACCATTTTCCATCAGGCTCTGCGTCGCGACTTCCGTATCTCTTGTCCACGCATCGCCGTGTTGGCACTCAACCCACATGCTGGCGACAACGGATTGCTCGGTGCTGAAGAGAAAGACATCATCCAGCCTGCCATCGAGCAACTGGCAGAGAGTGGTATCCAAGCCTTTGGTCCCTACCCTGCCGATGGTTTCTTCGGAGCTGGCTCATACGACTACTTCGACGGTGTATTGGCAATGTACCACGACCAGGGACTGGCACCTTTCAAGACCATCGCCTTGGACAATGGCGTCAACTACACTGCAGGCCTGCCCATCGTGCGCACTTCGCCCGATCATGGTACTGCCTACGACATTGCCGGCCAGGGAAAGGCCGACGAGAACTCGTTGCGCCAGGCTATCTATACAGCCATTGACGTATTCCGCAATCGTCAGAACTATGACGAACCGCTGCAGAACCCACTGCCCAAGCTATTCCACGAGAAGCGCGAAGATGGTAACCGAGCACGTTTTGCACAGCCACGTCCTAAGGACATGTTTAAAAAAGAGAAGTCCGACAAGTCGGAAACTGACACAGAAAGTTAAATTTCTGCCAAAGTATGCCATAATGTCAGATTTTCTTTGTACCTTTGCAGCTCGCTAAGCTAAGATAATGAAAACAACGGAGTTACAGAACATCAAGCAGCGCTACAACATCGTAGGAAACTGCGAAGCGTTGAACCGCGCACTCGACGTCGCACTACAGGTGGCGCCGACAGATCTTAGCGTGCTTATCGTTGGCGAAAGCGGTGTGGGTAAAGAGATTATCCCGCGTGTTATTCACGACAACTCACCTCGTCGTCGCGAGAAATACTTCGCTATCAACTGTGGTTCTATACCTGAAGGTACTATCGACTCCGAACTGTTTGGTCATGTAAAGGGCTCCTTCACAGGTGCCATCAACGACTCTCCTGGTTATTTCGGTGTAGCCAACAAAGGTACACTATTTCTTGACGAGGTGGGCGAGCTGCCTATGGCTACTCAGGCACGTCTATTGCGTGTCTTGGAGAATGGCGAATACATCCCTGTGGGAGGTACAGAGATTCGCAAAACAGACGTACGCATCGTGGCAGCTACCAATGTCAATATCCGCCAGGCCATCAGTGAGGGACGCTTCCGCGAAGACCTCTACTATCGTCTGAATCAAGTGCCAGTACAGATGCCTCCCCTGCGTGAGCGTGGCGAGGATATCGTCCTATTGTTCCGTCTTTTTGCTATGCAGATGGCTGAGAAATACCGCATGGAGAAGGTTGTACTCACCGACGAAGCTAAGCATCTGTTAATGCACTACAAGTGGCCAGGCAACGTACGCCAGCTGAAGAACATCACTGAACAAATCAGTATTCTCAGCACTGAGCGACAGATTACTGCTGAAATATTATCACGCTTCATCCCCCAAGATCAGGAGACCACGCAGTTGGCCACTATCCACTCAGAAAGCGAACACTCGTTTGAGAACGAGCGTGAGATACTTTATAAAATTCTCTTCGAACTGCGCAGCAATGTCAATGACATGCGCCGTGAGATGAGTACGCTGAAGAAACAAATGGAAGATGTGCAAGTTAGCAAGCCCGCTCAAGCAGCACAATTCCAAAGCACCCAGCTCGCTCCTATTCATCCCATTCACCCTATCAGTGCCCCATCTCTCGAAGATGCGGTGGCAGAAGAGTATGTAGAGCCAGAGATGGAAAGCCTCAACCTCAGCGACCTTAGTCGCCAGATGCTGGAGAAAGCCCTTGAGCGTAATGGCGGCAACCGCAAGAAGGCCGCACTGGAGTTGGGCATCAGCGACCGCACCCTTTATCGTAGACTGAAACAATATGGACTGGACAAATAAGATGCGTATCACCCTCTGCCTCGTAGCCCTGATGCTACTGACGGCCTGCTCCGTAAGCTATAAGTTCAACGGTGCCAGCATCGATTATTCCAAAACCAAGACAATCCAGATATCAGAATTTCCCATCCGCTCCAGCTATGTATGGGGTCCTATGGCTCCCATGTTCAACAACCAGCTGAGAGACCAGTTTGCAGCACACACCCAACTGATTCAGGTGAAGCGCAACGGCGACCTCAAGATCGAGGGTGAGATTACACAATACCAACAGCGTAACAAGTCGGTCAGCGCAGAGGGCTATTCAGCACAAACTGAGCTCTCTATGACTGTCAATGTGCGTTTCACGAACAATGCTAAGCACTCAGAAGACTTTGAGCGCAGTTTTACAGCCACACAGTCCTACGAGACTACCCGCTCACTCAACGATGTGCAGGAGGAACTCGTAACCCAAATGTGCAAAGACCTCTGCGACCAGATTTTCAATGCCACTGTGGCCAACTGGTAAAAAACTATAAACTATGGAATTAACGGAACTCATCAACCATCCCGAACGACTCGACCGCGACACGCTGTACGAGTTGCGTTCCGTATTGGCACTGAATCCGTATTTCCAGACGGCACGCCTGCTCATGCTGCAGAATCTCTATCTGCTCCATGACGCAGCCTTCGATGAAGAATTGCGACGCGCCGCACTATATATCACCGACCGTAAGGTCATTTTTAACATGGTCGAGGCAGCCCACTATCAGCTACGCAAACAGCCCAGTGCTGCCAATTCGACTAACACCTCCGGTTCACCCAGTGAGAGCCGTACCATCGACCTCATTGACACCTTCCTCAACTCCATTCCGGAAGATGATGAGCCACAGGAGAAGAAACGTCGTCCTACACCAGCCGATGCTGCTATCGACTATGTAGCTTATCTGCTGGAGACAGAGAATGACGACGAGCAGAAAGATGCTCCACAGATGAAGGGACAAGATCTTATTGACACCTTCTTAAAACAAGAGCAGGGACGCATCATGCTGAGTGAGCTGCCACAAGACGACAGCGAAGACAGTCAGCAAGATAGTAGCGACGATAACGACGAAGAATACTTCACCGAGACGCTGGCGCGCATCTACATCAAGCAGGGACGCTATCAGAAAGCACTCGACATTATCAGTCGTCTGAGCAGCAAGTATCCACAAAAGAATGCCTACTTTGCTGACCAAATCAGATTCTTAGAGAAACTAATAATAAATAGCAATACAAAATTAAAAAATTAAATAATTAAAATTCAAAGATTATGTACACATTATTCGTAATTCTTATCGTGATTGCAGCCGTACTGATGATTGGTATCGTGCTGATTCAAGAGTCAAAGGGTGGCGGTCTGTCATCTAGTTTCGCCGGTTATAACCAGGTTGCTGGTGTTCGTAAGACCACCGATTTCATTGAGAAGGCAACATGGGTATTGGCTGCCAGCATGGTTGTTATCAGCATCATCTGCGCATGGGTAGCACCTTCTACAAGTGCTGACTCTTCAGTAATGGAGGGTATCGAGAACCCCATCACCAATCCTAACAATCTGCCTGGTTTCGGCGCTAGCCAGACCAAGAATGCTGCTGCTCCTGCAGCTGAGGCACCTGCTACAGAGGCTCCTGCAGCACCTGCACAGCCTGCAAAATAAGGTTTTTGAAAAAAAGTACGGGAATAATTTGGTCAATCCAATTTTTTCCCGTACCTTTGCACCCGCAAAACCAACATGGTGCCCGTAGTTCAGTTGGTTAGAGCGTCAGATTGTGGTTCTGAATGTCGTGGGTTCGAGTCCCACCGGGCACCCTCCGAAAGCCTTGTAAGTCAACGACTTACAAGGCTTTTTCTTAAATTAAGATGTTAATTTAAATTTAACTTAAATTCCAACGGTTTTATGTTAAAACAGGAAATATTGGCGCAAAATTGGTAATCATATCCAAAAGTGGAACTACTAAAATAAGACTCACGCATTATCAAAAAGATATATAAATGCTGATTTTCAAGACTTATCAATAA
>JAILMS010000039.1 GCA_024692385.1 Prevotella sp. | reverse complement strand
TGTATTTCTGAATTTGGTTCAGGAGTCGCAACAACTTCTCAGTGCCTTGCGCCATACTGTGAGGGGAGCAAACAAGTTTGATGAGTAATAAATTTAATAATACAATTGTCGGATGGGCATCGACTCCTCTGATGACACTTGTACGAAACAGGTGACAGGTACCTGTTTCATCCTATTTTTTTAGCAAATCACAACTTCATGGAGGACACAACAATGAAAAAGACAAGTGTTTATGCCTCTGCAAAGATACTAATTGATAAAACCATCCTACAAAGACACAAAACTATTTGGAAACAAAAAAGAAATCAGCGAGATATTTTCATGAAATACCTCGCTGAGTATAGGAAACAGTAGTCCCAACGCATTAGCTATAAGTTAGCAGTTCCGCATGTGGAAATCAAAAACAAGTGGCGAAAAAGTTGGAGAATAGAAATAATCTTCTTAACTTTGCGGAGCAAAAACGAGAAATGATGAAAAGACTACTATTTGCTGCCATGATATTAATGGCAATAGCTGCATCGGCACAGAAACCCATAGAGATGAATCTATGGCCTAACGGCCCTAAGACCAGTAATGGCGATCCTAAAGATATGGCCAAGGTATGGGTCTATCTGCCTGATGAGAAGCTGGCTACAGGACGTGCCGTGGTATGCTGCCCTGGCGGTGGCTATGCCGGATTGGCCATGGATCATGAGGGGCACCAATGGGCACCTTTCTTTAATGGACAGGGCATAGCACTGATTGTCATAAAGTACCGTATGCCACATGGCGTATGGCAGGTGCCTGCAGAAGATGCCGAAGAGGCAATGCGCCTGGTACGCCGTCATGCTAAGCAATGGCATATCAACACGAAAGATGTAGGTATTATGGGATTCTCGGCAGGCGGCCACTTAGCCTCTACCGTTGCCACCCATGCTACGGGTGATGCGCTGCCCAACTTTCAGATACTGTTCTATCCTGTCATTTCGATGGAACAGGGCGTGACTCATCAAGGTTCACGCGACAACCTATTAGGCAAAAAACCTAAGCGCAAGCTGGTGAACGAATACTGCAACGAGCAGCACATCGGACATCATACGCCACGAGCCTTCCTCGTTCTGGCTCACGACGACCGTGTTGTATTGCCTATTAACAGTATCAACTACTACGAAGAGCTCTATGCCAACAAAGTGCCTGCCAGCATGTATATCTACCCTACTGGAGGACACGGCTTTGGCATCCGCCAATCATTTGAATACCATTTGGAGATGATGCTGGAGCTGAAAGCCTGGCTGCGTAGTTTCTAATGAATAAACGATCTTTGCAATTATGGCAAATATGAAATCACTGGCCAAGGATACGGCCATCTACGGACTGTCAAGCATTGTAGGCAGATTTCTCAACTACCTGTTAGTACCGCTCTACACCTACTATATGCCGCATGAGACGGGCGACTACGGCATCAGCACAAACGTCTATGCCTATGTGGCACTGATATTGGTATTGCTGACCTTCGGCATGGAAACAACGCTATTCCGCTTTGCCAACGACGAGAAGAGCAAGCCCGATACCGTCTTCTCTACCGCCATGGCTGTGGTTGGTTCGCTGACAGCCATTTTCCTGCTGTTGCTCTTTGGACTTATCGGTCCCATTAGCAATACCCTCGGCTATACTGAGCATCCGGACTATCTGCTGATGATGGGTGTAGTGGTAGCCCTCGATGCCCTACAGGCTATTCCTTTCAGCTATCTGCGCTATCAAAAGCGTGCCTTGCGCTTTGCCTCATTGAAGATGCTTTTTATCGTCTTCAACATCGGACTGAACGTACTCTATTTTGTTGTACTTGGCAAGACATCAGTATTCTATGTATTCTTCATCAACCTACTGTGTACCGCATCCATCACACTATTCTTCATACCAGACTTGTTTAAGATACAGTGGAAGTTCGACGGGAAACTACTGCACCAGATGTTCAGCTACTCATGGCCTATCTTGGTATTGGGTATTGCTGGTGTTCTGAACCAGGTGGCTGATAAGATTATCTTCCCACTGGTTTATCCCAACGAAGAACAAGCCAACGTATTGTTGGGCGACTACGGTTCATGTGTAAAGATTGCCATGATTATGGCCATGATTACACAAGCATTCCGTTATGCCTATGAGCCCATTGTCTTTGCTAAGTCAAAGGATGCTGATAAAACCGAGTACTATGCCTCAGCGATGAAATACTTCCTCATCTTCACCCTGCTGGCATTCCTCTGTGTAATCGGTTGGATGCCACTGCTACAATATATTATAGGTGCGAACTACCGTGAGGGACTGGGTGTAGTGCCCATCGTCATGGCTGCAGAGATTATGATGGGTGTCTACTTCAACCTGTCATTCTGGTATAAGCTCATCGATAAAACCATCTATGGTGCATGGTTCTCACTGGCCGGCTGTTTAATCTTGTTGGCCATCAACATCCTGTTTATCCCCAAGTATGGCTATTGGGCTTGTGCCTGGGGTGGCGTGGCAGGCTATGGCACAGCGATGGTACTGAGTTATATCGTCGGTCAAAAGAAGAATCCTATCCCCTATCCTATAAAGGATATCACTTTCTACGTATTGATAACAGGAGGTCTCTTCTGTCTGATGCAGGTCAGCAGCGACTGGCCCATGATAGGAGCACTGGCATTCAACACGCTGCTTATCATTCTCTTTGTGGCTTACATCATCTACAAAGACCTGCCACTGAGCAGTATCCCTGTTATCGGGAAATATTTCAAGAAATCCTGATACCATAAACATCATACCATTTACATCTATGAAACGAATTCTATTGTCCCTGCTGGCAGCCTCCACGTTAGCGATGGCTCATGCCGACGACCTCGTCATTAACGAGTTGATGGCATCGAATGCCGGTGTGGTCATGAGTCCCGCCACAAATTTCGACAGTTGGATAGAGATTTATAATCCCAATACGACAGCTGTCAATTTAGCTGGCATGTACCTCAGCAATGATGCCAGCAACCTGACACGCTGGAAGATGCCCAGCAACGTCGGAAGTGTTTCTGCCAAAGGATTCCGTGTTATCTGGCTGGGATCAGATGATATCAAGAGCAATCAAGCTCCCTTTAAATTGGATTGCGACGGTGGCACTATCTACTTGAGCGACAAAAACGGCCAGCTTATCACCAGCGTAAAATACCCTGAAGCATATAGTCGTACAGCATGGGCTCGTACTGCCGACGGACAGGGAGACTGGAACTGGACAGCCGATGCTACCCCTGGTGCCACGAATGTCACAGCGACCTTTGCCTCTGAGAGGCTTGATGCTCCCGTTGTCAGTGTAGGCAGCCAGCTTATCAACAATAAGATTACTTTTCATGTGGACATCCCAGAAGGTACCACACTCATGTATACTACCGACTGCAGCGTGCCCACATCTACTGTAACTTCAGCAAGCTGTAAGAAGAGTACAAATGGAGATTTCAGCGTATCACAGACAACCAACTATGTTTTCCGCCTTTTCAAAGACGGCTATCTCCCCAGCGTTCCCGTGACACGCAGCTTTATCAAGACAACCCATAACTATACCATTCCCGTCATCTCCATCGTTGGCGATGAACGTTACTTCACCGATTCCATGTGGGGTATTGACGTGAAGGGCAACAATGGTATCACTGGCAATGGTAGTGACGAACCCGTCAACTGGAACCAGCCTTGGGACCGTCCTGTTAACTTCAGCTACATCAGTCCTACGGAGGGTATGCTCTTCAACCAGGATGTCAACATCAGCGTATCAGGCGGATGGACACGCATGAGCAGCCCTCGATCAATGAAACTCAAGTCCAACAAGGTGTTTGATGGACAAAACCGTTTCGACTACGCCTTCTTCCCCCAGAAGCCCTTCATTCGCAGTAAGACATTGCTTGTGCGCAATGGTGGTAACGATGTCTACTCCGGCTCCCGCTTCATGGATCCTGCACTGACCACCATCATGCAACGTTCAGGCATCGATATTGACGTACAGAGCTTCGTCCAGGTTGCTGAATATATCAATGGTAAATTCAAGGGTATCCTAAACCTGCGTGAGCCCAATAACGATAAGTTCGTCTATGCCAACTTCGGCTATGATGACGAGGAAATCGACATGTTTGAGAATAGCACCTTCACCAATGGTACCGATGAGGTCTATAACTATCTCGTAACACTGAGCGAGAAGGTCAACCAGACTGGTGTATATGAAGAGATAAAGACATTGCTCGACATTGACGAATTCACCAACTACATGGCCGCTGAGCTGTATCTTGGCAATGACGACTGGCCCGACAACAACGTGAAGGGCTACCGTAGTCAGGATAACGGTCGTTTCCGCTTTGTCTGCTATGACCTTGACTATTCCTTTAACGCATGGGGACACACTATCTCGTCACTCGACGGCTATACTGGAGTAAAGATGGTGAAGCTCTTCAAGAACCTGCTCAAGCATAAAGAATATCGCAAGAAGTTCATCGACACATTCTGCATCATGGCTGGCAGTGTCTTCGAGAAGAGTCGTGCCACAGCTATTGTCAATGAGTTAGCAGATGCTATGCGCCCCATGTCACAATATGATGGCATGTCACCAGACAACAGCGCCAACAAGATAAAGGAGAATTTGTCGAGCCGCATGGATAACATGACCAGCCAGCTGCAACAGTATTCACCCATGCAGCTGAGCGGTGTCAAGAAATATAGCGTACAGTTTGCTGCTGATACAGAAGGAGCCAATATCCTTGTCAACGGCATCAAGGTACCTTACGCCTCGTTCAACGGCAAACTCTTCTCACCAGTCCAGTTAGAGGCTAAAGCACCTGCAGGCTATACCTTTGCAGGATGGCGGAAGTCTTCTGGTGCTCTCGTTCAGCTTTTCACTATGCGCACCACTTGGAAATATTTCGATAATGGTCAGGCTGCCTCAAATTGGCAGTCGGCAAGCTTCAACGATGCCTCTTGGAAATCGGGATCAGCACCGCTTGGCTATAAGATAAATGGTATAACAACCACCGTCAGCTATGGCTCTGATACCAATCACAAGAATCCAACGACCTATTTCCGCAAGAAATTCACGCTTAATACAGCCCCCACCACAACAGACCGTTTCCAGCTAAGCTATCAGTTGGATGACGGATGCGTTGTATGGGTAAACGGTCAGGAGGCAGGACGCATCAATATGCCTCAAGGAACCATCAACTACGACACGTTCTCCTCAACCTATGCCGGTGACGAGCCATTCACAGGCACTCTCGACCTGAATCCGGCGTTGTTCAGAAAAGGCGATAACGTCATTGCAGTGGAAGTACATAACACCAGCTACACCTCTGGCGACCTTTTCTGGGCCGGCGAACTGCAGACCACGTTAGGTGCAAGCAGTAACGATGATGACGTGCTGACAGATGCCATCATTAACGTGACAGACGATAATGTCTGCCTGACAGCAATGTTTACTCCACTATCTTCTGAGGAACGTGCTAATAAGGGCCTCACTCCAGTATGCATCAATGAGGTTAGTGCTGCCAACGACATCTATGTCAATGAGTTCTTTAAGCGTAACGACTGGGTGGAACTATATAACACTACAGACCAACCTATAGATGTAGAAGGTATGTACCTGAGTGACAACCTGAATAAGCCCACCAAGTATCAGATTAGCAAGTCTGATACACAGACCAGCACCATTATTCCTGCCTACGGGTACCTAATTATTTGGTGTGACAAACTGGATCCCCTGTCACAGCTACATGCCTCATTCAAGTTGGATGCTGATGGTGGCGATATACTATTGACTGCTGCCGACGAGAGTTGGAGCGACCGCCTCACCTATACTGTCATGAAAGCAGACGAGACTGTTGGTCGCTATCCAGACGGTAACAAGCAGGTATACACCATGAATGTTCCAACTATCGCAAAGCCAAACTCCTATAGCAGTTATGCGACAGAGATAGAACAACCTGGAGCTGCAAACGGTATTGCCGACATTCCCATGGATACCCGTCACGACTCCCAACAGATATACAATCTGAACGGTCAAGTTGTACAAGGTGCCTTAGCTCCTGGCATCTATATCAAGAACGGACGTAAATTCATTATAAAATAACACACAACACAATTCTAATTAATGAAAAAAATATTATTTACATTGCTGGCTACATTAGCCATGACAACAGCCCATGCCGATGAGGGTATGTGGACACTTTACAACCTGCCAACTGCCATCTATGAGCAAATGAAGCAGGAAGGTTTTCAGCTACCGATGGAACAGCTGTACCAGTCGGATAACGCTATCAAGAATAATGTCATCAACTTCAGCGGTTACTGCTCTGGTGTTGTTGTATCGCCCAACGGACTGGTTTTCACCAACCATCACTGTGGCTTCGATGCTATCCGTCGCCACTCTACCGTAGAGCATGACTACATGCTGAACGGTTTTGTTGCTAACAGCTACGAGGAAGAGTTGCCCAACGAGGATATCTTCGTTAGCTTTATGATTGAGCAGAAGGATGTAACAGACAAGATCGTTCCACAGCTGAAGGGTCTCTCATCAGAGAAGCAGGCTGAGTTTGTTGACTCGCTGGAGAATGCCTGGCAGAAAGAAATCCGACAGCAGGATTCTACCCTGCGTGTCGAGGTAAAGCCTTTCTATGAGGGCAATGCATACTATCTGACCACCTATCGCGACTTCTACGATGTACGTCTTGTATTCACCGTTCCTAAGTCAATGGGTAAGTATGGTGGTGAGACAGACAACTGGATGTGGCCACGTCAGACCTGCGACTACTCTGTATTCCGCATCTATGCTGATCCTAAGACCAATGGTCCTGCCAAGTATTCTAAGGACAACGTACCCTATCATCCTCAATCGTGGGCTCCCGTTAGCCTACAGGGCTACAAGCCTGGTGATTTCGCCATGATTATGGGTTACCCTGGCAGCACCAGCCGTTACCTCAGCAGCTATGGCATTCAGGAGCGTCGTGACGCCATGAACAAGACCATGGTACAGGCTCGTGGTGTTAAGCAGGAGATTATGTGGCGCCGTATGCTCAGCTCAGAGGCTATCCGTATCCAGTATGAGTCAAAATACGCTCATAGCAGCAACTACTGGAAGAACTCTATCGGTATGAACAAGTGTATCGACTCTATCGGACTCATCCAGCAGAAGCGCCAGTTTGAGACTCGTCTGCGCCACTGGCAGGATAGCACTGGCTATCTGAAAGGACAGCTCGACTTCGACAAGTTGGCAAAACTCTACCAGCAGCGTTTCCAGAGCATGCGTGCGCTCTACTACTGGAATGAGACATGGGGCCGTGAGTGCGACCAGCTGACCGTACGTGCCAAGAGAGTACACAGCGGTATCGCTGTACAAGGTCCAAAGGACAAGAAGAGCAAGCAGTATGTCACCTTCGATGACAACAGCAAAGAGTGGGATCAGGAGACTGATCGCGAACTGCTGGCTGCTATGATGAAGAACTACCGTCAGCATGTGGATCAGAAATACCACATTGATGTCTTCAAGACTATCGACCGTGACTTCAAGGGCGACTATCGTGCTTATGTAGATTATGTCTACGATAAGTCTATGCTGATGAAGAGTGGCAAGAAGCTATATATTAATAAGAAGAAGTTCGACAAAGACCCTGGCGTTGTCTATGGTCAGGACCTTATCGAGTTGCGTGCCATCCTGCGTGCTGACCTGCTGGCCATTGCTGACAGCATCGATCAGCAGGAGCAGTGGCTCTGTGCTGCTAAGTTGCGCATGGAACAGGATCTTCCCAACTACTCAGATGCCAACTTCACTATGCGTATGACCTATGGTCAGGTTGGCGAATACCTGCTGGATGGTAAGCCCTCTGGCTACTACACTACTGCCCGCTCACTGTGGGAGAAGATGCAGAAGGCTGATCAAAATGTCGAGTACTACGCTGAGCCCGTCATGCACGAGTTGCTTGCCAGCAAGGATTTTGGTCCTTATGCAGACAAGGAGACCGGCACCATGCAGCTCTGCTTCCTTTCAAACAACGACATCACTGGTGGTAACTCTGGCTCACCTATCTTCAATGGCAAGGGTGAACTGCTGGGTCTGGCCTTTGACGGTAACTGGGACTCACTCTCCAGCGACATCTTCTTCGATCGTCAGCTGGCACGTACCATCAATGTCGATATCCGCTACATGCTGTTCATGATGGACCGTTGGGGTCATGCTGACAGACTGATTAAGGAGATCAATGCCAAATAATCATTGTCAACGACAACATACGAAAAAGCCTCCTGTTATATTGCAGGAGGCTTTTTCTTATTTCTTCTTTCGAGGTTTTCTGATGGCCCAGCCCTCTTCACTGAAGTCAGGTATCTCACCTTTCAACTTCGTACTCTTAGGATTCATGAACTGCATCCAGTCTTCCTTCTTGTAAGTCTTGCCAGGCTTCTCAGTCCTTGCAGGCTTTCTGGAATTATTAGCTCGGTTAGAGCGACTAGTATTACTTGTCCTACTTGACCTATTGGATTTACTTCCTTTATCAGCTTTTCCTCCTTCGGCAGCATCGTTGCAGCGAACCTCGCGATTCTTGTATACCTGGCCATTGACATACTTCATGACGCGGTCTGCATCTTCTGTAGGAACTTCGAAGTATGACATCGTCGTCAGCAAGTCGATATGACCTACATCTACATGACCACGCACATTCTTGTTAAGGAACTGCATCAGTTCACCAGGATAGAATCCGTCTTTCTTACCAAGGTTGATAAAGAGCTTTGTATAGCCCTCAGAAGTTGGTGTGGCCTGTTTCTTGCCTCTTCGCTCCTTACTACTTCCCTCCTGATTCTTCAACTCCTTACTGCTAACCACGCCAATCTCAGGCGCATCAGCATAGTATGCAAGGAACTTACCAAACTCCAGTGATACTATCTTTTTAATCAGGTCATCCTTGTCGATGTATTCAAAATAGCGGCTGATGTCTTGCATGAATGGGGCTATCTGCTCCTCATCAACGTCAACCTTCACAATCTGATCCATCACCTTGTAGAGCTGCTTCTTACAGATTTCCTCTGCAGAGGGAATAACCCCCTTTTCAAAATCCTTGCCGATAACCTTCTCGATATTGCGGATCTTGAATTTCTCACGGCTGTGGACAATACAGATGCTCGTACCCTTCTTACCTGCACGACCGGTACGGCCAGAGCGGTGGGTATAGTTCTCAATATCGTCAGGCAATCCGTAGTTAATGACGTGAGTCAGGTCGTCAACATCCAGACCACGGGCAGCTACATCGGTGGCCACCAACAGCTGTACCGTATGCTGGCGGAACTTCTGCATCGTCAGGTCACGCTGTTGCTGACTGAGGTCGCCGTGTAGTGACTCTGCGTTATAGCCATCCTTGATGAGTTTATCAGCCACCTCCTGTGTTTCTACTTTCGTACGACAGAAGATGATGGCAAAGATACGAGGATAGAAGTCCACGATACGCTTCAGGGCAAGATACTTGTCCTTGGCATTCACCATATAATAGATATGGTTCACGTGTTCAGCGCCTTCATTACGACTACCTACTACGATCTCCTTCGGATTGTGCAAATAGCCCTTAGCAATGCGCTCTATCTCCTTACTCATTGTAGCGGAGAAGAGTAGCGTATTACGGTCTTCAGGAACACCCTCCAGAATAGCGTCGATGCTTTCAGAGAATCCCATATTCAGCATCTCGTCAGCCTCATCGAGTACCACATTATATACATTGTCCAGCTTAGCGACGCCACGATTCATCAGGTCGATGAGGCGTCCTGGGGTAGCCACGATAATCTGGGCACCCTTGCGCAAAGCACGTATCTGCTGTTCGATAGACGCACCACCATAGACAGCCTCTACATGGATGTCATCCATATATTTCGAGAAGTCGCGCAGGTCGTCGGCAATCTGCAGACACAATTCACGGGTTGGCGACAAGATGAGTGCCTGCGTCTCCTTTCTCGTCACATCAATACGTTGCAATACGGGAATACCAAAAGCCGCCGTCTTACCAGTACCCGTCTGGGCCAGTGCGATGACGTCATTAAGGTTTCCTAATAAATAAGGTATTACTTCCTCCTGTACAGGCATGGGCTGTACAAAACCCATTTCTTCAATGGCTCGGCGAATCCCTTCGCTAACACCAAGTTCTTCAAATGTTTTCAAATGTCTATAAATCAATAATTTTCTAATGCGGGTGCAAAGGTAGACATTTTTTTTGGATTATGCAAGAAAACGTCACGCAAAGAACAAATAGCAAATGGCAATAGCGGCCAAAATGCCTGCTAAGTCTGCTAAAAGACCACAGGTGACGGCATGGCGCGTCTTCGAGACACCCACCGAACCGAAGTAGACGGCAAGGATATAGAAGGTGGTATCTGTAGATCCCTGGAAGACGGATGACAAGCGACCAACAAACGAATCAGCACCATAAGTTGTCATGGCATCAACCATCATGCCACGGGCACCACTACCCGAGAGTGGTTTCATCAGTGCTGTAGGCATAGCGTCAACCCACTGGGCATCAACGCCACAAGCATCAACACCTGCACGCAGGCCTCCAATGAGCATATCCATAGCCCCGCTGGCACGAAAAACGCCGATTCCAACGAGAATTGCCACCAAATATGGGATGATGCGAACAGCAGTAGTGAAGCCCTCCTTAGCCCCCTCGATAAAAGCATCATACACATTCACCTTTTTGCGGACTCCTGCCACGATGAAGCCTGTAATAATCGTCATCAGCAGGATATTGGCGACGGTAGTACTCCAGCGATTCATCGTTTCTGAATCCATCTGTGAGAATCCCCAGATAACAGCAGCCACCAGCGTACAGGCACCGCCCAGCGTCAGCAACATGGTACGGTTCAGCAGATTGATACGCTGAAACAGGGAGGTAACCATGATACCCACGATGGTAGAGAAGAAGGTAGCCAGCAAGATAGGGATGAAGATATCGGTAGGCTGTGCAGCCCCCATCTGTGCTCGATACACCATGATACTTACTGGGATGAGCGTCAGTCCACTGGTATTCAGTACCAAGAACATAATCATCGGATTCGAGGCTGTATCCTTCTTCGTATTCAGGTCCTGCATCTGCTCCATTGCCTTTAATCCCAAAGGGGTTGCGGCATTATCGAGTCCCAGCATGTTGGCAGCGATATTCATAAAGATACTACCCGTTACAGGATGTCCTTTGGGGATATCGGGGAAGAGCTTCGTAAAGACGGGCGACAGCAAGCGCGCCAACACATTGACCACACCTCCTTTTTCACCCACCTTCATCACGCCCATCCAAAGCGACAACACGCCTGTTAGTCCCAATGAGATTTCAAACGCGGTCTTCGATGAGCTAAACGTAGAGTCCATCATGGCGGGAAAAACGTCATAATCACCCCAGAACAATAGTTTCACCGCTGCTATCACAAATGCAACGAGAAAAAAGGCTACCCAGATATAATTTAGTACCATATTGAGGGCAAAGATAATGATTATTTCGTTAAATATCAAATATTTTGCTACAAAAACGTGCTAGTTAGGATTTTTTTGCTTATCTTTGCACCCGAATATCGATATTATTATAATAAAGTATGCGCATGAAGAAACTATTTTGGATTGCTATGGCTTTGCTGTCCCTGGGAGTAACGGCATGTAAGGACGACATCGTTTTCGACCAGGAGACCTATGATAACCTCATCAAGAAAGCCTTTGTTATAGAGAACGTAGATCCTACCCATAAATGGGCCACAATGGGCGTTGCCAATACCAATATCACTGTTAATACTGGTACAAGCGACACCTATCAGGTAAAGATCTACGATCAGAATCCTATTGGCTACGAGGGAACTCTAAAGCTGATGGGTGAGGGACGCATTGCGGATGGTGGCAGACTCAACATGAAGGTTACCTATCCGTTAGCTCAAGCCTATGCCTATGTTACCTTGTTCGATTCACAGAACTATATGTCTGTCTATCCCGCAGTCATCAAGGATGGCGAACTGGATGTCGACATATCTACAAACACTGCTCAGGCTCGTAAGCGTGCGCTACAGCCCAGTTTCCAGTTCCCTGAGGATGCCGACCAGAGTAAGTTCCTGGCTGATGTACCTGCTGGCGTAAAGCCTTTTGCAGAAGTTCAACAGTGGGGAGGTTATGCCAGTGGCGTCAGCTATCTTGATGAATCATGGACAGGAGCTGTAAACATTTGGGGCGCTTGGGATGGCTCCAAGAACAGTGGTGGTACACTTTATATTAAAGGTACCAACTACTTCCTTGACCGCAGCTTCTCTGTAGCACAAAACACCGATATCTATCTGGTAGAAAATGCTGTGCTCGTCTTAGGTTCTGGTAGTGCCGGCAATCTACAATCAGGCTGTAACATCTATTTGGCTCCAGGAGCCAAGATTGCTACGCCCTATAGTGTAGAGCTGGTGCTCAACAATGGCTTACACATCTACAATCACGGTACTCTTGACGTCTACAAGCTGTCTACCAACAGCAATAGCTGGCTGGTCAATGGTGGCACCGTGACTGTTACCAGCAAGATATCCGTTGAAAATGAGCAGTCTGTCATCGTAAACAACGGTACCATCACGGCTACCGACTTGAATACAGCTGGTAGCGGTAAGTTCGAGAACAACAACATGACCACCATCAGTGGTACTACCTTTGTCAACAGCAACTACAATGCTTGGGTAAACAATGGTGAGTATCATACTGGCAACTTCATCTACAATGCAGGTAGTGATGACGTCATCAATAACTGTAAGATGATTGTCGATGAAGACTTCAATATCAATCTTTACGATAATAGCGGCAATGCCAGCTTCAAGATGGATGCTGGTTCCAGCGTTGTTACCAAGTATTTCAATGGTGGTGGTAACTGGTCAAAGAACTACTCTACAGGCTGGAACGCAGCCAATGGCGGTCCCTTCTATATCTTTATGGGTGCGGGTTCTATGTTTGATGTCACAGAAACAGCTACCATGAATGCCACCAAGGCCAACTATGGTATCTACGGTCCATCGTCAGGCAACTTTGCCGTATTCCGTGCCAAGCGAGTTGTGGCAGGCAGTGCTAATCAGGGTTATGAGGTTACTTATGGTGGCAACCTCTATGTAGCCACCAACGACCACTTCAGCAATGGCTGGTCTGGACAGTATCCCTATATTGATGTCAAGGGTGGTGCAGCCCTGACAGCATACGATGGCGCCAAAATAAAGCTGACGAATGCTGGTTGTGGTGCTGCCTACAATGGTAATCCCGACTCAGGTGATCATCCATCGGCTCCAGTTTCTCTGCGTTACTGTTTCGAGGATAACTTCCCCGATGCTGGTGACTACGACTTCAACGACGTAGTGCTCACCGTCACTCCTTCGCTCGACGACAAGACGCTGACCCTCAAGGTAAGCCTCGATGCCGTTGGTGCTCTCAAGACTGTCGGCGCAGGCATCCGTCTGGTCAACATCAAGAGTACTGACTTGACAGAATACCGTGTCGACAATGGTTTCTCATCACCTGAAGGAAGAGGTCTGGGTGACTACAACAACATTGGTACCGGTGACACCTTCCTTACTGAGAATCATGGCACCAACGCTTCTGGTAGCATGGTTATCGTGCTCTTTAAGGATGCCCACTGGGCCATCAATCCCGAAAAGGCCAGCGATGGCGGTGTGCAGCGTTCTTACTACAACACCATCATCCGCAATACCGGTGAGCACAACAACCAATATGTTGACCCTGTAGTTGCCACCTACACCCTTGTCTTCAAGGATGCAGAGAAGGCTAAGGAGATGCTCGCCGAGAGCCTCTACGACGTCTTCATCGTAGAGCCATACAATGGCGGTTTCTGGGAGGTACATACCGTACAGAACGGCTTTAAGACCGCACAGGTTCTCAACCCCACCAAGCCTGCCGGCTATGCTGAGGCATACGGTAGCAACATGCCGTGGGCCGTCTTGGTACCTGGCGATTTCAAATACCCCAACGAGTGGCAGGTTATCGGTAGAAGCTATGGTGGCGAACTGACAGGAGCCTATCAGACTCCAGGACACTCCTTCGCTGAATGGGCAGAAAACAGTGAGACAGCCACTGACTGGTATCTCTACCCCACCGAAGAACTTGTATTCAAATAACGAAGAGAGTTACTCATATACACAAAGTATAGCTATTTAGCATGCCTAAATAGCTATATTTTTTTCATTATCAGTTGTATTCCGAGCAGCATTCTGGGGTATTTTGTATCCTCCAATGCAATAAATAAGGTGTAATTATCGTTATTATCAACGTGCTTAAGCAAAAAATAACGATAATCTGCTTGCTGTTGCTGGTGGTAACAGGTGTTAGCGCCCAGCAAGAGCCTTCCTTCGCTCACTACTGGGCGATGGAACCGTCGTTTAACCCCGCTGCAGTGGGCAAACAGATGAAGTTGAACGTGACTGGTGCCTATGCCATGACGCTGACGGGCTTTGAGAATGCCCCCAAAACAATGCATTTCGCTGCCGACATGCCTATCTATCTGATGAGACACTACCACGGAGTAGGCGTGCAGCTGGTAAACGATCAGATTGGTCTGTTCTCTCACCAGCGACTGATGGCACAGTATGCTTTTAAGCAGCCGTTGCTGGGTGGTGTACTGAGCATCGGCGTACAAGGCGGTCTGCTGAGCGAGAAGTTCAGAGGTAGCGAGTTGGATTTGGAGAATAGCAACGACCCTGCCTTCTCAAAAACTGATGCCAACGGAGTAGCTATCGACCTGTCTGCCGGACTGTATTACACTCATCGTCAGTGGTATGCTGGTGTTTCTATCTTGCATGCCACCGCGCCATCCATTGAACTGGGCGACCGCTCCATTCTGGATGTCAGCAATGCATATTATTTGACAGCCGGATACAATATTCAGCTGCGTAATCCGTTGTTATCAATACACCCCTCTGTGTTGGCACATACTGACGGTACCACTCACCGAGTGAACGTGACGACGCGCCTGAAATATACGCACGAGAACAGAATGATGTATGCCGGAGTGGGCTACAGCCCCTCTAATTCGGTGACAGCACTCATCGGTGGATTCTTCCACGGCATCATCATCGGCTACAGCTACGAGATGTATACATCAGTGCTGAAGATAGGCAACGGATCACATGAGCTGTTTGTGGGGTACCAGACGGACCTGAACTTCCAGAAGAAGGGACGCAACCGTCATCAAAGTGTAAGAATACTCTGAAAGTGGAAAGTTGAAAGTTGAAAATCGATAATTGACAATTGAGATATGAAAAAATTACTTAGTATAGCACTGAGCGCCACGATGGCGATTCTGCTGTCAGGCTGTTTCGGCAGCAAGATGGCAACATCGGCAGGTGGTGAGGTGACTGGTGTCAGTGGCCACTCCTTCAGTGAGCCGGCACCCTATGGTATGACACTCATCAAGCGCGGTCATCTGCGTATGGGTATCGATCAGCACGACTCGCTATGGGGCAAGCAGACTCCCGTGCGTGACATCTCAGTAGAAGGTTTCTGGATGGACGAGCGCGAGGTAACGAACTCAATGTATCGTCAGTTTGTAAGCTACGTGCGCGACAGTATTCTTCGTGAACGTCTGGCAGACCCTGCCTATGGCGGTGATGAGACGTACAAGATTGAGGAAGACAAGAACGGCGAGCCCGTAAAGCCTCATCTGAACTGGAAGAAGCCACTGCCTCGCAAGCCTAACGAGGACGAGCAGCGTGCCATTGAGAGCATGTATGTGACAAACCCCGTAACAGGCGAGAAGATGCTCGACTGGCGCCAGATGAACTACCGCTACGAAATCTACGACTACGCAGAGGCTGCCAAGCGCAAGTATCGCACTAATCCCGAGGAGCGCATCCTGAATACTGATGTGCGCCCCAATCCCAACGAGCAGATATGGATATCAAAGGATACTGCCTATATCAATGAGGAGGGTCAGATAGTTCGCGAGACCATCAACCGTGAATATACGGGTGCTTGGGACTTTCTCAATACTTATATCGTAAACATCTATCCCGACACCACCTGCTGGGTGAACGACTTCCCCAACGCTGAGAATGAGAGCTACATGCGCTACTACTTCTCTAATGCCGCCTACAACGACTATCCCGTAGTCGGTGTGACGTGGGAGCAGGCCAATGCCTTCTGTGCTTGGCGTACGGAATACCTGTTGCGTGGTCTGGGTGCTGCCGCCCGCTATGTACAGCGCTATCGCCTGCCGACAGAGGCAGAGTGGGAATATGCTGCACGCGGCAAAGACCAGAACGAGTTCCCTTGGGAGAATCAGGATGTGGCAAGTGGCAACGGCTGCTTCTATGCCAACTTCAAGCCCGACAATGGTAACTACACCAAGGACGGCAACCTGATAACCAGTCGCACAGGCATCTATGCTGCTAACACCAATGGACTCTACGATATGGCTGGTAACGTAGCCGAGTGGTGTTCAACCATCTATACAGAGGCTGGCGTAGAGGCCATGAACGACATCAATCCACAGCTGCGCTACAATGCTGCCAAGGAGGACCCCTACCGTCTGAAGAAGAAGTCGGTACGCGGTGGCTCATGGAAAGATCCTGAGAGCTATATCCGCTCTGCTTGGCGCTCTTATGAATATCAGAACCAGCCCCGCTCGTATATCGGCTTCCGCTGCGTACGCTCGTTGGCCAATACTACCAGTGACAAGGTTAAAGTAAAGAAAGGAAAGAAGTAATGACAACGTATAGCAAACTGAATTTCGTCTACCGCTTGCAGAAGTGGATGGACAGTGTGGCAGGACAGACCTTCCTGAACTACGCCTACTCATGGGGTGCCTCTATCGTCATCCTGGGTACATTGTTTAAGTTGACCCACCTGCCAGGTGCCAACTTCTTCCTGTTCCTGGGTATGGGTACGGAGGTCTTCGTGTTCTTTATCTCTGCCTTCGACCGTCCGTTCGACAAGACTGCCGACGGCATGGATCTCGATATCCATATGGACGGAGAGAATGCGGCTGAGCCTCATCCCGTTGTCAATGGCGGTGTAGCCGGTGGCGGCACCATCGTGATTAATGGCGGTGGCACTATAGGCGGTGGAAATGCTAACGCAGCAGCAGCCGCTGAACATGTTGAAGGCGGTTCTATCAGCTTTGCTGGTGGCGGTGGTGTCATTGGCGGTGCTGTTGTGGCTGGCGCTCAGCAACCTGAGGTTCCTGGCATGGGCGAGGAGCTGAAGGAGGCCACCACTAATTATATTGATGAGCTGAACCGCCTGACTGAGATGCTGTCGGAGGTATCTGCCCAGAGCCAGCGCCTGACACGCGACTCAGAGGAGATGGAGAATCTGAACCGCACGCTGACAGGTATCAGCCGCGTCTATGAGATGCAGCTGAAGAGTGCCTCACAACAAATTAGCACCATCGACGAGATTAACGAGCAGACACGCCACATGGCAGAACAGATTGTAGAGCTGAACAAGATTTATGCTCGCATGATTGAAGCCATGCAGGTGAGAAGCCAGATGTAAGAAGAAGTAATAGGTAACTATGGCAATTAAGAAAAGACCGGTATCTCCTCGCCAGAAGATGATCAACCTGATGTACGTGGTACTGATGGCGATGCTGGCATTGAACGTCTCTAACGAGGTGCTCAACGGCTTCTCTATTGTAGAAGAGAGTCTGAAGCGCACCACGATAAATGCCACTAAGGAGAATCAGGCCATATATGATGACTTTGCCGAGCAGATGAAGAAGAACCCGCAGAAGGTGAAGCAGTGGTTCGACAAGTCGCAACAGGTAAAGGATATGAGCAACAAGCTCTACAAACTGGCTGAAGAGCTGAAGGTGGCCATCGCCATTGAAGCTGACGGCAAGGATGGTGATCCCCGCAACCTGCGTAACAAGGAAGACTTGGAAGCAGCCAATCAGGTAATGCTGTCGCCCAGTCGTGGTCGTGGCAAGGAGCTCTATAATGCCATCAATAACTATCGTGCCAAGATGCTCACCATGGTCAACGACTATCATCAGAAGCAGATGATTGCGTCAAACCTGACAACGGATATTCCCAAGAATGCTCATACTATGGGCAAGAACTGGCAGGAATATATGTTTGAGTCAATGCCTGCCGCTGCTGCTGTCACCCTGCTCTCTAAGCTGCAGAATGACGTACGATATGCGGAGGGTGAGGTGCTGCATACACTGGTTAGCAACATCGATGTGAAGGATATCCGTGTGAATGCCCTGAATGCCTTTGTCATTCCTAACTCACAGACCATCGTGCGTGGTGACAAGTTCTCGGCACACATCGTGATGGCTGCTGTTGATACCACACAGGTACCACAGATATTCATTGGCGGCAAGGAGGTAAACCTGCCCAACGGTATCTATGAGACGATTACCAATCGCACTGGCGACTTCACGTTGGCTGGTCACATACAGATGGTGAACGGCAACGGAGAAATCATCAAGCGCGACTTTGAGCAGAAATACACCGTGGTAGATCCATCGGCAACAGTATCAGCCGACCTGATGAACGTGCTCTATGCAGGTTATTCAAACCCACTGAGCGTATCAGTGCCTGGCGTACCTGTCAACAAGGTACAGGCTACGATGACAGGTGGCACCCTGCAACCCGTAGGTCCTGGCCGCTATATTGCCCGTCCTACAGCCGTCGGTCAGAACGTAACGATTACCGTTACCTCTACCAATACAGGTCGTCCACAGCAGATGGGACAGTTCACGTTCCGTGTGCGCCGCCTGCCCGACCCCACTCCATACATTGCTATGAAGGATGAGAGTGGTTCACCGGTACGCTATAGAGGCGGTGGCTTGTCAAAAGGACAGCTGCTGAGCATCGACGGTATTGGTGCTGCTATTGACGATGGCATCCTTGATATCGGCTTCAAGGTCGTTTCGTTTGAGACCGTATTCCATGACAATATGGGTAACTCTATACCAATGATTGGTGAGGGTGACAGATTCTCTGCTCGTCAGAAGGATACCTTCCGCAAGCTGCCTCGCAACCGTCGCTTCTATATCTCTGGCGTCGTTGTAGTTGGTCCTGATGGCATCCAACGCAAGCTGAAGACTGCAATGGAGGTGATTGTGAAGTAGCGGCCTATGGCCTAGTGAATAACGAAAAGTGAATAACGAAATAACAATAAATATGAAACAGTTTATAAATAGAATAATGAATAATCGTTGGATAGTGGTAGCTATACTATTCACTGTTCACTGTTCACTATTCGTTAGCGAAGCGCAGGCGCAGCCAAAGAAGAGCCGTCAGCAACAGCAGACACAGCAGAAGGGTGCACAGTCGCAGAACCAAGGTATGTCGATGCGTGCTCGTCTGATGTTCCCCACAGCTATTGATATGCCAGAGGATGTGGTATGGCGTCGTGACATCTACCGTGAGATAGACCTCAACAAGGATGCCAATGGTGGTCTCTACTATCCTGTAGAGCCGATGGACCGTCAGGTCAACCTCTTTACTTATATCTTTAAGTTGGCACTCAACGGCTATATCCCCGTCTACGAGTACCGTATGGATGGTAATGAGGTCTTCAATGACTCTTCTCGTGTTCAGATAAAGACAGTGCTCGACAACTACCATATCCTCTATACGGAGAATAACGGCAAGTTGCATGTAGATAATAGCGACATCCCATCCGCTGAGGTCAAGCTCTATTATCTCAAAGAGAGCGCTTACTACGATCAAGCCAACTCATCATTCCATCGCAAGGTGCTCAGCCTCTGCCCTGTCATGCTTCGTGAAGACGACTTTGGTGATGAGGCATCTAAATACCCCTTGTTCTGGGTGAAGTACTCTGACTTGGCGCCCTACCTCAGCCGTCAGACCGTGATGACCAGCAACCTCAACAATGCTGCCACAATGTCGATGGAAGACTACTTCACGCTGAACCGCTACGAAGGTACCATCTACAAGACGAATAACATGCTGGGTAAGACACTGGCACAGTTATGTGATGGTGATAGCATCAAACTTACTGCCGAACAGAAGCGCATAGAGGCTGAACTAAAGGCTTTCGAGCAGAATATCTTTGGCGACAAGCATCGTAAGGATTCGCTCGACTCTGTAGCTAACGCTCCCAAGGACGTAAAGGCTGCCAAGAGAAGCAAGGCTAAGCAGGCCTCTGCCCGCAGCAGCAAAGCTACTGTCAAGAAATCAAAGCCCGCTAAGAGCAGTTCATCGTCTTCTGGCAGTGCCAGAATGAGTGTCCGACGCCAGCGCCATTAAAATAATGGACAAAAATGTTGGATATTTCATATAATTTGTTTACTTTTGTCCCCAGATACTAGTAGAAAACCATTTTAAAACAATCGATTATGAAAAAATTATTCGCTGTAGTGCTCATGGCCGTTGCCTTTGCAATGCCTTCAAAAGCACAGTTTAGCTGGGGTATCCAGGCTGGTCTGAACATGTCAAATGTATCTGTAAAAGAGGCTGTTGACGATGCAGGTGGCGCAGTAAAGAGCCGCACTGGTTTCTTTGTAGGTCCGACCGTAAAGTTCACACTTCCCATC